>CALMAN010000016.1:26793-33284 GCA_937859835.1 uncultured Acidipila sp. | reverse complement strand
TCCAGGTGTTGTCCGCCCCGCTCTGCGCGGCGGCCGTGGCCGCTTCCAGCTTGGCCAGCCGCGCTTCTGTTGATGGCGCTGCCTGGGCCAGAACAGGGCCGGCGCAGCCGAAAAGCGCGATCGCCCCCAGGCCGCGAACCGGCAAGGATGTCCAGGAAGGATGGCTGAGAAAACGTCGCGCGATCGGGATCAGGGCGAACGGCTGGAAGGCGAGAAGCACTTTGGGCGCGGAGTTGTGTCCCATGTTGCAGATACTTTTACATACTTTCCGGCTGAAAGCGACGGCGACCTTTCTGCCGCCGCAGAGACCGGAGCCGTTTCAGCAGACCGATCCGGCGCTGCGCTCACCCGCTTCGACAGCGCGAGCGAGCGGTATACTAAGGCTCTATGAGCACCCTACAAGCCGGGAACGACAAGGACAGCCGCTTTTTCGGAACCCTGAACTCCACCGGAAAGAACCGGGAAAAGCTGCGCGAGGTCACCTTTGGGGAACAGCAGCCGGAAGGCATTCTGCTTGCCTCGCTCGATGCGGCGCTCAACTGGGCGCGCAAAAGTTCCGTCTGGCCGATGACCTTTGGCCTTGCCTGTTGCGCTATCGAGATGATGTCCATGGGCGCTTCGCGCTTCGACGTCGCCCGCTTCGGCATGGAGGTGTTCCGCCCTTCGCCACGGCAGGCCGACCTGATGGTGATCGCCGGCAGGGTTTCGAACAAGATGGCGCCGGTGATCCGGCGTTTGTACGACCAGATGCCCGAACCCAAGTGGGTCATCTCCATGGGCGCCTGCGCAACCTCCGGCGGTGTGTTCAACAACTATGCGATCGTGCAGGGAGTCAACCAGATCATCCCGGTCGATATCTATGTCCCGGGCTGCCCGCCGCGGCCTGAGCAGCTGATCTATGCCCTGACGCTGCTGCAGGAAAAGATCCAGGCAGAAAAGGGCACCGCGCGCCGGGCTTTGAATCTTGCGTAGCGATCGGCGGCAAGAGACGCTTGCGTAGATCGCGCGTCCGGCATCGGAACGGAAAAGGAGGCTGCCCACGGGCAGCCTTTTCTGTTTGCTATGCCTGCTAGCACTAAAGTGTTACAAAGGATGCTGATTTCGCTTGCTTTGTGCCCCGCAAGCGGACACTCTTGTCAGGGCACATGTGTGCTGCGCGACAGAAGTCGAAATCGAAACGGTGGTTGCCTTAGAAGTGGTTGACGACTTGGGTACAGGCGAAAAACGCTTGTTTCCGGGCAACTAGAAAACAGGCGGAGGCTCTAAGGTAGTACGCGTAGGGTAAGTTTCAGTTCCGCGGAAATGTCCGCGATCCGGAACGCTTGTAAACAGCGGCGATTTCACCAGAAGTATTTGTTTGACTTTTAAGTAGGTTGCGGAGGATAGACGCATGTATCGTGGTTCATCGCATTCTCTGAGCCGAATCCTGCTCCTTGGATGTGCCGTAGGGCTGAGTGCCACCGGCCTCCAGGCACAGGATTCGACCTCAACGCCGCCGGCGACTCCGGCTGCTCCGACGCCCACTGCGCCGAAGCAGACCCCGGTTTCCCGGATCGATATATTTACCGGTTACTCGTATTACGCGCCGCACGGCACGGTATCCACAACCAGTGCCGTAACTGGTCAGCCTTACCCCGTAGCTTATGGCTCGGTGGACTACGGCGCGATCGGTTCGGTTGCGTACTTCTTTAACCGGTATGTGGGCGGTGTTGTTGAGTATGCGGATCACACCCTTGGGAAGAACGACGGCTTCCGCAATCTTTCAGCCGGTCTGATCGCGCGCTACCCCAGCTCTTACGGGGTAACGCCGTTTGCGCATGCAATGGCAGGCGCGGCCGATGTAGGCGGCCCCAACGCGGAGCCGAACGTGTACCACGTGTACACCTGGGGTCCCCTGGTCAAGGTGGGCGGCGGTTTGGACTACGACACGCCCTTGTTTGATCACCACATTGGGATCCGGCTCTTCCAGGCCGACTATGTGTACACCCACGCCGACTTCGGCCCGCAAGGGACCAACGGCGGTCGCGCCAACATTGATTCGGCCGAGCTAAGCGCCGGCCTCCTTTTCAAGTTCGGCAACATCATCCCTCCGCCGCCCGTTACCCTCACCTGCGTTGCCAACCCGACCTCGGTCTTTCCGGGTGATCCGCTCACCATCACCGGTACGGCAGCGAACCTGAATCCGAAAAAGACGGCCACCTACACCTGGTCGGGCCAGGGTCTCCAGGTCAAGGGTGAAAACAACACCGCGACCGTGGACACCTCGACGCTGCAGCCCGGGCAGTACACGGTTACCGGCCATGTCAGCGAAGGGCAAAAGCCAGGCCAGTCTGCTGACTGCAATGTTCCGTTCACCGTCAAGCAGTTTGAGCCGCCGACTATCTCCTGCTCGGCAAACCCAACCACTGTGAACCCGGGCGACAGCTCGACGATCACCTCCGTAGGGGTCAGCCCGCAGAACCGTCCGCTCACCTACAGCTACTCGGCAACGGCCGGCCAGATTTCCGGCACGTCCAGCACCGCCACGCTGTCGACCGCAGGCGCACCCGCCGGCACCATCACCGTCACCTGCAACGTGGCAGATGACAAGGGCCAGACGGCAACGACGACGACCACGGTCACCGTCAACGCACCCCCGGCTCCTGCTCCCAAGGTCCAAACGCTTTGCGCGATCACCTTTGACCGCGACAAGCGCCGCCCAGCCCGCGTGGATAACGAAGCCAAGGCCTGCCTTGACGACGTCACCCTCAACCTCCAGCGCACTCCGGACGCGACCCTGACTGTGGTAGGCAACGCTGCTGCCGCACAGGCCGCCGCACCCACCCGCAAGGGCCGCCGCCATGCAGCCCCGACCATGACGCCTGATCAGCTTGCTGCGCAGCGCGCCGTCAACACCAAGTCCTACCTGGTCACGGAAAAGGGCATCGATGCTTCCCGCATCTCGGTCCGCACCGGAACCAAGGGGACCAACGAAGCCGATAACTACCTGGTACCGGCGGGTGCAAACTTCGACAACGATGTGCAGGGCACAACCGCTGTTGACGAGTCCAGCATCAAGGCGCAACCGCGCAAGGCGCTTGGACAACGGCACGCAACCCGGCACCACCACCACACCACGAGCGGCACCAGCAAGCAGTAAGCACCAGGCAGCCGGGGGCGGAGACGCCCCCTGCTGCTCTTACCTTTGAGGGGCTGGCCGTTCAACGGCTGGCCCTTCTTTCTGCCTGGAACCGCCTGAAGCAAAGGAGACCGGCACCCGCCGGCACAGAACCCATGATCCCTGTCCTCACACGCAATGCCCGAACCACCGCGGCCCGGCTTACCTTGGCCGGCTCACTCCTGACCTTCGCGCTTGCCCCGTCAACGCCCGCGCAATCCCCTCACACCAACTCCATCCCGGCTGGAGCGGTGCTTGCGCAGGCCTGGTCCTCGGTTGGACCGGATGGCGGCGACGCCCGTGCTTTTGCCGCCGACCCCAAGAACCCCAAGCACCTGTATCTCGGGACCACGAGCTCCTGGGTTTACGAAACCGCCGACAGCGGCGCAACCTGGCATCGGCTTGCCAAGCTGGGCGCCGCGGACGACCTGGTTGTCGACAGCATCGCTGTCGATGCAAGCGACCCGAAGACCCTTGTCATCGGCGCCTGGAAGGTAGACGAACGCGGGGGCGGCATCTACATCAGCCACGATGCCGGCAGAAGCTGGGCGCCGGTCGCGGACATGGATGGACAAAGCGTGCGCGCGCTTGTGCAGGCGCCCTCAAACCCCAAGCTGTACGTTGCCGGAACCGTTGCCGGCGTGTACCGGTCCGTCGATGGCGGCCAGCACTGGAAGGTGATCAGTACCGAGGAGTCGTCGGAGCTCCATGAAGTCGAGTCTGTCGCCATCGACCCGGTCGACACCAACACCGTGTATGCAGGCACCTGGCATCTGCCTTGGAAGACCACCGATGGCGGTGCGCACTGGACCAACATCAAGGACGGCTTGATTGATGATTCCGACGTGTTCTCGATCATCATCGACCCGCACACGCCGACACTTGTGTATGCAAGCGCCTGCTCGGGCATTTATAAGAGCGAAACCGGCGGCAGCCTTTTCAAGAAAGTCCAGGGGATTCCGTCCACGGCTCGGCGTACACGGGTGCTCATGCAGGACCCGGTAAACCCGGCCATCGTGTATGCAGGCACGACCGAGGGGCTCTACAAGACTGCCGATGCCGGCACCAACTGGTCGCGCCTGACTGGCCCTGACGTCATCATCAATGATGTGTTCGTCGATCCCACCAATGATCAGCACCTGATGCTCGCGACCGATCGCAGCGGCGTTCTTACCAGCGGCGACGGTGGCGCCACCTTTACCAGCGCGAACGGCGGCTTTTCGCAGCGCGTGGTGCAAACCGTGCTGGCCTCAACCAAGCAGCCCGAAACCCTGTACGCCGGTGTGCTGAACGACAAGATCTACGGTGGTGTTTTTGTCACCACCGACGATGGCGCAAGCTGGCACCAGCAGGCGGACGGGCTTGCCGGACGGGATGTGTTTGCCCTCGCCGAGGCCCCGGACGGAGCCGTCTACGCGGGCACGAGCAACGGGGTCGCCAAGCTCGTAAACACCACATGGCAGCAAGCCGGGGACCTGCTCGCCCACACCAGCAAAACCGTTGCGGTGCGCAAGGGAAAGCGGCACAGCACCCGAACCATTGACACCGTCAAGAAGACCGGCGAGATTGAAGGCCGCGTCAACAGCCTCGACCTGAGTGGCCCCACCTGGTATGCGGCTACGGCGAAGGGGGTGTACCGCTCCACCGACAGCGGCGGGAGCTGGGAGGCGACCACGCTCCCGGCGGCGGACTACCACTACCTGGGGGCGCTGGGCTCGCAGGTGATCGCGGGCGGCCGCACCAGCCTGATGGTTTCCTCCGACAGCGGCCGGAACTGGACTCCCGTCGCCTTGCCCCCAACGCTTTCCGGGGTGGGCGCTCTTGCCGTTTCCGCCGATGGCGCGCTGTGGGCAGGTGGGCGCGAGGGCGTCTTCTTTAGCAAGGATGCAGGCGCCAGCTGGGAGCCGATCAAGAATCTGCCCCTGGGCGAGATCGGCGGACTGAACTATGACCCGGCACTGAAGCGGGTACTGGTTTCTTCCCGCACCTCGACCACCATCTTCGGCGTCGATGCGGCGGGCAGCCCGTGGAAGTTCTGGCAGGCAGGTTGGCGTGTCCACCAGGTGCTCCAGCAGGGAAACCGGCTGGTCGCCGCGTCCCTGTTCGACGGAGTCGTGCTGGAGCCAAGTCCGGCTGAAACAGCCACGGCCCAGGCGCCTGGCGTGCAATAAGCGTGGAAGCGCTCGCTCTGCGGGCCTACGCCCCGGCAGATTTCGAAGCGCTCCATGCATTGGACCAGGCCTGCTTTCCGCCCGGCATCGCGTATAGCCGGGCGGAACTGCGCAGTTTTCTTGAGCATCCCAGCTCTTCCACCGCCGTGGCACGGCTGCGAAGCACCGTTGTGGGCTTTGCCATCGTCCGCCCGGTACGCCGGCGGACGATGGCGCTTCCGCTCGCCCCGGTGTGCGCCATGATGCATGTTTTGACGATCGACGTAGATCCCGGGGCGCGCCGGCAAGGCGTGGGGGGCGCGTTGATGCGCTGGATCTTTGAACGCGCCGCCCAGGCCCGCTCGCAGGCTGTCGTGCTGGAGGTCGCTTCGGACAACAGCGTTGCGCAGAGTTTTTACCAAAGCTTCGGCTTTGTTGTGACCGGTACCGTGCCCGGCTACTACAACGGGGTGACGGATGCCTTGCAGCTGGAGCGGCAGCTACGCGGGGCCGCCGGGCCGATCGGCTCCTAGCGTGGCTATAACCCGCGGCCTGCTCCGCTTCAGCTCAGGGGTACGCGTTGGCCGCTGCTTGCAGGCCCGCCCGGCTCGCCGCACTGGAGGCTCCCTGCGCTCTCCACAGAACGTGCCCGGTGTGGTCAATCAGCAGTACCAGCACTGCCTGCTCGTCCCCGGGCATGTGGAGGCTGCGCCACAGGGCAGGCTTGTCTGTGTACAGCGGGATGCTCCAGTGCAGCATTTCCGGATCGGTTTCGGCAGCCCGCAGCGAGGCGTTGTCCCACCAGCGATACAGGGCGTTCTCGGGCGCGCTGACCAGCATCCGGTATACCCGCACGTCGAACCGCCCGTGCTGCACCGCCTGTGTGATCGCCGTCCAGGTGTCGAGCTGGGCCGTTTGGTCGCGTTTCCAGTACAGCAGCAGGATGTCGGCCTTGCCTTCCAGCTGCGAGGGCACCTGCACGGCAGTTCTGTCCAGCGCTTCGGCGGTGATGGGGGGAAACAAAGCTTGCCCGGCGGACGGAAGCGTCAGCGTTTGCGGCAAGGGAAGCTTGCCGGTCCCCAGTGCAGGCCCGGCTGCCGCCAGCCAACCTCCAAGTGCCAGACGGATGCGGAAGCGGCGGTGCCAGGGCGTCCGGGTAAGCATCTGTCGGCATAGTAACAGCG
>CALMAN010000016.1:0-26783 GCA_937859835.1 uncultured Acidipila sp. | reverse complement strand
GCGTGCTCCACCCCTGTTTTCGCGTGCCTGCATGCGGTTGTGCCTCGTTGTCGGTCGCGCCGCAGGCCCCGCCGGGCGCTCCCGTAAAATGAAGGCAGAGGGCATGATCATGACGGATGCAGCTGAGCGAGGGTCCCTGGCCCGTCACGCATTTGTGACAGACGATCCAGCGCTTGCACCCATTGCCGAAAAGGTCGCAAGCGGCACACGGCTGACGTTTGAGGACGGCGTCGCGCTGTACCGGTCCCCCGACATCCTGGCCGTCGGCTGGCTGGCCAACTCCGTACGCGAGCGGCTCCACGGCGACCTGGCGTACTTCAACGTAAACCGGCACATCAATCCGACCAACGTGTGTGTGGCCTCCTGCCGGCTCTGCGCCTTTGGCCGCAAGAAGGGCGCCCCCGGCACCTACACGATGGCGCTTGAAGAAGCCTGGACAACGGCTGCCGAAGGGTACACGGAAGCTGTCACCGAGTTCCACATCGTCGGAGGCTTGCACCCCGACCTGCCCCTTGAGTACTTTCTCGATCTCGTGTCCGGACTCAAGGAGCGCTTTCCCCTGGTGCACGTCAAGGCCTTCACCATGGTCGAGGTCGCCTTTCTGGCCAAGCGGGCCAAGCTCAGCATCCGCGAAACGCTTGAGCGCGTACGCGCCGCGGGGGTCGACTCGCTGCCGGGCGGGGGCGCGGAGATTTTCGCCGACCGGGTGCGATCGATCATCTGCGACCACAAGATCAACGGAAATGAATGGCTGGAGACAGCGGAAACCGCTCATCAGCTAGGGCTGCGCTCGAACGCCACGATGCTTTACGGCCATGTCGAAAACGACGAGGATCGCGTGGACCACCTGCTGCGGCTGCGTGCCGTGCAGGATCGCACCGGCGGCTTTCAAACCTTTATTCCTCTCGCTTTCCATCCTGCCAATACGGCGCTTGATCATCTTCCGCGGACTACCGGGTTGACCGACATGAAGCAGATTGCCGTCGGGCGCTTGATGCTCGATAACTTTCCGCACATCAAGAGCTACTGGCAGATGGTTTCGCCCAAGATGGCGCAGATCTCGCTGCGCTTCGGCGCAGACGATATTGACGGGACCGTGATCGAGGAGAAGATCTACCACGACGCCGGTGCGACCACGCCGCAGGGGATGCGCCGCGAAGAGCTGATGCGGCTGATCACGGCGGCTGGCCGGGTGCCCTTTGAGCGCGACACAATGTACCGGGCCGTTACGCGCACGGAAGACACCTTTACCGTCGCAGTTTGACCGTGCCTTGGCCTGCGACCCAGGCCCGAGCGTTCAAGCGCTTTCCTGGTCGAGGGCAGGCGTGGGCGCGCCGGCCGGGCTTTGCGCAAACAGCAGGGGACCCGGCGCAACGGCGCTTCCGCGCTCTTCTGCCGGGTCTGCGGGTTGGGCCGCCTTTGCCTTTTCCCGCGCTGCCCGGCGTCGCTTGACGATCTGCGAAGCCAAAAGAAAGAGCCCGGAAAAGGTGACAACGAGCGTCACGATGGCGACGGCACCGTGCAGTTCGCTGACGTCGTTGTAGAGCAGCGCGAGCGCAAGAAAGACAAACACGATGTGCGCGCAGAACACCTCGAGCGACGCCTTCCCGAGGGTCAAGAACGGTTCTCTTTGCACGATGGGGAAGACGAACCCGCGCAGCCAGTAGAACAGCACGGCAAAAGCCGCGAGGTTGATCACGCGCAGCGGCCCGATGTGCCACTTATCAAGCTCGAAGCCGAGCGTCGCCTCGGTCAGGTGCGGCCCGAGCCAGCCATGCCGCACCGCCAGAAAGAACAGGCACACGGCAAGCGCCCCGGCTGCCATGGAGCCATTGACGCGGCGCAGGGGGTTTTCGCCCGCGGCGGATTTGGCTCCCAGCCACAGCCCCGCCATCCACACTGATTGCCAGGCCAGCAGGTTGAACGCCCCTCCTTCCTGCACCGGAATCTGGAGGTGTGTCAGGTGCACGATGCCGCCATGCAGCCAGTCGCGCAGGCCCAGCTGCGCGCCCAGCCACACCAGAAAGCTGATACCGAGGGGCACGCGCCAGCCTCGCCGGGCAGCCCAGGAAAGCACCAGCGGCGTGCCGGCGAGAAACAACACGTACATCGGCAGGATGTCGAGCAGGGGCGGGCAGTAGAGCAGCAGCAGCGAGCCCGCGATGGCGGTCCAGGGGTGCACGAGGTAGAAGTTCAGCAGGTTATGGATCGCGTCGCGATGGGTTGCCGTAGCCAGGGCAGCGCCGACCGTGAAGGCCAGGGCAAGCAGGGCCAGGTGGATGCCGTAGATCTTGCCCGCCCGCTTCCACAACGTGGTCTTCAGCCCTTCGCTGTCTTACGCCGCCTGCTTGCTGTAGATTCGCGCGACCAGCAGCGCCGACAGGAAAACGAAACCTTCGGCGGAGGAAAGAAAGCCGAAGGGCTGGTTGGTCCATTCGCTGGCGCGTGTCGGCAGGTGAGTCAGCGTCATCCAGACCAGGAAAAGGCCGCGGAGCGCGTCAAGTTCCGGTCGTCGCTGGGGTTTCGGGAAGCGCATACCTTCCTCTTAGACGAGGATTGGCGGCCCGGGTTGCGAAGCTTGCGAGGGTTACTCGATGAACTCGCGGATAAACGGGTCCTCGGAGTGCACCAGGTCCAGGGTCGAGCCGTCGAAGACCAGCTTGCCTTCGTGGAGCACGAGAAAGGTCGTGTTCTCGTTCACCTTGCCGTCAGGCAGCTTTTCCATCTTGTTGTTTCCATCGTTGAAGCGATGTGTAGCGAGCGTAAATGCGTCCTGGAGCCGGTGCGTCACTAAGAGTGAGCTCGAGTTGTAGAAGTCCCGCTGCTTGACCACGATCTCGATGATGGTCGTCGAGGTGATCGGGTCCAGGCCCCCGGTGGGCGAGTCGTAGAGCACCAGCTCCGGATCGGAGATGATGGCGCGCGCGATGGACACCCGGCGGCGCATGCCCCCGGAAAGCTGCGAGGGGAACTTGTCGATCGTGTCTTCGAGTTCAACAAAGCGGAGGGCCTCGCGTACGCGCCGGTCGACCTCCTCTTCCGCCACATGGTCCTCGTTGAGCCGGTAGGCGACGTTGTCGCGGACGGTGAGCGAGTCAAACAGGGCGCCCTCCTGGAAGACCATGCCGATGTGCGCCCGCAGGGTAAACAGGTCGTCCTCGCGCAGCCTCCCTACGTTCTCGCCGAACACGGTGATGGTCCCGGAATCAGGCCGGATGAGCCCGTTCGCGAGCTTGAGCAGCACACTCTTGCCAACCCCGGCGGGCCCCAGGATGATCCGGGTTTCGCCGCCCATGACGCGGAACGAGATGTTATCGAGCACCGTATGGCCGCCGGAGCGCAGGGACACGCCGTCAAAGACGACCACTGGCTCCCCTGGGTGCGTCTGGCTCCAGGTTTCCCGCTTTCCCGCTGCCTGTTCCGCCTGTGCTGCGTCTGCCATGCGCGCTACCGCCCGAAGATGCCGATCATCAGGCGGCTGATGACGAAGTCGCTGGCGATGATCAGCACGGAAGAAACAACAACGGCCTGCGTGGTGGCACGGCCCACTCCCTGCGTACCGCCCTTGGTGGACATGCCGTAGAAGCAGCCGATACTGGCGATGATAAAGCCGAAGAAAACCGGTTTGACCAGGCCCTGGAAGATGTCGCCGAACACGAGTGATTGGTAGGAGGAGTGGAAGTACTGCGACCCGTCCTGGCCGAGCATAAAGACGGCGATCGCGCCGCCCCCCATGATGCCGACCATATCGGACAGGATCGCCAGAAAGAAGAGCATGACCACGGTCGCAACCAGGCGCGGCATGACCAGCTTCTTGAGTGGATCGCTGCCGAGGGCCCGCATGGCGTCCACCTGTTCAGTGACGATCATCGATCCAAGCTCGGAGGCCATCCCGGACGCGTTGCGCCCGGAAACCATCAGCCCGGTGAGCACCGGTCCCAGCTCCTTGATCATGGAAAAGGACACCAGCTGCCCGGTAATGGCGCCCGCGCCGAACTGGGACAGCGACGCCGAAGTTTGCAGCGCAAGCACGCCGCCGGTAAAAAAGCCGGTCAGGAGCACGATCGGGATCGAGCCCACGCCGATCGAGTCTGCCTGGGTGAAAATGTCGGCCAGGGTAAGGGGACGGCGAAAAAGGTTGGACAGGGCGCGGCCACTGAGCAGCGCGTAATCCTGCAGGGAAAGGATGATGTTCTTTGCCGCGCGATCCAGTGTGTTTTCAGCCATGAACGATCAACCGCTAGTTTAACGCGGGTCCTCATCCCCGGGTAAGCGGAAAGGCTTTTCAGGTGGAGACCGGCGAGGAATCCCCGCCCGGAAAAATGGTGTGCAGCAAGGGCGCGGGTCGCGCCGGATCCTGGGGGCGACAGGCAGCCATCCTCACCACTTCACCACTTCTTGGTCTCCGGCCAGAAATCACCGAGGTTGGCCGCTAGGTCGCGGCAAAGATAAAAGTCGAAGTGCTCTATGTCCCGAGTGTACGGGTCATCCATGCGGCCGGCCTTTTCCACGGTTGCGAAGTGCTCCCGGTCGCCCACGCCGTTGCTGCCAAGCACAATCATCGTTTTGCCCGAGTACCCGCGCGGTCCCCAAAGCCAAAAGCTCTCGCTTCCACTGATCGCCGCCGGCAGTCCGTACCTTGCCCCAAAAAAATCAATGGCAGCCGCCTCGCCGTAATTGTTGCCGAAAATAGCGGTGTCACTTTTCGCCGCATCCGGTAAGCGCTCGTAGATAGCTGCTGTCTTGCGGGCCATCTCTTCCCAGCCGAACTCGTCTGCGAACTGCTGCGGAAGCAGGCCGGGAGGTTGCTTCTCCAGCCGAACCGGCGTGAAGCCACCGAAAGCCTGCTGGTACGCGAGGAAGCGCCCGATCGGCAGCACCGGCAGAACAAAGGGCGCAAGGATGAGGCCAGCCGCCAGGACCGCGGCACCATACGCGCTCCGCAGCCACCACCCTTTGTGCTGCGTCGCGGCTTCGAGCGCCACGGCACCGCCCGCAAACAAGGCAGGGTAGATGGGCGCGGCGTAGTAGTTCTTGGCCTTCAATACCAGGAGAACGAGAAGGATAGCGAGGGAGGTCCAGCCGGCGAAACGGTACCGCGCTGCGCGCTTGGACCAGAGCAGCCACAGCAGACCCGCGAACCACAAGGGGGCCAGCAACGGATTGGTAATCATCGCCTGGTCGGCGATGAAGGCGAGCGGCGCGCGCTCGATGCGTGCGGCGCTCATCCGGGAGTGTTGCTCAAAGGTCAGAAAAGGGAAGTGGTTGTGAACGAGCCAAAGAAGATTGGGGAGGAAAAGCAGCAGCGTGCATGCGCAGCCTACGACGAACCACCGGCTCCTGAGGAGCCATTGCTGGGACGTCAGGATCAACCCAAGAACCAGCGCGCCGGCAAAGAGGAGCATGGAGTATTTATTTTCGAGGCCGATGCCGACGAGGCAGCCGATCGGGACGCAAAATCGGGGGTCGTTGGTGGAGCACATCCGGAGCGCCAGCCAGAGCGTGAGCGTCCACAAAGGAGCCTCAAAAGCGTTCATGGTCAGCCAGTGATCGAGCATGAGGTAGATCGGGACGGGAAGGATGGAGAAGGCGGCCATGCACTGCGCAAAACCCTTGCCGCCCAACTCACGGGCGACAAGCGCAGTGAGCCAGACCAGCGATGCCCCGGCAAGCGCGGGCAAAAGGCGCAGGCCAAGGAGAGACGTGCCGAAGACATGCGCGGCAAACCAGGTGACAAAGGCAATCAAGGGCGGCTGATCGACGTAGCCGGCAGCCAGGTGCCGCGCGCACGCCAGGTAGTACAGCTCGTCACGGAAGACGCCGTACTGGCCGGCCGTTGCACAGTGCAGCGCAAGCTTGGCGAGCGCCAGGAGAGCGACCGCGCCCCCCCCGTGCCGCTTTCTATCGCGCCCCACATCGCGCCCTTCGACGCACTTTCCTGCGCCCCGCATCGAGAGAAGAGGCTGGCCGCTCTTCGGCGCTCCGGACTGGCTGCCCATCGTTGCCGAGAAAGCGAACGCTAGCCTTCGCGCAGGCGCTTCTTGATTTCAATGTTGAGCCGCTTGATCTTTTGGTTCAGGGTCGAAAGCGGGATGCGAAACTGCTCGGCGGCTTCGGTCTGGTTCCAGTTTGAGCGTTCGAGCTTGTCCATGATGATGCGGCGCTCGATATCTTCCATGATGTCGAACAGGGAAGCGTCGGCGCTGTGCTCAAGCACGCTGGAGGAGTGGGAGCGGCCGGACACATGCGCCGGCAGCAGGTCGAGCCCGACGACCGGACCAAGGCTCAGCACCACGCCTCGCTCCATGACATTTTCGAGCTCGCGAACATTGCCGGGCCAGTCGTAGTCGACCAGCGCGCGGAGGGCTTCGGGCGAAAGGGTGCGGTGCGGCAGGTCGTTTTCATCCGAATAGCGGCGCAGGAAAAGAGCCGCCAGGGCGGGGATGTCCTCGCGGCGCTGACGCAGCGGAGGCAGTTCAAAGCGGATCACGTCGAGGCGGTAGAAAAGATCCTCGCGAAACTTCCCTTCGCGCACCGCCTGGCGCAGGTCCACGTTGGTCGCGGTGATGATGCGCACGTCCACCTGGATCTCCTGCGTGCCGCCCAGGTGCATGAAGCGGCGATCCTGCAGGACCCGCAGGATCTTTGCCTGGGTGTCGAGCGGCATGGTGCCGATCTCGTCGAGAAACAGCGTGCCGCCGTGCGCGACTTCGAAGAGTCCCTTTTTTGCCGAGATGGCCGAGGTAAACGCGCCCTTCACATGGCCGAACAAGGTGGATTCAAGCAGATCCGTCGGCACAGCGCCCGTGTTTACAGGGACAAAAGGCTTGTCCTTGCGGGGTGAGTGCGCGTGCACGGCTTTGGCGATCAGCTCCTTGCCGGTGCCGCTTTCGCCCTGGATCAGCACGGTGGAGCGTGAAGGAGCTACCTGCGCGATGGTGTCAAAGATGCGCAGCATGCTTTCGCTTTTGCCGATGATGTTGGGAAAGCTGTAGCGCTGTTTGAACGCGCGCTTCAGCTGGACGTTTTCTTCCTCGGCCCGGAAACGCGCGATCGCGGCGCGAATATCGGCGAGCAGCTTTTCGTTATCCCAGGGTTTTTGTACGAAGTTCTGCGCGCCGGCCCGGATGGCGTCGACGACGTTGTCGACCGTGCCGTAAGCGGTCAGCATGATGACCGGCAGCTCGGGCGCGCGTTCGCGAATCAGCTGCAGGATTTCTATGCCGTTCTTGCCGGGCAGCGCCAGGTCCAGGAGCACCAGGTCAAACGGGCGGCCTTCGATGCGGGCCAGGCCGGCCTCGCCGTCGATGGCCATCTCCACCCGGTAGCCCTCGATTTCGAGCAGCGTTTCGAGCGTTTCACGGATGCCTGACTCGTCATCGATGATGAGGATGGTTTGTTCGTTACCCCGGGTGGGGGGCGCAGCGATCTCCGGGGCGGCCGGGTAGGTCGTTTCAGGCATGCGCTGGTTTCTCTTTCAAGGGGAAGTCGAGCGCAAAGGTAGTTCCGGCGCCAGGCTGGCTTTCCACGTGGATCTTGCCTGCGTGTTCCTGCATGATGCCGTAGGTGACAGCGAGTCCCAGGCCCGTGCCCCGGCGTTCGCCTTCCTTTCCGGCGGTCTTGGTGGTGAAGAACGGATCGTAAATGCGGCTCACATGCTCGGGCGAAATGCCGGAGCCCGAGTCCGTGATCGAAACCGTGACACAGTCGCGTGCTTCCGTGCGCACGCGCAGTTGCCCGCTGCCGTGCATTGCGTCCTTCGCGTTCAGGAAGAGGTTCAGAAAGACCTGCTGCAACTTGCCGCTGTTGCCATGGATCATCGGCAGGTCCGGCTGCAGGTCGACCACCAGCTCGATCCGCGCGGTCTTGAGTTGGTGCTCAAGCAGAGCGAGGGTTTCGCGAACTACCGCGTTGATGTCCGTCGAGCGAAACTCCGCGCCGCCCGTGCGGGAAAAGTTAAGCAGCCCGTTCACGATCTCGGAGGCGCGAAAGGTTTGCTTGGTGATCTTGTCGAGCAAGGGAGTGAGCCGTTCGTCGCCCCGGGTTTGCTTGCTGAGCATCTGCGTGTAGGACGAGATCACGGCCAGCGGAGTGTTTACCTCGTGCGCAACACCGGCCGCGAGCAGCCCGATCGAGGAAAGCTTTTCGGCCTGCGCAAGCTGTGCTTCCAGGCCGACCCGCGCCGTGATGTCATCCACAAGGACGATCCGGCCCAGGGTTTTGAACTCCCGCGAAACCAGGGGCGCAATCGAGATGTTGGCTACCCGGCTTTCCTCCCTGGGAGCGCTTTCGCCGCGGGTGCCGAGCGGGAACTTGTACAGGTGATGGACGCCGGGATCATCCTTGACGCGGTAGAACTCGTCCACAAAGGCGGCGTCGAACACATCGGACAGGTGCCGGCCCAGCACCAGGGCGCGCGGCACCGCGTAGAGAACCTCCATCTGCGCGTTCCAGCTCTCGATGCGTTCTTCGAGGTCGACCGCCAGGATGCCCACGTTGGTCGACTCGACGATGTTTTCGTTGAACTCCTTGAGCCTTTCGAACTCTTCGATCTTGCTTTGGAGGCGGGCGTAGAGGGTTGCGTTCTGGATGGCGATCCCCACGTAGCTGGCCAGCGATTCGAGCAGCTCCACGTCCACGCTCGACAGGAAGTCGCCCTCGGTAGTCCGGCCCAGCCCGATGACCGCGATGGTGCGCTGCTGTACGCGGCAGGGCAGGTAGTAGTGCAGCTCGAGCAGGGACGCGGTACGGCGCTCGCTGTCGGACAGGTGTAGCGCCTGCTGCGGGTTTTCAAGAAAGATGTGCGTGCCGGCATCCGGGTGGTCAAAGTCCAGAAAGTCGAGCGATAAAGCTGTGTCTTCCGCAAGCAGCGCGGCCGGGAGGCCCTGTGCGGCGGCCAGCCGAAAGGCGGTCGTGCTTCCTTCGGCAGGCAGAAAGATGGCCACGCGCGAGACCAGCAGAGTCTGCGAGAAGCGGCTGGTCACAGAGCCGAGGAGCTGGTCAAGGTCGGTTTGCGTGCCCAGCCCGCGCCCAAACTCAATCAGGGTTTCGCGGTAGTCGTAGCGTTTGCGATCAAACACGCGATCCACACGGTCCTGGATGGCCCGCTTTACCGGATCAAACAGGGCCGAGGTGATGATGACGGCGGCAAGCAGGCCGTACACCCCGGCGCTTGGCAAGCGCGTCCGCACCAGCGCCGCGGCGACAGCCACGATGGCGAAGTAGACGCCCACCAGGGAGGCAGTCGCGAGCGTGTAGGTGACGCCTCGCTTGAAGATCAGGTCGACGTCCATGAGCCGGTAGCGGACGATCGCCCAGGCAAAGGTGAGCGGCAGGACTACCAGGAAGCCGACGGCGACGTTTTCAAGCAGGACGGGTGTCCCGCGGTCCAGCAGGTAAGGCAGCACGTACAGCAGTGAAAAGGGAATCACGCTGAGCATGGAGCCGCGTGCCAGCCACTTCAGCTGCTGGCGACGCAGCACATCCCGGCCGTTGCGGCCGGCCCGGCGGTACTCGATCGAGAACAGGATGGTGGCCAGGATGTAGAAGGCATCCAGGTACGCCATGGCGGTCTGATCCAGCCGGTGAGCCAGCAGCCCGGTCGCCTGCCAGCGCTCAACCGCGTACACCTGCAAGGCGATGAGCAGCAGCGCGGGCGTGTAGGTGAGGCCGATCCATGCCGCCCTGTTTGGTTGCGGGCGCCCGCTAAAGGAATGTGCGAGGTGCAGAAACAGCGCGGGCTGCAGGGCACCGGCAACAAAACAGCCCCAGTAAACCGTCCAGTCCAGCGCGTTCAGCTTGCCCGTGTACAGAAAAGAGTACATGGCAAAGGAAAGCAGGCAGAAGATGTAAAAGTGGGTGGCATGCGGCGCTGTCCAGCGACGCAGCAAGACATACAAGCCGATGCCCAGGTAAACGAGCGCGATCAGCCGCATGCCGAAGTGAATGCCCGTATCGGCCCTTTCGAGGATCACCGGGACATCAAAGCGGATGCCGTGGCGCGAAATGACGTAGCTGGCCGAGCCGTACACCTTGGTCCGGAACTGTTCCTGCACCAGGGCAGCGACCCGGGGGGTGGGCTGCTGGTTGACCGAAAGCAGGAGATCGCCGGCCTTGATGCCCGCACGCTCCCCCGGGGAGTTTGCCGGAACCCGGCTGGCCTGCAGGGCGCCATGCGACTCGACCCACCAGATCCCGTCGGTCGGCACCTCGAAGCGCTGCTCCTGCTCGAAGTTGAAGACGGCAAGCAAAACGGCCGCGGCGGTCAAGAGCGCAAGCGCGACAGCAACAACCCGGGATTGAATAGACCGTTCCATTGCAACTGCTTCGGCCGAAGCGACTTCCACTCACCCTGCAACTTGAGGGCCATTCTCCGTAGCAGGGAGGCCAGGGTAAAAGGGGGCGCTCGCTGCCCTCTGCCGGCTGCGCGCAACACAGGAGGAGCCGGGGCTAAATGCCTCAAAAATATGGAAGAAGACTACGGGAAACTATACCGCGATAGCGTGCTGTTTGGATGAATTGAAGTGTGGTACCCCGGTACAGTCCGGCGGCACGACGCACCCGGCGATTCACGAGTCCTTAACAATGCAGTACACTCAAGCGCGGGAACGAGGAGCAGCCGTTGAGCTACGGAGGGCAGAATGCGCAGGCTCGAGTACCGCACCTGGCAGACGCGGCTGGGCGGCGGGCGCTGGGCGGGGTTGACGATGCTGCCCTGTCCAGCCAGTACACCGTGGTCGGAGAACACAGGATGCATGCGCTGGTAGCCGGCGAGGGCGCCCCTATGCTGCTGATCCATGGATTGCTGGGCACGGCTGCCGGCTGGGCACCGGCGATGCGCCTCTTGTCGCGTCAGGCCCGGGTGTATGCAGTGGATGCGCTCGGGATCGGCCGGTCCGAGCGGGTACCTGGGCTGGACGCAAGCCTGGCAGCCTCGGCGCATCGCCTGCGGGTGTGGATGGACCGCGAAGGGTTGGAACAGGTAGACCTGCTCGGCACCTCCCATGGTGGCGGCGTCGCCATGTGCTTTGCTGCCCTGTTTCCCGAGCGCGTCCGGACGCTCATCCTCCACGCGCCCGCCAACCCGTTCTGCATGCAGTCCCGGCCGCAGATCCGGCTTGCCGGCACGGCCCTCGGGCGCCGGCTTGCCGCCTGGCTTCCTTCCGCGCCCAGAAGCCTGCACGCGGTTGCGCTGGAGCGCATGTATGCCGATCCAAGCCGGGTCCGAAGCGGGTCGCTTGAAGAGTACGTGGAGTCGCTGCGGGTACCGGGAACCGTCGAGTACCTCCTTTCCGTGCTTCGCTGCTGGGTCCCGGATATGGCTGCGCTTACACCCATGCTGCCGCGGCTGCGCCACATTCCCTCGCTGCTGCTTTGGGGTGCGCACGACCGGGCGGTTTCGCTTCACTCGGCCATGCGCCTGCGCAATGTGCTCCATGCGCCGCTTGAGATCATGCCCGAAGTGGGCCATCTGCCTTTTGAAGAGGCTCCGCACGTGTTTGCGGAACGGGTCCTCGGTTTTCTTGCTTCCTGGGCCCCGAAACGCGAGGTCGTAGCCTGTGGCAGCAGGCTGCCCGGTTCCATAGCCGGGCCCCTGCGCGCCGGCTAAGCTAGGGATTGTAGGTACGCGCGCGCGGCACGGAGTTCCGGAAACCGCTCTTCTTCCTCCTGGAAGGCGGGTCCGTGCACGCAGCGACGGCCCCGTTGCACAGTCACCGGATGCTTGAGGTGAAGCATCTCGTGGTACATCAGATACTCGATGGCATAGCGCGGCGTGTCCTGCCGGTCAAAGATCCGGCTGACGACGATGGTATTGTGGGCCGCGTCGTAGTGCCCCAGCAGCCGTCGCGCGCTGTGCTCGCTCCAGGTCAGCACGGGGCGGCCGAGCAGGCCGTGGAAGAAGCGGGTGTTCAACGATTCAAATACCTCCTCAAGATCCCAGCGGGCGCCCTGAGCGGAGTGGACACGCTTGCGTCCGCGCAGCTGCCGGATCCGTTCCGTTTGCCGCACCACGGCTTCTGAAAGCGTGTACCGGCGGTACCGCAGGGTTTGCATCCGGTCTACGGATTTGCGATATAGCTTGGCCAGCAGGATGTGGGCAATGGCGCGCAGGACAGGCTCAGGGGCGCCTTCAAGCAAGTCGGACAGGTGTACCCGCAGCTCGCCGTCCCGGAGCCGGATCGTTGTATTCAGGCTGGTAAAGCGATAAAACCTCCCCAGGATGACAGGGAGGGGCGCTCTTGGCCGGAGCGCCCGGTATTCTTCCGCAATGATCCGGTTCAGCTGCGCGTCCACCACGGGTGAGCGTAGCACAGCGAACCCGGAAGCCGGTTGCCTGCGGGAAAGCCCCTGTTTAGTACTGTCCCTTTTGCGCGTTCTCTGACCGGAGCGCAAACAGGAGCACGGAGCGGTTGGTGACCGAGTAGACTTCGCCTGCTTTGAAGGTCCCGTTCGCGATGTTGTCTTCCTTGTTGGTGTCGACCAGCAAGGCCCACTCTTCGCCGTAGGACGGGGGCAGGGTGAAGCCGACCAGGTCGGTGTGCCCGTTGATGACCAGCAGCATGGTCGCGTTCTCGCCCTGCTTGACGATGCCGGTGGGTTGCGCGCGGCCGTCCATGAGCATGCCGAAGCACTTCATGTTGGAGTCGCCCCAGTGTTCGTCTTCCATCTCCTTGCCATTCGCATTGATCCAGGTCAGATCCTTCACCCCGATCAACTCATTGCAGGTCCCCGTGTAGAAGCGGTTGCGGCGCAGGATGGGAAAGCGCTGCCGCAGGCCCGTAAGGATCTGCACAAAGTCGACCAGGTGTTTTCCCTTGTCCTTCAGGTCCCAGTTCAGCCAGGCAATCTCGTCATCCTGGCAGTAGGCATTGTTGTTGCCGTTCTGCGTTCTGCCGAACTCATCGCCGGCCAGCAGCATGGGTGTGCCTTGCGAGAGCAGCAGCGTTGCCAGCATGTTGCGGAGCTGCCGCGAGCGCAGCGCATTGATCTCCGGGTCGTCGGTCGGCCCTTCTACCCCGCAGTTCCAGGAGTGGTTGTTGTCACTGCCGTCCTTGTTGTCTTCCCCGTTCGCCTCGTTGTGCTTCTCGTTGTAGGTCACCAGGTCGTTGAGGGTGAAGCCATCGTGCGCGGTGATGAAGTTCACCGACGCCCAGGGTTTGCGGCCGCGGGTGTTGAAGATGCTGCTCGAACCGCAAAGCCGTTCGGTGAGTGCCGAGGCGGGCGCCTGGCCTGTCCAGAACTCGCGAACCGTGTCGCGAAACTTGTCGTTCCACTCGGCCCAGCCTGGAGGAAAGCCGCCGACCTGGTAACCGCCCGGACCCACATCCCAGGGCTCGGCGATCAGCTTCACCTTGGCCAGGGCGGGATCCTGCGAGCAGGCCTTCAAGAAACCGCTTTTGTTGTCAAAGCCGTTTGGTTCGCGCGCCAGGATGGTGCCCAGATCGAAGCGGAACCCGTCGACATTGTTTTCCTCGGTCCAGTAACGCAGCGAATCCATGACCATCTGCAGGACGCGCGGGTGGCTGACGTTGGTGGTGTTGCCGGTGCCGGTTTCGTTGATGTAGTAGCGCGGCTGGTCCGGCATGAGCCGGTAGTAGCTTGCGTTGTCGATTCCCTTGAAGCAGAGGGTCGGGCCCTTTTCATTGCCTTCCGCGGTGTGGTTGTAGACCACGTCGAGGATCACTTCCAGGCCAGCCTCGTGAAAACGCGAAACCATCTCCCGGAACTCCTTCAACATGTCGGGACGATTGGCCGCGTAGCGGTGGGCAGGCGCGAAAAAGCCGATCGTGTCGTATCCCCAGTAGTTCACCAAGCCTTTTTCAAGCAGGTTGTTGCCGTCGACGAAGGAGAAGATGGGCAGCAGCTCGACCGATGTGACGCCCAGGCTCTTGATGTAGTCCAGGATCTGGGGCTGGCAGAGTCCCTCGTAGGTGCCGCGGAGATGCTCCGGGAGGTCGGTCCGGCACTTGGTAAAGCCTTTCACATGCGCCTCGTACACGATCGTCTGCTCCCAGGGCACATTCTTTCGGGCCCGCGCGCCGCTGAAGTCGAAATTGGGATCGATCACGATGCACTTGGGAACAAAGGGCGCCGAGTCGCGCTCATCAAAGGTCAGGTCGTCGCCCGACTCCATCGTGTACCCGAAGATCGCAGGGTCCCAGACCAGGGTGCCCATATGCGCATAGGCATAGGGGTCGAGCAGCAGCTTGTTGTGGTTGAACCGGTGACCCTTTTCAGGTTCGTACGGCCCGTGCACGCGATAGCCGTAGCGCTGCGCCGGGCGCAGGCCCGGGACATAGCCGTGCCAGATCTCGTTGGTGTGCTCGGGCAGCGTAAGCCGCTGCGTTTCTTCGGTGCCATCCTCGGAAAAAAGGCACAGTTCTATCTTGGTGGCATGCGCAGAAAACAGCGCGAAGTTCACCCCTTCACCGTCCCAATGTGCACCCCTGCGGGTCGGCGTACCTTCCAAAATCTCAAATTGCTTCACTTCAGCCATGCCTCCAAATTTACCCTCATCCCAGAATCCTCTGGTGAGATGCTCTTACTGTACCCAGTTCCTGTTCCGGTTCGGATGAGACAATGGTCGGGTGGAACGGCCCCGTAGCTCAGGTGGATAGAGCGACGGTTTCCTAAACCGCAGGTCGCAAGTTCGAATCTTGCCGGGGCCACCAGCAAAGTGCCTTGTTTGCTTTGGTTTAGCGTGGTTGCCAGAATGCCTCAGGATGCCCCGGGATGCCCCAAGGGCATGAGTCGCGCATCCCGTGTCCGCGATCTAGACTTCCTGGCCGGACTTCCGGCCAGATTGCCCAGCCAGACTTCCCGGACGGCGGCAGGCACGGTCGAGACGAACGCGGGGCGGGGGAGAAACAAGCCGCCCCATCGCGTCCCCCGTCCCGCCACCCGCCCCGGTGAGCTTACTTGCTGGCCTGCTGGCTGCCCGTCTTCGCGGCCTCCATGGTCTCGCTCTTGGCCGTCATGCCCAGGGTGTCGAAAAGGGGCTGGGCGGGAAGCACAGCCGGCTCTTCGGTGGCCACGGACATGCCGAGGATGCGGATCCCCGCATTGTTGGGAAGCGAGACCGTTTTGGCCCGCGCGGGTAGATCCAGTGCGTAGACGTACAGGTAGCTGTACTGGTACGGCTCGTTGAGGCCTTCCGCAGTGTGGTGGTGCGACGCGTACCAGGCCAGGGTTGCGGGCTTGACGTAGCCGGGACGAAGGCCGAGGTAGTCCTCCGGGTACTTGGGAGACCAGTCAGGGGAGCCGGAGTTCTTCAGGTCCCAGGGTTGATGCGTGGCGGAGATGGCATAGTCCTTGCGCAGCGGAACCTGGTGCTCGGCGGTTCCATAGCGGCTGCCGCCCTCCGTGACAGAGTCGGGCTTCGGTTTCCAGACGCGGGTATCCCACTGGCCGATGAAGCCGCTCCAGTCTTCAATGGTGAGGCTGACGGAAGTTTTGCCTGCTTTGAAGGTGGCGCGTTGGTCGCCATCGCCGGAGGCAGCAAGAACATACACCTTGTTGAACTTGCCAGGGGGCAGTGCAATGGACTGCCCCCTGGCGGTTACGGCATCGAGCTTGCCGGTACCGGCAGGGGCAAGGGTAAAGCCGACTCCGTCGATTTTGAGCGCGGTGGGGAGCATTTCCGCCGGCATCGCGTCGCCTTCCCTGTTGAACCCGCCGACAGACCTGGTGTCGTCGTTACTCGCGACGGCTACGTCGTAGGTCAGCGTGACCGGCTCGGACGGGATGCTCGCCTGGTGGACCGGGGCTGTGCCGAGCTTGAGGGCGAAGGTGCGGGGCTGGTAAGGCTTGAAGGAGGTTTGGAGGGCGCCGTCGACCACGCTGGCAGGCCCGAGGGGCAGTTCCTGGCCATTGACTTCGCGGGCTGCTTCCAGAGGGCCGGCAAACTTGACCCTGACCTGGTCAGCGGCTTTCCCGTCGAGCTCGACCAGGCGCAGGATGACTTCGTCGCTCAGCTCGGCTTTCTTCACGGCGAGGACGCGGATCGCCGGGTTATCGACGGTAAGGAGCGAGAAGCTGTGGCCCAGGGTGCCCGCATGCTTTTCCGTGGTAAAGGCGATCATGGGGGTGCTGAGGCGGTAGGCTTGCCAGTCGGTGTGCTCCTGACGCCAGTCGCCGGCGTGACCCGCGAGGCCGAAAAGGATCTCGTGGTGCCCCCAGTCCTGGTTCAGTTCGTCGGTGTAGGCGCCCTTCATCTCGGAAGCGCCGCCGGGTGAGCGAACCAGCGTAAGCCGAATGGTGCTGTCGTCGCGCTTGTCTGAACCGTTCTTCACATCGGTAAGGATGGTGGCGCCGTAGTTGCCGGACGTGTCGGTCTGGTCGATCCAGTGGTGCGATGCGACCTCAAACTGGCGGTCAAAGGCAACGGGACGCTGGATCGTGCCGACCTCCCAGTTGTAGGTCGCGAGCCTGTTGTCGGAGGCAAGCGGAAACACCGCCTTGACATTGGCCGAAAGCGAACGCCAGTCGATCGCTTCGCCAAACTCGACCCGATTGCCGGCGTCGCCCGCGGACAGGCGAACCGTTTGGACGAACTTCGAGCCTTCGCCTTCACGGGTGACTTCGACCGCGATGCGGGCCGGACCACTCTCGACGATGCGAGCCTTGGCGGCGCCGCCGATGTAGGCGCGCGGCGCCGCCTGCTCCTGGTCAAAGTCCATGTTCCACGCCGGCCATTGCCTGGGCGCATCGTTGTTGATGGCGAGGCGCATGGGGCTGGCGAGAAGCTCCTTGTTGATCGACTTGTCGAAGATGCTGCTGACGTCCCCGGCTTCGTTGAGGGCCACTTTGTAGCGGGCGTTTTCGAGCGTGGAGTCGGTGACCTTCAGCGTGTTGGCAGCACCTGCCCCCGTGCCCGGGCGGACATCAAAAACCGTGTAGCTGACGGAAGGAACCTTGGCAAGAAACAGGACCTTGCCGTTTTCCATCTGGGCGGGCACCTCCGTGCCATCCGGAGCGAACACCGCCACGCCCTTCGAAAGGTTGCCCGGAACCGTTGCCTCGACCATGTCTTCACGCCCGATATTGAGCGGGTTGTAGACGAGCACCGGCGTTCCCTTTACCGCGGTGTCGAGCGAAGCGGCAATCGACTCGGTCGCGCTGGTGAGCACATCGGCGAACTGGTTGGCCGCGATCAGGTCGTCATTCTGCGCGAACTCATACGCGCGCGGGGTCGCGGTGCCGGCACCCGTGTCGTGGAACTGGCCGCTCATGACCAGGGTCCAGGCATTGTTCATCTGCTGCTGCGGGTACGGCCGGCCGCCCATCCAGGCAGCGGTGACCGAGGCCTTTTCGGCGGCATCGGCCAGCAGTTCGTTCTTGCGGTTCCATCGCTTGTGGTAGGCCTGCGAGGTCAGGGAGCCGGCAGAGTGGTTGATGAGTTCGAGATCCCCCTGGTAGTTCGGCATCTTCGACTCCATGCCGGGCTTGATGTCGAGAAACATCTGGTCGGCGCTTGCAGAGATGACCTTGACGGGCCCGTTGCCCATGCGCACGGGAGTCCCGGCGGTCACAATCTCCCCGGTGGCGCCGGCGGGCGTGGGTAGAAACCTGCTAGGGAGGACGGCTTGGCCGCCGGCGACCGTGGCTTCCAGCAGCTTTACGGATTCTTCGTTGGTGCCGCCGCCGATGTCTCCGGTGCCGACATAGTGGTAATCGGCAAAGACGCCGGTTGCCTTGCCGTCGATGTCGATGCGCGCCGGCCAGTTAGTTTCAGGCGTTTCCCGCCGGCGCGATCCGGCCGGAGGCTCGGGAGCCGGCCCTGGCGCCTTACTCAGGTCGGAGTAGATTTCGCTGCCGTAACCGCCCGGGTTGAGCGCGGCAAGAACCGTTTCGCCATCCGGGCCGGTCCAGACGCCCACGTTGAAGGGAATGCCTTCCGGGGTTTTTTCCGGCGAGTCCGGGCCGCCGATCTTCGGGGCAGGCTGCCAGGCGGCGCTCAGCTTCTGCGTGGAAAAGCCCTTCACCCCGGACGCGGCAAGGATGGTGGGCAGCGAGGCCGGAAAGCCGAAGCAGTCGGGCAGCATGTATTCAAAGCTGGCCTTGCCGAACTCAGCGCGGAAAAAGGTGTTGCCGTACAGCACCTGGCGAAAGATCGACTCGGCGCTGGGGAGGTTGACGTCGCCCTCTTCGACCGAAGAGCCGGCCGGGAACCACTGCCCCTTGGCGACGTAGCCCTTCAAACGCGCGTAGTCGGCCGGGTAGTACTCCTTCATCAGCCGGTAGCGGTTGGAGCCGGTCCAGTTGAAGACGTAGTGCGGGTACTTATCTATGTAATCGAAGTTGACGCGCATGGTCTTGAGCAGGTACTCGCTGATGACCTGAGGAAACTCCCAACGCCACTGGGTGTCGAGATGGGCATAGGGAACAACGTACAGCGTGGGCTCCTTGGTGATATCGGGAGCGGTCATGGTCTGGGCCGGGGCAGTGGGTAGGACCGAAGTGGAACCAAGGGCAGCGATGGTGGCGAACAAAAACGTTCTTTGCCAAAACACAGGAAACCTCACTTGGAGAGGACCCTACAGGCCTAGGGTGTCGCAGGGGTGGTGGCAAGACCCGCCGGGTGCTTGCAATGCATGGATGGGCAAGAAGAACCGGCTGGATGGTTCACCGGCGAACGGGTGAATCATAGAAACCGCTGTTACACGCTGTCAAGGAACGCCCGGGGATCGGCAGCCTGGGCTGAGCCCAAGGCGCGGGCTGACAAAGAAACGAGGCTGCGTAAAGCAGGGTTCCAGCAGACAAAGCGCCTACGCGCTCCGGAACTTCGTAAAGCGTTGCGCAGCAGCGCTTGACGATCGGCGGCTTGGGCTCGATGCGGGCAACAAGGCGAAACGTTTGCCCATCGTCGTCGCTTTCGAAGACGCGTCCGGTCCGCTCGCGAGAAGGTGGTCCGCAACGCCGGGCGCCCCGTGCTCTACCCGCACGAGCCGCGGGTACAGGGTGCCGCCGGCGGCCCGTGCCGGCCAGCTGCTTGCCAAATGCGAGAGAGGGGCGAAAACAAAGGGGAGTCGCATGGAAGCTTCCTTGCCGCGCGCTGCCGCTGCTTACAGAAGGCGACACCCGCACGGTATACTCGTATTCACTGAGCGGGAGTAGCTCAATGGTAGAGTAGCGGCTTCCCAAGCCGTTGGTTGCGGGTTCGATCCCCGTCTCCCGCTCCAGTCTTTCGAGCACAAAAACCCCGTCCGGGACTGGACGGGGTTTTTGCTTGCGCGAGCGCCGGGTTAGGCGCTGTAAAGCAGGATGCCCTCGGAGCGCGATTCGCTTTCTGCGCCCTCCTGAGAGACGGGCCGGTAGAAGAGCTGGTTGTTCTCAAGATACACCTCGATAAAGGCAGGGCGCTCGCTGATCTGCCCGGCGATCAGCGCCTCGGAGAGCGGGTCCTCGACGTAGCGCTGGAGCGCGCGGCGCAGGGGCCGTGCCCCGTAGCTGCGATCCACCAGCGTTTTTTCGAGAATCCACTTCTTCGCGTCGTCGGTCACCGAGATCGTGATCGCTTTTTGCACCAGGTTGGTGTTCAGCTGGCCGACCAGCAGCTCGAGAATCTGGATCAGGTCCGCGTCCGAAAGCGAGTGGAAAAGGATGATTTCGTCCACGCGGTTCAGGAACTCGGGGTTGAAGGTGCGCTTCACCTCCTGCTTGACCAGCTCCTCGACCTTGTCCATGACCAGGTCTTCGCGCTCTGACTGGAAGCCAAGGCCCTGCTTGCGTTGCAGGTGCCGCGCGCCGATGTTTGAGGTCATGATCAGGATCACGTTTTTGAAGTCGACCGTGTTTCCAAGGCCGTCCGTCAGGTGACCGTCCTCAAACACCTGCAGCAGGATGTTGAAGACGTCCGGATGCGCCTTTTCGATCTCGTCGAGCAGGACGACCGAGTAGGGCGAGCGCTTGACGCGCTCGGTCAGCTGGCCGCCCTCCTCGTAGCCGACATAGCCCGGAGGCGAACCGATCAGCTTCGAAACCGAGTGCTTTTCCATGAACTCCGACATGTCGAAGCGGATCAGCGCTTTTTCGCTCCCGAACAGGAACTGGGCCAGGGTGCGCGCCATTTCCGTCTTGCCGACGCCAGTCGGGCCCAGGAACAGGAACGACCCGATGGGCCGGTTGGGGCTCTTGAGGCCGGCGCGCGAACGACGGATCGCCCGCGACAGGGCAGAGATCGCCTTTTCCTGGGAGATGACGCGCTTATGGAGCTCGCCTTCCACCCGGAGCAGCTTTTGCGTTTCTTCTTCCTTGATCGAGGTGACCGGCACGCCTGTCCAGCGGCTGACCACATCCTCAATGTCCTCGCGGCTCACGATGCCGGCCGTCGAGTCATCGAGGTGGTACTTGTCGCGCAGGGCGCGCAGGTTTTCGCGCTCCTTGCGCTCCTCGTCCGAGTAGAAGCGCGCCTTTTCAAACTCGTGGTTCGCAATGGCGTTTTCCATGCGGTGCACGATGAACTTGATCCGCTTCTGCACCTCGGTGATCTCCTCGGGCAACGAGGTTTGGCGCAGTTTGACCCTTGCGCCGGCCTCGTCGATCAGGTCGATGGCCTTGTCGGGCAGAAAGCGATCGGGGATGTAGCGGCTTGAGTGCGAAACCGCGAACTCGATCGAATCATCGGTGTAGGAGACCGCGTGGAACTTCTCGTAGCGGTCCTTGATGCCCATGATGATCTTGATCGCGTCTTCCTCGTTCGGCGGCGGCACCTTGACGGCCTGGAAACGCCGTTCAAGCGAGCGATCCTTTTCAATCGACTTGCGAAACTCGCCCGGGGTGGTGGCGCCGATGCACTGGATTTCGCCGCGGGACAAAGCCGGTTTGAGGATGTTGGCTGCGTCGAGCGAACCCTCGGCCGAGCCGGCCCCCACCAGGGTGTGCAGCTCATCGATGAAGATGATGCAGTTCTGGTTCTCCATCAGCTCTTTCATGATGGTCTTGAGCCGCTCTTCAAACTGGCCGCGGTACTTGGTGCCGGCCACGATCAGCGACAGGTCGAGCGCCAGCACGCGCTTGTCGGCCAGGAAGCTCGGCACTTCGCCGTCCGAGATGCGCTGGGCGAGGCCTTCGACGATCGCGGTCTTGCCGACGCCCGGTTCACCGATCAGCACCGGGTTGTTTTTGGTCCGGCGGCACAGGATCTGGATGACGCGCTCCAGCTCGCCATCCCGGCCGACCAGGGGGTCCAGCTGGTTGTCCATGGCCACCTGGGTCAGGTCGCGCGAGAACTCGGCCAGCAGGCTGGTTTCGCGGTTGCCGCTTGAGCTTGCCTCGCGGGCACGGCCCTGCTGCGAGCCTCCGGGCTGCTTTTCCTGCGTGGCGCGCGACAGCTCTTCGCGAATGGCAAGCAGCTTCAAGCCACGTTCATGCAGGATCTCCGCCGCAAAGCACTTTTCCTCGCGCAGCAGCCCCAGCAGGAGGTGTTCGGTGCCGATGTGCTTGTGCGAAAGCCGCTCTGCTTCCTCGGCTGCGTAGGCCAGGACGCGCTTGCACTCATTCGATAGTGGAAGGTCCACGGAGGTGGACACCTTTTCGCGGATGGTGGTGTGCCCTTCGATCTGCTTGCGAATCGAATCGACGGATGCATGCGAGCGTAGAAAGCGGTTGGTCAGCGCTTTGTCTTCGCGCAGCAGCCCCAGCAGCAGGTGCTCCGTCTCGATGTAGGGCGAGCCAAACTGGCTGGCCTCATACCGGGCGAAGAAGATAACGCGACGCGCTTTTTCTGTATACCGTTCGAACATGTTCCCCCTTTGAAGCTTCCTGCGTTTCCGCTGGTGCCGGTTCGCATCCCCGAGCGGAGGCTAGTTGTGTTGCTAAGCAGCGAGCATACCGCTGTTTCTATCCTATAGAAGGAGCTGGGTCGAGTTCGCCGGGTGTCGCGGGTTGAAGCCTTCCACCCTTAAGCCGTAACACACGATCGCAGCGGCGTGCCAGTAGCAAATTGTGGGTCACCAAAACCGTGGTAAGCCCTGCCTCCCGGTGCAATGCCTGAATCAGGAGGAAGACGTCCCGAGCCGTGGCCTCGTCCAGGTCGCCGGTCGGCTCATCGGCCAGCAGCAGCTTCGGCCCGGTAACCAGCGCCCGGGCCAGTGCCACCCGCTGTTGTTCGCCTCCCGACAACTCGCCGGCGCGATGATGGAGCCGGTCGGCCAGCCCGACCCGCTCCAGGGCAGCGGTCGCCGCTCCGATCGCCTTTCGGGCTCCTGTGGCTCTCGCCAGTAGCGGCATCGCCACGTTCTCGCACGCTGTAAATTCCGGGAGGAGATAGTGAAACTGCCACACATAGCCTACGTCGTAGTTCCGGTAGCGGGCTGCGCCCAGGCCGGAAAGCGTGTTCACTTCTACCCCATCACACCAGATCTGGCCTCCGGCCGGGCGATCCAGGGCAGCCAGCAGATGCAAAAGGCTGCTTTTTCCAGATCCGGAGGCGCCGATGACCCCGAGCAACTCGCCCCGTGACACGGAAAAGCTGACCTGGTCGAGCACCATCAGCCGGTCTGCCCGGCCAGCCTTACCTGAGTAGCTCTTGCTCAGATTCTCTACACGGAGCAGTAGATGATCCGCGTCCGGGAAAGGTCGCAGGCCTGCTTCGGGGCGCGGGTTTTGCCCCAGCTCCGGGGAGCTATTCAAAGCGCAGGGCCTCGGCCGGGAGGACGCGTCCGGCGGCGCGCGAAGGGTACAAGGTCGCCAGAAGCGCCACGCCGAGCGAAACCGCGCTCACGAGCAGGCCGTCCGCGGGGCGCGGCGCAAAGGGGAGGGTATCCAGCGAGTAAACCTCGGGGTTTAAAGAAACAAGGTGGTAGTGGCCGCAGATCCATGCCACGGCGTAGCCCAGCGCCAGGCCGATCCCGGTCCCCAGGCCGCTGATCAGCACCCCTTGGAGCAGGAAAATGCGGCGGATCTGCGCCGGAGCCACGCCCATCGAAAGCAGCACGGCGATGTCCCGGGTTTTTTCCATCACCAGCATGGTGAGAGCAATCAGGATGTTGAGCGCGGCTACGCAGACAATCAGGCCGATCACGATAAAAGTGACCAGCTGTTCAAGTTTGAGCGCGCGAAACAGTTCGCGATTCTGCTCCATCCAGTTTGTTGTTTCAAAGCCGGGGCCCGCAGCCTCCTCGATTTCGCGGCCGATCCGGTCCGCATGGTACAGGTCATCGACTTTGAAGGAGATGATCGAAACCAGGTCCGGCTCGCCAAAAAGCCTCTGCGCATCGGGGAGACGCACAAAGCCGAAGCCGGAGTCGTACTGGTAAAACCCGGAGTGAAAGATGCCGGCGACCACGAAGCGCTGGTACTTCGGGATCAGGCCGTAGGGGGTCAGCTCGCCCTGCGGGCTGGTGACGACCACCGTATCCCCGACCCTGGCGGCAACCGTGTCGGCCAGGTCGCGGCCTAAAACAATCGGCGGAAAGGCCTGCTCCGGGCCGCCTGCGTCCTGGGCAGCAAGGGCCTCGGCGCTTCCGCTTGTCATCTCGTGGAGCATGTCGCTCACCTGCCGCTCCTCGGCCGGCACCACACCCTTGAGCAGCGCGCCCCCGGAGTGGGCCCCGCGCGAGATCAGCACCGGCTCGTACAGGGCGGCTGCAGCTGCCGTGACATGGGGCAGGCGGCGCAGGCGAGCCGTCAGCGCCTGCCATCCGCGGATGCCGTCGTTCTCGACCCGCATGAGCGAAACGTGCGCAGTGGACGAAAGCAGCTTGCTTTCGAGATCACGGCGCATCCCTGTTGTGATCGCGAGCGCCAGGATGAGCGAGGCTACCCCGATGGCAACGCCGGCGACGGAGATGGCCGTCACGACCCCAATCACGGCCTCGCGCCGCTTGGCCCGCAGGTAGCGCACAGCCACGAAAAGCTCAAAGCGCACGCTGCGGATCCCCTGCTTCGGCGCGTTGCCCCATCACCGTACCTGCACCTGGGACGAACCCTGGTTTTCGAAGCGATCAAAGGCGCGCAGCGCGACGATGTGCGCGCCAGCGGCGGGTGCGGGGATCTGGAAGTCATACTGCTCCCGCAACGAGTCAGACAGGCGGCCGACCGGTTCCACATACTGCCAGGGCCCTGCATCGAGCGAGTACTCGGCGCGTGCGATGGGGGTCTTCGCGTCGGTCACCGTTGCCACCACGTGCACACCGGCGCCGGCCCGCTGCGCGTCAAGGGCAGTCACCTGCGGCGTGCTCGTATCGACAAGGAAAAGGTCGCTGACGCGCTCACCGGTCAGGGCCGCGCCGGCCGGGTGGGAAGCGGCGTCGGTGGCGACCACGCGCATGCGGTAGGGACCATCGGGCAGCAGGCTGGCGTCAAAGCTATAGTAGCGGTCGGTGAGATTGTCCTTGAGCAGGCGCCACCCGGTCTCGCCCGCAGCGCGGTAGAACAGCGCAAAGCGAAGCTCGTCGCCGTTGTCGTCATGCGCGGCCCAGCGCGCGGTCACTGATCCCTTGTCGCGAAACGCGCTGAGGGCGACGGCGGCGCTGTTTGCGTCTAGGTTCACGGCCGCTCCTCCTTGCGAGGCGAAGTTGATGGTGGTCTGGGGTGGGTAGCTGGGCTGGATGGCGGCGCTGTTGACCCGGGTTCCTGGCGCGACCAGGATTTCATCCACCTCCGGCGCCGCGTTGGCCGGGAGGTAATTGAGCGCGATCTGGCTGATGCGCGCGCCGGGCTTCAACGTGAGCCGCCACTGCGCATAGCGTGCTGCCGGCTGCCCCAGGGTTGGGTCGGCGTTGCGAAAGGGTTTCCAGTCACCCCAGCCGCGCGCCGGGTTATCGACGTTGCCCGTCCGGGTCTCGAACCGGTAGCTTTCGGGCGAGGTGTCGGCGGTGATCTCGGCGCGGCCCCAGAGCGAAGGCTCGGTTGCGTCGAACACTTCGCTTTCAAGCACACCGCCCTCGGCCGAACCGAGCTCCAAGCGCAACAATTTGCCGCTGTTTGCCGCCGGGAGGTACACCGACCCATCCGGCCCCGGCGCAAAGCCGACCACCTGCCCGGCGTCTGCGTGCACGAGATCTTCAAAGCTGCCGTCATCATGCAGCCGGTACACGCGCCCTCGATTGCCGGTTGCCGCCAACAGGCCGGAAGCGGTCGCGCGGAGGCTGTAGATCACATCTTCGTGCGCGGCAACCAGCCGGCGCGGCGCTTCGGCTGGGCCTGGAGGAACAATGTAGACCTCCGAGCCGTCAGGGATTCCCGCATTGTTGTTGACCGACTGCGCCGAGCCGGGCTGGACGACGGTCACCGTGATGGTCCCGCCGCCGGGCGCTCCGCCGGTGCTGACCGGCAACTGCGGGAGGCTGGTGCTGCGGCCCTTTTCGCCTACGGCGGCCACATACAGCTGGCCCGCGGAGCCTACCGCGAGCGAGGTGATCTCGCGCTTGGCGGCTTCAAACAGCACCAGCCCTTTGCCGTCCGGCTGGATCCGGTAGACCAGCCCTGTGCCGTCGGAGCCAGCCAGGAGATCGCCATTGGGCGCAAGCGCAAGCGACCGGAGGTTCGGCTCGTCGCTCGCGAACAAGAGCTCCGGCTTCGCGTTCGCGCCGGGGCTCAGGCGGTAGATGGCGCCCGGGCCTCCGCTGGCCAGGTACAGACGGCCGGCACTGTCGACCAGCATGGCCCAGATATACTTCGGCTTCGCCTCGGTGGCCCCGGGGTCGAACACCAGGGGCGCGGTGGTTTCATCAAGCGGCTTCCCTGCGCCGCCGCCCGGCGCACCCGCGGGGGCGCCGGCGATGCGGAAGACCTTTGCTGAGGGCAGCGTGGCGGCATACAGGGCGCCGTCCGGCCCCATGGCGAGCGACTGCACGCTGACGTCCTTGGTCGTAAACAAAACCGTCTGCGTCCCGTCCGGGGCGATGCGCAGAACCTGCGCCGGAGAACCAGTCGCAAGGTAAGCGTTGCCCCGCGCATCGCTCGCGATCGCCCAAACATCGGCGGCATTGAGCTGCGCGACCGTGCGGATGGGCAAACCCGAGGAAACGATCCCGTCGCTGCCGATCGCCACGCCCTTGGGCGTCCCTTTTTCCCAATCGTTGAAGCTGCTCTCGCTCCAAAGGTGCGTGCCTTGCGCATAGCCAAACGCCACAAAGGAGAGCGATGGGCAAAAAAGAAGGCAAAGGAACAGAAGGCGGCGGAGCATCGTCACCTCAGGAGTCTACCAGCGTGCTTCCGGCGCTCTGGCCGGGGCAGCGGGCCGGCGCTAGTTGTGCAGCACCGCGCGGTAGCGGACCGCGCTTTTGCGGACTCGTTCGACCGCTGCGTTTGCGTCCCGCATGGGGAAGTGCTCGACCACCGCCTGGATCTTGTGGCGCGCCGCGACTTCCAGCATCTCGGCGATCTGCGTCGGGCTGCCGATGTTGCAGCCGGCGATGCCCTTGATGCCGGCGATCAGCGGATGCACCGGGAAGGAGGCAGGCTTAGGCGGCTGGCCGATAAACAGGAGGGTGCCGTGAGGCCGTAACGCCTGGACGTACGCACTCCAGTCCTGGTCAGCGTGGATGGTGGACAGGATAAGGTCAAAGCGCCCGGCCACTGCCTTGAGCGACTTGGTTTCGCGCGTGTGGATGAACTGGTGCGCGCCCAGGGCCCGGGCCTCGTCCTCCTTGTTCGCCGATGAGGAGAATGCCGCCACCTCGGCGCCAAAGGCGCGCGCAAACTGAAGCGCCATGTGGCCCAGCCCGCCCATGCCGATCACCCCCACGCGCGAAGCAGGGTTGAGCCCGTGCAACCGCATGGGTGTGTACAGGGTGACGCCTCCGCAAAGCTGAGGCGCGGTTGCACGGGCTCAACCC
>CALMAN010000015.1:7866-9081 GCA_937859835.1 uncultured Acidipila sp. | reverse complement strand
GGCATCCCGCGCCAACCCAACATCGAGAGCTACGTCCGGATCGTCAAGGACAAGTCGCTTCTCCGCGCGCTGATCACCGTTTGCTCGGAGGCGATTACGCTTGCGGCTGACCAGGGGACGGACGCGCTTGAAGTCCTGCACGATGCCGAGTCAACACTGCTCGAAGTGACGGAGCACGGCATCCAGCGTGGGTTTGCTTCGATCCCGGAGATTGTGCGGGGGTCGTTCGGCTCAATCGACCAGCTGTTTGCCGAGGGGCACCGCGAGGTCACCGGCCTTGAAACCCACTTCACCGACTTCGATCGGATGACCTCAGGGCTGCAAAAGTCCGAGCTGATCATCATTGCGGCGCGGCCTTCGATGGGCAAAACCGCCTGGGCCATCAACATCGCGCAGAACGCGGCGGTTCGCGGCGGTTCGGTGGTGGCCGTGTTTTCTTTGGAAATGTCGAAGGAGTCGCTGCTGCGTCGCATGCTCGCCTCCGAAGCCCTGGTCGACCAACAAAAGATTCAAAAGGGCTACACGTCGCGCGAAGACCAGGCGCGGCTGACCGAAGCGCTGGAGCGCTTGACGGAGTCGCACATTTTTATCGATGACACGCCCGCGATCTCGCTGACCGAGATGCGCGCCAAAGCGCGGCGGCTGCGCCAGATGCATGGGCGTTTGGACCTGATCGTCATCGATTACCTGCAGCTCATGTCGGGCAGCCCGGTGGCCGGAAGCGGCGCCGCGGGCGCGAAACGCTACGAGAACAGGACCCAGGAGGTGTCTGCCGTGTCTCGCGGCCTGAAGGCGCTGGCCAAGGAGCTTGCGGTGCCGGTCATTGCGCTTTCGCAGCTTTCGCGCGCGAGCGAACAGCGCGGGGGAGACAAGAAGCCGATGTTGTCGGACCTCCGCGAGTCGGGCTCGATTGAGCAGGACGCCGACGTGGTTGCATTTATCCATCGCGACAGCTACTACAACAAAGACGAAAACGGCCAACCCGACCCCGAAACCGAAGGCAAGGCGGAGATCATCATCGCCAAGCAGCGAAACGGTCCGACGGGCAGCGTCCATCTGGCCTATCTGTCGAAGTGCACCAGGTTCGAGAACCTCGCCTTTGGCGGCGGCGAGTACTAGACGTTTCTTTCACGCGGGGGTAAGTGGCAATGGCCGATCTGGGATGGCGTGAAGCCATTATCCAAGTGCTCAGCGGTAGCACCGAGGCGATGCATT
>CALMAN010000015.1:0-7766 GCA_937859835.1 uncultured Acidipila sp. | reverse complement strand
CGCGGCTTCTATCGGTTGAGGCGCAAGTTTCAGCAAGCGGCAATCCCCGCGGAGTTTGCTACCGCAGTCGAGGGAGTCGCTCCGGTTTCACCGTTAGTGCTAGAAGAACCCCATGTCGAAGCTGAAGAACCCGCCGGTCTCATCAATGCGCTAGGCATGTACTGGTCTCGGGACAAAGTGACCTGGAGTTCTACCCCTCGTTTGCTGGGGCAGCAGGCAGCAAGCAACAAAGCAGTAGATTTTGCTGAACAGCGAGGTGTTTACCTCCTGCATGATCGCGACGTGGTGGTTTATGTAGGTCGGGCGATCGAAAGAGGATTTGGCGTAAGACTCCGAGAGCATACCTTCGATCGTCTTAACGGGAGGTGGGATCGGTTTTCGTGGTTCGGTGTCTACGCAGTCTCACCGGAAGGAGCTTTACAAGAAGAAAACAGATCTTTCGGCCTGTCGATGCTTATCGCCACGATGGAGGCATTGCTGATCGAAAGCGTTGAACCTGCCCAGAACCGCAGAAGAGGCGATGACTTCCGAGCGGTTGAATTTCTTCAGGCAGTCGATCCGGACATCGAGAGAAACCAGATTCTGCAGACAATCCGCGCATTCGAACGGCGCCTCATGAGTTAGAAGTTCAGACTCTGCCAGAGTAGTGGCACTGCTCCCGACGTGTCGCGACCGAGTTCTTAAGCACCTTGTAAGGCGGCACAGGCCTGGCTCTTGTTTCCGGGAGATCGGACATGCGCAGGCCTTGCGCTGTTCCGGGCCATGTAGGAGGGGTCCTAGTCACATTGCCAACATGGTGCGTCCTGCCAGGCGTCCGCGCCTCCATAGAACGCATGGGGAACAAGCATGCGTGGGAAAAAGCGTGACTTTCGATTCGCATCGTGCCCTTGGTAACGGTGCCAGGCTTGACTGCTGACGCATAGTCTCGGGTCACTTCCCGAGGTTATGTCATGCGCGTGTTTGCCCGCCTGGAAACTCTTGTCTTGGCCGTCCTGTGCCTGCCCTTTGCAACGCTCGCGACGGCGGGAGCGCAGGAGCACGGCCTGCGTCCTCCGTCGGTGCAGGGGACGATTTCTGTCGCTGACCTCCGGGTCTTGCCCCAGGCTCGCGAGCATCTTGAGAAGGCCAGGCAGGCGGCACAGAAGCAACGCGATGACGTTTGTGAACGCGAGATCGCGAAAGCGCTCGCGATCTCTCCTGACTTCCCCGAGGCGTACATCCTGATGGCGGACCGGGACAACAAGGCCAGCCGCTACGAGGCCGCAATCGAGCATGCCTTGCGTGCGCAGGCGCTCGACCCTGGCGACCCCTGGCCGCCACTCCTGCTGGCGACCACCTACAATGGCCAAGGGCGCTACAACGATGCTTTTCTTCTGCTGAGCAATCTCCACGGCGAGGCGGCCAGGGTGTGGCAGGCACAGTATGAGATGGCTCGCTCGGAGGTAGGGCGCGGGGACGTGGACGGTGCGCTGCACTGGAGCGAGCTCGCGCTCGCCTCGGCTCCGGCAAACTGGGGAGACAGGCACCTGATCCGGGCCAATGCACTGCAGCTGGCGAGGCGGTGGCGGGAGGCAACCCGCGAGATCGAGTGCTTTCTTGCTTCGGAAGCTTCGCCGGCTCGCAGAACAGCCATTGCAACCGCTCTGAACCATATCGAGCTACTGGCGGAAGAGCAGGAAAGCGAAGAGCGGGGCAAACTTGCTGTTCGGGAGCAGGGCCCTGCGGGACCCTAGCGGCCGACGTTGACTATCAAGACTGGCGCGCCGGCGTGCCGACCAGGACGGACAGGATCGTCAGCGCGGCAGGTGTCACTCCGGGTATGCGGCTGGCTTGCCCGATGGTCGAAGGGCGTACCCGGTCGAGCTTCTCCTGCAACTCGCGGCTCAACCCGGAAAGGCCCCGGTACTGGAAGTCAGTGGGGATGGCGCGGCTTTCAGCGGCGCGCAGCTTGCCGATCGAGCGGCGCTGCTGATCAAGGTAGCCGGCGTACTTCAGTTCGGTCTCGACCGCCTTGAGCTCGACTCGCATTTGGCCGGCGGCCGGCGTTCCCGTCCTGATGTCGAGCCAGGGCGTAAAGATCGGGTCGCCGGTCTTCTCCCCGAACCGCAGAAGCACCGGAATGAGCAGCGGCCACAAGGCGGCGAGGGTAAGCCCGGGGCGGCGCAAAAGCTCAGCAAAGGTGAGCCCGGACGTGCTCTCAAGCGTCAGGCGAGCGGTCGCGCGAGGCTTGGGCTTTTCGCCTGCCTCTGATGTTTCCTCGCCCAAGTCTTCCTGGTTCGTTGGGGCTGAAAGAGTGGCAAGCAGCGCGGGGAAGAAGGCCGCCCAGGTACCTGCCTCGGGGCGGGTCGTGGCGAGCAGCTTTTCAAGCGCAGCGGCGCGGGCCTGCTTGGCCTCGTAGGCCTGCCAGGTTTCGTCAGGGATGAGCCCGAGGCGGCGCGCATGCGGGGTAAGACGGCGATCGGCGTTGTCTATCCGCAGGTGGAGGCGGAACTCGGCACGCGAGGTAAACATGCGGTACGGCTCGTTTGTGCCTTTCGAGATCAGGTCGTCGATCAGGATGGCGATGTAGGCTTCGGTGCGGTCGAGCGTGAAAACTGCCGGGGCGGGCTCTCGATGCGGCTCTCGAGCAACCGGCCGTTGCGTGACGGGTAGCTGCGGCTCCGTCGTAGTGTCCAGCCAGTCCCGGTAGCTTCGTGCGGCCAGCGCAGCGTTGATGCCGGCCATGAGACCCTGGCAAGCGGCCTCTTCGTAGCCCGAGGTGCCGTTAATCTGGCCGGCGAGGTAGAGGCCCTCAAATTTCTTGACGCGCAGCGACCGGTCGAGCTCGGTGGGATCAATGGCGTCGTACTCGATGGCGTAGCCGGGGCGCAGCATCGAGGCGTTCTCGAGGCCGGGGATGGAGCGGATGATTTCCGCCTGCACTTCCCGCGGCAGCGAGGTGGACATGCCATTGATGTAAACCTCGTGCGTGTCGAGCCCTTCCGGCTCAAGAAAGAACTGGTGCGAGCTCTTGTCGGGGAAGCGAACGATCTTGTCCTCGATGGACGGGCAGTAGCGCGGCCCGATGGCCGTGATCGCGCCCGAATACATGGGTGACCGGTGCACATTGGCGCGGATGATCGCCAGGGTTTCGGGCGTGGTGTGCGCGATGTAGCAGGAGATCTGGCGCAAGGGCAGGGCGGTCGTGCGAAGCGAAAAGGGTGTCGGCTCCGGGTCGCCGGGCTGCTCTTCAAACCGGGACCAATCGATGGTGCGGCCGTCAAGACGGGGGGGCGTGCCGGTTTTGAGCCGGCAGTTGCGCAGGCCGAGCGCTTTAAGCGCTTCACCGAGCAGCACGGAGGCGGGCTCGCCCGCGCGGCCGGCCGGGATTCGCTCTTCGCCGCAGTGAATCAGTCCGTTGAGGAAAGTGCCGGTGGTGATGACGGTTGCATGCGCTCTGATCGAGCTTCCCCCGCGGAGGGTGAGGCCGGTGAGGCGGGCGTCCTCGCCCGGTTGCTCGCCGGGCGAAAGCGAGGCGCCGTTTGCGTCGGCAAACAGGAAGCCGGTGACCTCGGCCTGCCTGATCTGCAAGTTCGGTTCGCGCTCCAGCAGGCTCCGCATGGCGGTACGGTACCGAGCTTTATCGCACTGCGCGCGAGGACTCCACACCGCGGGGCCGCGCGAGGTATTGAGCAGCCGGAACTGGATGCCGACCGAGTCGGCGACCTCGCCCATGATGCCGCCGAGGGCGTCGATCTCGCGTACCAGGTGACCCTTGGCGATGCCGCCGATGGCTGGATTGCAGCTCATCTGCGCGATCAGATCGAGGTTGAGCGTGAGCAGCACGGTGCGCAGGCCCATCCGCGCCGCGGCCACGGCAGCTTCGCAGCCGGCGTGCCCGGCGCCGACGATGGCGACATCGTATTGCTCCACTTGCTCTACGCAGGGCATGGCTGACCCTATTTTACCGCTGAGGATGGCCTCCATCGCTGAAGCAACCCGGTAGCCAAGTCTGCCGCCGGCCGAGCCCAGGCGAGCAGCTTAGAAGTGCAGCCGGGCGGAGATCTGGATCTGACGATCCTGGTAAAGGTTGGTGTTGTTGCCGTTGAGGGGGGTGCCAAACTCGGACGAGCCAGGCTTGCTCCCGCTCTGCCAGGTGAGCCGGGAAGGCACGCCGACCGTGCTCGAATTCGAGATGGTGTAGCCGGTGGTGTCGATACTGGTGAGGTTCTCGTGGTTGAGCAGGTTGAAGCTTTCCCCCAGCAGTTCCAGTGTTGCGTGCGTTGTGATCTGCGTGCGCTTGGCGATACGGAGGTTTGCGTTGATGATGCCGGGATACCGGAAGGTGTTGCGGCCGACTGCAGCAATGCGCGTGGCGCCTCCAGAGCCGTTGATGGAAGCGCCGAGACCGCTGAGCACCTCCTTGCGGTTCAGTGCATCGGTGTACCGCAAAGCAGGGATAGCGCCGGAGGTTTGCATCGAGTAGGGCAGCCCGTCACGCACTTCCGCCGTGGGCGCGAGTTCCCAGCCATTGATGACTTCGCCCTCCCAACCGCGTGCTCGCGTGTCTGTTTTGAGAAGCATGCCGCCGGTGAGCCGGCGGCGGATGTCCGCGTTTGAGCGGCCGTACTCCAGAGCAAGATTGGCCGGATCGAGCACATCGTTGGTGTCGGTAAACGCGGTCGCGTTCTGATTCCAGTCTGCTGCGTGTGCATAGGTGAATGACCCGTGCAGGTCGAGAGTCTTCGACAGGCTATGGGTCACGCGAAGAACGGCGGCTGCATATTTGGAGTTGGTTTCAGAAAAGATGCGCGTAATCTGCCCGTAGTTTGGATTGATCCGGTTGGTGTAGAAACGCGTCGTGTAGGTGGAGGGAAGAGGGCCCTGGTGCAGGGGGTCGACAACGGCGTAGGTGATGGTTTGTGGGGAGCTCAAGTCGATGTTGGTATCGAGATAATCGGGTAACTCCCGGCCCCAAGAGAACAGCCCCGCACAGTTCACGGTTGTGTGGCGTTGCACCTCTTGCTCAAGCGACACCTCGGCCTGTTCGATCTCCGGATTTTGAAAGTGCGCATCGAAGTACACCGCGCTTGGAGGAACAGACAGGTAGGGCGCGCCAGAAAAAACAAAGGGGAACGGCGGGGCACCGGTGTCGAGCGGCTTGAAGTAGTAGCTCCGTTGCGCGTGGGTCGCGCCCGTTTGCGTAAGCGCAGAGAACGCCGTTGAGTTGACGATGCGTCCGTAATATACGCCGTATCCGGCGCGGAGTACGGTGTGGCCTGCCCCGCCTATATCCCAGGCGAGACCGCCCCGTGGGCCGAAGTTGTTCTTGTCGTGCGGCAAGCTTGAGGTTTGAGCAATGTCCTGGTTGCGGAGCGCCGCGTTGGTGTTGGGCAACTGTTCGTACTCATACCGCAAGCCGAGCGAAACCGTCAGCGCGTGCGTCGCCTTCCATTCATCAGAAAAAAAGCCGGCGTAGTCGGCTGACTGAAACTGAAAGGTGGTAGGGCCGAAACTCTGGGTATAGTACGAGTAACAAGGCAGAACGCCAACCCCCGTCGAAGAGTTATCGCAGTTGTCAGGCGCGAGATAGTCGGTGGCGAAATCCATCACATCCGCGTAAACAAACGTTCCGTTCGCGTTATAGAGCGCGTCACTGTAGTCGTTGACGAAGTTGACGGAGTAGCCGGTCTTCCATGTATGCCGGCCACGGACATAGGTGAGGCTGCTGTTTAGTTCGTACCGGCGCTCATCCGGGTAGGAGGCCCGATTGAGCACCGGGGGGTTGCCGAAGCGAAAACCATAATCCTCAATAAGAACCTGCGCTGGACGGCCATAGATGTTGTTGGCCAGGGATTGCTCGAATGGCGCGGGCGGATTACTTGTCTCACTTTCAAAGTCTCGCCCGTACTGGAAGCTGGTCTCGCTGAGGAGGTTAGGCGAAAGAAAGTAGGCCCATCGCGCGATGAGGACGTCGTTCTTGGTGACCGAGTTACCAAACGAGTTGCTGCCGTAAGTCGCAGCCGGTGAGACCTGCACCCCATTTGGCGAGTTCCAGAGTAGATGGTTCCACTGCACCGTAAGGTGACTGCGATCGCTCAGTTGCCAATCGAGCTTGGGGAAGTAGATGGTTTCGTCCGCGCTGCGGGGCACACTGCCAAGCAAGCCAGCCAAGCCGGCAAGCACCCCGTTGTACTCGCTCAGCGCTTGTGCCGGCAGGACGTTCAAGCGACCGGCCAGAGTCTGGGTCGCTTGCTCCGTAGGTGTTTGAAACAGCTTCGCTGCGTTGCTGGCACGAGCGATGCCCGGGAAGTCGCGGTGGTAGTGGTCATAGGTGCCGATCGCGAAGACCTTATCGCGCCGGATGGGACCACCGACGGTACCGCCGTCCTGCGCGATCGTGTTTCGCAGGTGCACAGCGTTGGTGGAAACCGTGTTGGTCGCACCAAGGGCTACGGTAGCGCTATTGGCAAAGGCGTTTGTGGCGGCCCATGCGCTGTTGCGGTCGTAGAAAAACAGCTCGCCGTGCAGCTTGTTCCCGCCACTGCGTGTGACCGTGTTGATCACCCCGCCGGCGGCACGGCCGTATTGCGCGCCGTAGTTGGAAGTGTTGACCTGGAACTCCTCGATGGCCGATTCTGAGTTCGAGTAAGCGATCGTCGTGCGGCCCCGCTCCTCTGAAAAGAAGGCTTGATTGTTGTCGGCTCCGTCGATGGTGTTGTTGTTCAGCAGCGTGCCTATGCCGCGAAACGACAGGAGGCCGTCCGCGTTCGCATCGGGCGTGACCCCGGGGGTGAGCAAGGCAAAGTCAGACCAGCGCCGACTGCTCGTAGGGAGATCATGCACCGCGTCCGAGTCGAGCGTTGTGCTGACGGCGACAGTGGCCGTATCGATGACCGGGCCGGTGTCTGCGACGCGAACGACTTCCTTGACAGAGCCAGGCAGCAGCGTGACCTGGAGAGAGGTGACGGTGCCGACCGCGACCGTGGTTTCGGTCTGCCAGGTAGCGAAGGACGGTGCGCTGGCAGTCAGTTCGTAGCTGGCGGGAGCGAGCGCGGGTAAGTGAAACCGGCCGTTCTCATCGGATCGAGCTGTGGCAACGGCCCCGGTGACAGCGCTGCGCAGCGACAACGCGGCTTGCGGAATCGGCATGCCGGCTCCGTCGACCAGCGTGCCCTCAAGCGCACCACGATCCGGCGCTTGCGCCTGGCCTGCGAACGGCAGCGCCAGGGCAAACAGCAGGAAGCTGCATTCTACAATCCAACTTGATGTGCGGCGTAGTTTCACGCACGGAACCCCATTTGCCGAAATGCGCACTGGAGAAAAGCAGCCAGAGCGCGCGAGCTGCGCAACCGTCACTGCGTGGCGACGGAGCGAAACAGATCGCGGCTTGGCGCAGAAGACTGCGCCCGGCTGCAAAGCTATAGCCAACTCGGATAAGTGTCCCGAGCATAGCCGATTCACTACACTGAGGGAACAGAATGTTTATCGATGAGACCCGAATTCGAGTAAAAGCCGGTGACGGCGGTAATGGCTGCATGGCATTCCGTCGGGAAAAGTTCGTGCCCAAGGGCGGTCCCTCCGGGGGTGACGGCGGCCGCGGCGGCGATGTCATCCTCGAATCGAGCCAGCGGCACAACACGCTGGTGCACTTCCGCTACAACCCGGAACACAAGGCAGAGCGCGGTCGCCATGGCGAAGGCTCGAACTGCTCAGGGCGTGAAGGGGCAGACACGGTGCTGAAAGTCCCTGTCGGCACAACTGTTTACAACGACGAAACCGGTGAG
>CALMAN010000014.1:44160-58097 GCA_937859835.1 uncultured Acidipila sp. | reverse complement strand
GCCGCCACGGGCAAGGTTCGCCGGAACGGTACCCCGCCGACCACAAGCGCAAGGGCATAATCGCCCGGGCTGGCTTGGGGTACGGGGGCGTGCAGCAGGCCGGGCGACGCCCCGGCGGCGGCGGCCAGCAGGAAGCGTACCGGCGCATGACCAGGAAGGCTCAGTTGCCCTCCGGCCGAGCGCACCGAAGCGGGCGAGCCATCGGCCGCGCTCTCGACCAGCAGCGACAGGTCGGCAGGCCCGGCAACAAGGGGGTCGGGCGCCGAAAACAGGGTCACGGCATAGGCGCCCTCGGCGTCATGGAAGGCGATGTGCGGACCATCCCCAAGCGCCGGCGGCGCAAGCCGGAGGGAAACAAGCAGGAAAGCCGCGTACCCACAGAACGAGCAAAGGTTTTTGAGGCGCCCGCTCACATCCCGACCATGCCCCGCATCTGCATGGGCTGGAGCAGAATCCAGATGCCGGCCGCATACAACGAGCAGGCCAGCAATGCCCAGGGAAGCATCTGCCTGGCCCGTGGCAGCACCCCGCCCCGTGTGCCGGTCGCGCTCTCGCCCGGCTCGCCCAGCACGCGCCAGCCCAGGTACAGTCCCCCGAGCAGGCCTGCATCCAGGAGGCCGAACTGCAGGTCGAGCAAGGAACCTGGCCCCAGCAGCGGGCGCTCGCCCATCCAGTCGGGCCGGGGCAGGCGCGCCAGCGGCCCTCCGTACCGGGCCACCTCGTGCGCGGCCTGCAGCAGGGCCGGCACCAGCGAGTCCCAGGCGGTCAGGAGGTGAAAGCAAAGGTGCGCCGCCCACATGCCCAGGCCGAGCGGCAACAACGCCAGCGTCCACTTGGGCAGGTTGGTGCCGTGGTGGCCCGGCCGTTGCTGGCGCATCAGCCGCGTCGCCATCGCGACCAGCCCAAGCAGGGCAGCCGGCAAGGCTGCGGCGAGCAGCAGACCAGCGCCCGTGCCGGCAACCGCCGGCAGCCGCCCGCCCACCCGATCCAGGCGGTCCGCCACCGGAGCCACCATGACCGCGGCACTCGCGAAACCGGCCGCGATCACGGTGGTTGCCAGCACCGCGATGTCCAGCCGCTGGCTGTAGCGGCCCACCGCAGAGCGCTGCGGATCGCGCACGGCAAGCTGCACCAGGTCGAGCGCGGGCGGGTGCACAAACAACCCGACATTGTCGTGAGGGCATGCCTTGACGCAATCCATGCACAGGGTGCAGTCCATGTTGCCCACTTTTTCGGGCAGGAACAGGTGCAGTTCGCAGCCTCTTTGGAAGCTTTCGCCCCGCGCGCCCGGGTCGCCATGGCCGGCGATGCAATCCCGCGTGGAGCAGGTGCCGCAGGTCGCGAGCGAGCGGGGAGCAACGCCTGTGGGCGACAAAAGCGACGAAACAAAGTTGAACTGGCCCAGCGGACACACGTACTTGCAAAACGACGCGTCGCGAAAGATGGAGTCGACGGCAAAGGTGGTGACGAAGTAGGCCAACAGCAGAACGGCCGTGCGCAGGGGCGAGTTCCACAGGCTAAGCGCCTCATACGCCCAGAAAAAGAGCACAACAAAGATGACGGACGCCCACTTGTTGCGCAGGGCGCGCGGCCAGGGAAGCTGCGCTACGTGGAGCCGGCGCAGCGCCCACTTGGCGGCCTCGCGCGGCAGGGTAAAGGGGCAGCTCATGCAGAACAGGTTGCCGACCAGCAGCAGCAGAAGAACAAAGATGGCGCGCCCATAAGTCCAGGGCAGGATGCCGGCCAGGTTCATCGATCCCATCTGGTGCCCGAAAAGGCCGTCCACGATCACGGCCGCGGCGACCAGCAGTGAGCAGGCCTGGAGAGCCTGCCGCCCGTAGCGCGAACGCAACAGCCTGCCCACCCCGGCGCCCGGGCCGGGGAGCCTCAACAGATCCATGCCGCCGGGAACACCCGCCACACGCTTCGGCTGCCGGAAGGCCGGCTGGGGAGGGGTCCCCGGAGCTTCTGCCTGGCGAAGGGCAGCCAGGCGGGCCCGCGCGGCCTCGAAGCGCGCCCGGCGCCGCTCGCCTCGCCGCGAAACCAGCTGCATGGTAATCAACATAGCCGCGCCCAAAAACGCAGCCGACCCCACGATCCACATCAGCGCGCCCGCGGCTACCTGGTCGTCAAGCGCGGAAATGCCGAAAAACCGAGGAACCTGTGCGTAGGCCGGGTACAGAACGCGGCCGGAAAAGGAAAGAGTCGCCGACAGCGCGGTGTTCAGGATGTCGGCCGACAGAAGAAACGGCAGCAGGAGCCAGCGGCTGGCCGTAAAGGTGGTGGGCCAGGGAGCCACAATGTGCCACCAGAACAAAACGCTCGTCAGCAGAAAAGACGCGTGCTCCGCCTCGTGCCAGTCCGGGGACCGCAGCGCCAGCCCGTAGGCGGCCGGCACGTGCCAGGCCAGAAACGCAGCATTCATCAGCAGCCACGCAAACACGCGCGACGCAAACAGCCGCTGCAGCGCGTGCACCGGCCTCAGGGCAAAGAAGGGACCTATCCCCTCGCGCACCACGAAGCGGGGCAGCCCGCGCAGCATGGGGACCACCGGCGCCCCCAGAACCAGCAGGGGCGGCGCGATCGCCATCAGCAGAAGGTGCTGGGTCATGTGGGCGATCAGCAGCACGCCGGACATCGCGTCCAGCGGCGACGCCACGGCCAGGAGCACCGCCCCGATCCCGGCGGCAAAGCAGCCGGCGCGCCAGGAGGGGATCTGCTCGGGCCGGGTCTGCTTCAGGGCACGCCAGCCGCGCACGTACACGGCCAGGGTCAGCAGCAGCGCCAGCACCGTCCACACGGGCAGCGAGCGAAACCCGGTGGCATACACAGCTTGTACAGCTTCGCCCATACTTTCTGGGGTCCTCAGCGGATTCAGGGCAGGAAGATCGACCGGCGCTTTGCAGCGCAAGGGGTTCCCCCTTGAGCGTACATGGGTGGCCCCGGGGTGCCGCCTGCGGCGCAAGAAAACGGCAGCGGCCGAAAGCCGCTGCCGTCAAGGGGGGATGGAGACCGTCCCTAGTGTGCCGGCCCAAGCGCCGGCGAGGCGACCATGCCGATGGTAGCGGCTTCGTTCTTGACGGAAGCCGACCTGCCGGTGGCTCCTGTTTTCGATCCGCTGCTCTTCTTGGGAGCAGCTGCCGGAGCCGGCTGCACCTGGGTCACCACCGTCCCTGGGCCTGCGCCCGTCAAAGGCGCGCCGGTGTTATCAGGCGTTGGCGTTCCCATGGGGTTCCAGTTGGGCAGGCTTGGATTGCGGGCGGGCGGCTGGTTCTCCGGGTGCATGGTCTCGAGGAAGGCGACCAGCGCCGTAGTTTCCGAGGGAGACAGCTGCGGGCCATATGCCGGCATGTTCCCGCCGCCCTGCAGCACCTGGCGCACCAGCTGGTCGTAGGGCAGCCGGGTCGCGACCGCATCGAGCGCCGGGCCACGTTGCCCACCTTCGCCGCCCACCATGTGGCAGTTGCGGCACTGCTTGCCTTGGAACACGATCGCTCCGCCACGTTCCAGCGGCATTGCGGCCTCGATCTTCTTGGCCGGCAGCAACGCACCGCTCCAGGCGGTCATCTTCGGGCTCCAGGGCTCATAGGTGCCCAAGTGGTTCAGAATAGCCAGGCTGATTGCCAGCGTGATCAAGGTCAGCACCGCAACCGGCCGCCGCGACCAGTGCTTCTCGCCCTCGCCGGCAACAAAAGGAAGCGCAACCAGAACCGCGATCCCGATGACCGGCGCGATCAGGATGAACGGAGTTTCCATCGAGTCCGGCAGGTACGACAGGATTGAGTAGATCCACAGAAAGAAATAGTCCGGCTTGGGGATGGTCTGGATGATGGTCGGGTCCGGCTGGCCGCTTGGTCCAATCGGGCCGAACACAACCGCGCACAGGGCAACGGCTCCAAAGATGGCTGCCGAAAAGAACAGGTCCTTCCAAACCGCGCCCGGGACAAAGGCGATGCCGTCCTTGTGCGCCAGCTGGTTGTACTCGTGCACATAGGTAGAGCGCCGGACAATCCGGCCGGGCATCGGCCACTCATTGATGCCGAGCTTAAGCACAAGCCAAACATGGAGGCCGGAAAAGCCCATCATGAGGCTGGGGATGACAAATACGTGCAGCGCAAAGAAGCGCGTCAGCGTCGCCCCGCCGATAATCGGACCGCCCAGAAGAGCGTGCACCGCCCAGGCTCCAATGATCGGAACGCGGCTGGTGATCGAGGCGCCGATACCCAGGCCCCAGTAGGCGTCCTGGTCGTAGCGCAGCACCTGCCCGGTAAAGGCCATGCCCAGGGTCATAAACAGCAGACCCACGCCGAGCAGCCAGGTCAGCTCGCGGGGAAACTTGTAGGCGCCGAACAAAAACACCTGCGCCATGTGCATCACAACCACCGCGATCATGAAGTTCGAGCCCCAGCCGTGCATGGCACGCAGGAACCAGCCCAGGATCAGGTGATTGTTCAGGTAGTTCAGGCTTTGCCAGGCTTCGCCGGCGGACGGCGTGTAAACCAGCGCCAGCATGACACCGGTCAGGATCTGCAAAACCAGCAGCGCGGTTGCCGCGGAGCCGAACACGTACCACCAGCTCGCCGTTGACTTGGGCACCGGGTGCAGCGCGGACTCCTTGACGAAGCCCTCGAGCTGCACCCGCCGCTCGACCCAGCTGTACACGTTCAGGGCGCTCTTGGTGGCGTTGAAATTGAAACGGGAATTGAACTTTAGCCCAGACATGACTTGCTACCCTTTCCGTCCTTGCCGGTGCGGAGACTGGCCTGGTTGGACAATGTGGGCAGTTGGCCGGCGTTGATCTGCAGCTCGCCGTTCACCAGCTTCCACTGATACTCAAAAAGGCCACGCTCCGGCGGGCCGGCCGCGCGCGAGCCGTCCTGGTAGTACACGCCCCCGTGGCAGGGGCACATAAACAGCCCCGACTGCGGAAACCAGCGTACCGGGCAGCCCAGGTGCGCGCAGTTGATGGCAAACACCTGAAAGGTCGTGTCGGAAAGACGGCGAACCCAGCAGGCCTGATTGTCGGTTGCCCCGTCGTCGGGCGCCCGGTAGGGCTCCACAAAGGTCGCCAGCCGCGTTTGCCCGGTCGGGTAACGCGTTGCCGGGCCCAGGGTCACCCAGGACTTGTAGAAGCCCTTTTTCCGCAGCGCCGGCCCGACGATGTAGCCGATCACGGGTGCGGTGATCGCGAGCCCCACCACCGCGTTCAGCGCAATGCCGATGTTCATCAGCAGATTGCGCCGGGACAGCGGATGGACCTTGACTTCCGCGTCCTTGATCACATGATCTTCGACGTTTACGTTCTCAACCTTTACCTGATGGTCTTCTGTCGGGTTCATTACTGACCGGTCCTCTTCTGCAGCTCTGTGCCGCTGCCGGCGGGGTGCGGGTTTCCAGGATCTGCCTGCCGGTGGCTGCTCAGCCACGCGACTACATCGGTAATCTCGCCGTCGCTGAGCGGGTGCCCCGGAATGTCGTTGCGGTAATCCGGCTGCCCCAAATCAGGCCGTCCAACAATCGTAATGGTGCGCAAACCCTGGTTGCTGATCAGCGCCAGATAGGTCGGGTCGGTGATGGACCCGCTCTTTCCCGGCTTCAGCACCAGTCCATCGGCGTTCGCCACCCCGTGGCAGCTGGCGCAGGCCTGGGCATACACCTGTGCGCCGTGGGCAACATTGCCAGGCTGGGACGCGGCATAGGGTGGCAACGTCATACCTACAAGCATAGCGGGCTTGGCCCAGCGCTCGTGCATGCCTTTTACGATGACGTTGATCTGATCATCGGTAAGCAGCCCCCCTGACTCGGTACCGAAAGCCGGGTTCAGGCCGCCGGGTCCGCCATCGGTCACCCAGTGGCGGATCAGGTCGTCCGAGGCGATCCCGAAGTACAAGGGATTGTTGAGCGCGATCGAAGGGCCATTGCGCCCGTCCGCCCCGTGGCACGCCTGGCAGTTCTCGCTGTAAAGCACTTTAAACTCAAGGATTTGCTCCGGGCGCGGTTCCACATCATGCGCCTTTGCCGGCCCATTGATGAGCCGCTCGCAGCCGCTCAGCCCGAGCAGGGACAGAAGCAATGCACCGGCAGCCGCTATCTGCCTCCAATCGCAGCCTGCCGTTTTCAACGATGGTCCTCCCCGTCTTCGCGCCCCACGCCACCGCCTTCAAAGCCCAGGCGCATGGCAAAGGGCAAAGACTTCGCAGTACGGTAGTAACTGGACCGGGATACCACCCAGCCGGCGGTAATGCCAAAAACGAATTGTGCGAGCAGAAAATCCGGCCAGCTGATGTGGGCGCTCATCTCCGGGTTGATTGTCGGCAGGGCGGCAAACAAGATGCCGGTCCAGGCCAGGGGCGCGATGATGCCGCCCAGGATGATCGGGTGCTTGGGCATAAGCGGCAGGATCGAGCCGTACAGGAGACCGATCAGCGTGCAGGAGATGACGTGAATGATGGTCGCAAACCCGAGCGTGGCCATGTGGAACGCGCGCAGGTCCTGCATGGTCGGGTTGCCGAACCCGGTCATCCCGGACACCCCGGCGCCGCCCAGCAGGTTTACCGGATACCAGATCGAGTGTTGCGCGATCAGGCCGTAGGCCAGCGCCGGAAAGATCATGGCGATCCCCCCGGCGACGCCGCCTTTGAGGCCGACCAGCGGAGAAAAGGCGCCTACGCCCACGTGGGCGCGCTGGCCCCCGCTCTCGGCGCCCCCGGGCAGCCGCCCCACGGACTTCCGGGCGCTCGCGATCGAAATCTCCTGGACCCGGACCGTGATGTTTTCATGCATTTCGTGGGGCAGCACCTCGCGAAACCATCCGACGCATCCATACGCCAGCAGGCAAACCCCGAGGATGCTGATGACGTAGTGGGTCAGGATCCCGGCGACGAGCAGCGTGAACCCGAGAGCGGCAATGATGGGGTACGCGGTCGGCCGGGGCAGGTGAATAGAATCCGTGTGGGCCGGGGCGTGGGTTTGGACGGGGTCGCCGTGGACCACCCCCGTGCCCCCGTGCGCCCCTTCGCTCCTGGATGGCGCGAGCTGCTCTTGAGTGCTCATTGCGAGTCGTTCCTCTTTCCTTGCTTCCCTACCGCCCGATGACGTAGACCACTGCGAACACAACCACCCACACCGCGTCCACAAAGTGCCAGTACAGTGCCAGGGTCTGGATACGCTCGCTGTTTTTGCCGCTCACGTGCCCGGTCATCGCAAACAGCCACAGCGTGATCAGCATGATCAAGCCGATAATGACGTGCGACGCGTGGAGGCCGACCAGCGAGTAGAACGTGGTGCCGAACAGGTTGGTCTGCAGCGCCAGGCCGTCATGGTAGATCAGCTTGTACCACTCCCACCCGGTGCCGACCAGAAAGATGGAGCCAAGCGCGATGGTGACGCCCAGCCAGGCCGTGAACGTCATCAGGAGGTTGTGCTCGATGGCGCGCTCGGAAAGCCAGATGGTAAGTGAGCTGGACAGGAGGCAGACTGTGTTCAGGATCGGGACTTCCAGCACTTCCTTAGGCTGCGGACCCCACTGGCTCTTGCCGATGTAAAACAGGTATGCCAGCACAAAGATCGAAAAGATCGCAGACTCGCCGATGATCAGGCAGATCATGCCCACCTTGCCCTTGTTCGGCAGGTGCCCCGGCTCTTCCAGGTGCTGCGCGACGACAGGTATGGCCACAGTGCTCAGGCACACTCTCTTGAGAGGGAAGTGGGGTTACAGGCGCAGGCAGGGGGGAGCGCCCCCTGCCCGCGGGCCTACTCGTACTGGGTGTCCGTATCGGACGGGTGCTTCAGATCCCACAAGGGGCGCCGGCTGGCAACCACCGGCTCCACGGCAAAGTTGTACTCGGGGGGCGGCGAGGAGGTCGCCCACTCAAGCGTCCAGGCATCCCAAGGGTCCGGCCCTGCTTCGGCGCCGTGCAGCCCGGAGTACAGGAGGTTCCACACAAAGATACCGCTGGCCAGGAACTGGATAAAGCCGCCCACCGAAGCAATCATGTTCCAGGAAGCCCAGCCGCGGCTCGCTTCATAGGTGTACACCCAGCGCGGCATGCCCAGAATGCCCGGCACGTGGAGAAAGTCAAAGGTAAGGTGGAAGCCGATCAGGAACAGCCAAAAGTGCCACTTCCCGAGCTTTTCATCCATCAGGCGGCCCGTGACCTTGGGGAACCAGTAGTAGATGCCGGCCAGCATCGAGAAGACAATCGCGCCGACCAGGACGTAGTGGAAGTGCGCGATAACAAAGTAGGAGTTGTGCAGTTGCCAGTCCCAGGGGGAAGCAGACAGCATGATGCCGGTCAGCCCGGAAAGCAGGAAGTGCACCACAAAGGTCGCGGCAAACAGCATGGGGGTCGCGAAGCGCAGCTTGCCGCCCCACATGGTGGCGATCCAGTTGAAGACCTTGATGCCGGTCGGTACGGCGATGATCATGGTCGAAAGCGTAAAAAAGGCGTTCGCGGCCGAGGTCATGCCGACCGTGAACATGTGGTGCGCCCAAACGCCCAGCGAGATAAAGACGATGCCCACCGAGGCAGCGACCATGGCGGTGTAGCCAAAGGCAGGCTTGCGCGAGAACACCGGGATGATCTCGTTGGCGACGCCAAAAGCGGGCAGCACCAGGATGTAGACTTCCGGGTGGCCGAAGATCCAGAAGAAGTGCGCCCAGATCAGCGCCGACCCGCCCGCCTGGGTATCAAAGAAGTGCGCGCCCAGGTAGCGGTCCAGCTCCAGCATGACCTGCGCGGCCGTCAGCGGGGTGATCGCCACCAGCGTCAAGGCCGATGTGCACAGCAGGAGCCAGCAGAAGAGCGGGATCCGCATCATCGTCATGCCCTTGCAGCGCATGGAGATGGTGGTGGTGATGATGTTGATGGCCGCGCCCAGGGTGCCCCAGCCGGTGACAAACAGGCTTAGCGCCCAAAAATCGACCGCGTGGCCCTGCGAATAGGTGCGGGTGGTCAGGGGCGCGTACTCAAACCAGCCCACGTCCGGAGCCGAGCCCTGCCCGTACAGCCCAAAGCCGCCGATAAACGAGTAGTACAGCAGGATGCCGCCAAAGGCCGTCAACCAGAAGGAAAGCGCGTTTAAGCGCGGAAACGCCATGTCGCGCGCGCCGATCATCAGCGGCACCAGGTAGTTGGCAAAGCCGAACAGCAGCGGCATGCCCATCAGAAACACCATGGTGGTGCCGTGCATGGTAAACATCCGGTTGTACACTTCGGGCGATACAAAGTGGTTGTCCGGATACATGAGCTGAACGCGAATGATCATCGCTTCTGCCCCGCCAACAACCAGGAAAAACAGCGCATACAGCACATACAGGATGCCCAGGCGCTTGTGGTCCACGGTCGTGACCCAGCCGTGGAGGTACTCACGGAAGGTTCCTTCCGCCAGTGCCTCCGGGGTCAGGTCCAAAGATCCGATTGGAAGCGATGCGTCAGCCATTGCCCTTGCTCCTCTTGGCTACTTCAAACTGGTGAGATAAAGCGAAACCTGCTCCAGCTGCGTTTCGTCCAGCTGCATCGGCGGCATCAGTGCCCCCTCTTTCAGGTCGCTCGGGTTGCGGATCCACGCCTTCAGGTTATCCACGTTGTTGACCACAATGCCCGAGCCCAGCGTATCGCGGCTGCCGAAATGTGTCAGGTTCGGACCGAACCGTCCATTCGCATTGGTTCCCTGCACGGCATGGCAGTTGATGCAGGCGTTCTGAAGAAAGACCTGCTTGCCGGCAACGACCTGGTTCATGGGCTGGCCGGCGGAGCCGGCGCCCGTCTGGTCGCCGCCGCCCGCGGACGCGCCGGAGCCAGCCCCGGAGCGGTTCGCCGGCAGCTCCAGGGCTGTTGGCACTACCCCGCCCTGCTGCCGGATGACCTGCTGGGGAGTGTTCTGCCCCGCGCCCGGCTGTTCTACCCCGGGCTGCTGCTGGTTGGTGATCCAGCGCTGAAACTGGTCAGGGGTATCGACATACACCCGGATCAGCATCATCGCGTGCTCGACCCCGCAGAACTGCCCGCACTGGCCGACATACACCCCGGGCACGTGCGGATCGATCCACATGTCGTTGATGTGATCCGGGATGTTATCGACCTTGCCGGCCAGCTGCGGCACCCAAAAGGAGTGCCACACGTCGGCCGACTGCAGCTTCATAAAGGTGGGGCGCACCTGTCCGGGCGTGCTCATCGGCACATGCATTTCGTTGGCGACCACGACCCCGTACTGGGGGTAGCGGTATTCCCACCAGAACTGGTGGCCCACCACGGTGATGTCCAGCGCGTTCTTCGGGCGGGGGTGGTCCTGGATCGAAAAAATCATCCGCGCGGTCGTCAAAAACAGCACCACCACGATCACCACCGGCACAATGGTCCAGGCCAGCTCCACCTGCGGCGAGCCATAAATCTGTGGGGGTTCCACGTCACTCGAGTCGGTCGAGCGGTACTTGGCCACCACATACGCCCAGCTGCCGCCCACCACGACCAGAATGCCGAGGGTGATCCCCAGCACAAACATGCTCATCGTGAACTCCTGCTCGGCAGGAGTGGACACGGGAGCAAACATGTTGGGAATGGGTGAGGGCTTGTTTTCAGCCCAGGCGCTTGCCGCAAACAGGAGCGAGCCAACGAGCACCGCAGCTACGGGGAGGCGGCGCGCACTCCGCAAGGCAAACGTGCTGCGCTTCAACATCCAATGCAACATGGGACTGCACCTTTCTTCCCGGGTCCGGACCGTGAACATTGTGGGTCCGCTGCCGCCAGGGGCGCGGAGCCGGTCTGCTTCACTCCCTGCCTTGCCGGTGCTCGTCCTTGCGCACAAAACAAAATGCGGGGCGCGATCCATCAGCACTGCTTTTCATCCTAGCAGGGGAAAACGGAGCGGGTGCGCCCTTTTCGGGCGCTGTTTGCGTCCGCATGCGGCTCGCTTTCACGGCGCAAATGTCGGCGCGCTTGAGCCCATAAAAAGCCGCTTCGGACAGGCACAACACCAGGCGCAAAACCTGACACGAAACCTGACGGAAGACCGGGCGCAAAACCGCTCACCGGCGTAGCAGCCGGGCCGCAACGCGCACGCCGCGCAGCAGGGGGCGCAAAGGCAGCCCTTCCGTGTAGGCGTGGAGCACGGCCCGCCGCATCAGCGGGAGCCGCAGCAGCCGGAAACCGCGCACGGGATCGTGGTAAAAGCGCGCCGCCGCGTGTTCGGCGACCTGGAGGTCGGCCTGCAAGCCTCGGGCTGCCTGCTCAAACTCCCCGGCCAGCGCCCCCGGCGCTCCGGCAGCGGCGAGCGCGGCGTGGATGGCCTGCGCCGCCGCCTGGCCGCTGCGGATGGCGCCGTAGATCCCTTCGCCGGTCAGTGGGTCAACGAAGCCCCCTGCGTCGCCGGCCAGCAGCACCCGGCTGTTTGCCCCCGGCCGGTAGTGGGCCGCACCCAGGCCGAGGAACTGCCCCACCGGGCGCGAGTGGGCCCGTCCGGCGCCGCAGCGCGCCCCGATGTAGCGCTCGAGCGCGGCGCGATCGAGCGCCGGGGGCTGGTTTATCTGCGGACCCTCCTGCGGACCGGCGTGCAGGCCGGCGTACAAGCCGACGTACAAGCCGACATTGACGTGGTTGTCGCGGGGAAACAGCCAGCCGTAGCCGCCGGCAACCGGGGCAAAATCAAAGCACAGCGGGTACTGCTCGTGCGGCCCGGCGTAGGGGACGTTTGCTTCCAGGGCGAAGCCGGTGCGGAACCACTCGGCCCCTGTCGCGAGCGCGCGGACACGGCTGTGCACGCCGTCGGCGCCAAGCAGGTAGCGGGCCCGGATCGGCTCGGCGCCCGCGCAGCGAACCGTCACCCCCGCCGGCCCCTGCTCAAGGGCGGCAAGCCCGGCAACGCGGCGAAACACGGCGCCCCGGGCGCGTGTTTGCCCGAGGCAAAAAGCATCCAGCTCCGAGCGCACCGTCATGGCGCAGGCCGGCGAACGGCGGGCCACCTGCACGACCGAATCCGGCCCTTCTTCGAGGTCCATGCTGCGCACCCAGCGGCGGACCACCGGGGTGACCGGGTAGCGAAGGGCGCGCACCGCCTTCATGGTCAGGCCGCCCGCGCAGGCCTTGGAGCGTGGAAACTCGCTCCGGTCCAGAAGCAGGACCCGGTGCCCCTGCACGGCCAGGTCATAGGCGGCCGCACAGCCGGCCGGCCCCGCGCCGACAACCACGGCGTCCCACTCGACAGGATCCATGGAGCCAGTATAGGGAGCAGCCGGGCGGCGCGCGGGGGGTGCGGCTTGCCCGGCGGAAACACCTGACGCCCCGGCACCCGTGCCCGCGCCCCCGGCCTAAAAGGGAATGCGCGCGGTCGTCACAATCCCGTGGTTGTAGGCGTGGTAACTGCTGGTCGCCAGCTGGATGCCCGCGCCCAGGGTCACGCCGACCCGGTTATGGAGCCTCCAGCGCGACACGATCCCGGGCAGCAGGAAGTTCTGAATCTTGCCGTCGGTTGCGCCGCCCTTGAAGTAGGTGTAGTTGTCCTCGATCTCCGGCCACCAGTGCGCGTCCTGGTGAAACTGGACGGTGGTGTTCCAGGCGACGGGGCGCCCCGCGCTCGTGCCGTTGCGGACCGGGAGGGTGGCGCCCGCGGTCGATTGGAGGTCCCACTTGCCCCAGCCCTTGCCGCCCGCGATCGTCGGGATCACCGTCGCATTGCGGGCGCCGTTCGTATACGAGCCGGTCGGCAGCGTCCCGGCTATGAAGATCGTGAAGATCCCGTTGCCGTGTTCCTCGTTGCGGGCAAAGAACCGGTACTTCAGCAGGAAGTTTACGTCGCCGAACCCGTCCTTGCCGGTGCGGGAGTTGCGCTGGAAGTACGGTGGGACGTTAAAGATCAGCTCCACCCGCCGCAGGGGGATGATCTCCAAACCCTTGGTCCCGCCGTAGTTCCACAGCCGCGTCCGGTTCGGCTGCGGCTGCGACAGGAAGTCTGTCCGGAACTCCTGCTCGAGCCTGGGCGTCACCGTAAACAAGGGCGTTACCCAGTGCGGCTGCTCGGCCTGCGTCGCGCTGACCCGCGCCAGAAACGAACCCACGAAGCCGCTTGGCGTTTGCGCAAGCGAAGGCGACGCGGAGGCTGCCGCCGAGCTTTGTGCGGGACTCTGCGCTTGCACCTGGGGGATGGAACCAAGCGCCAGGGTGGCGCTCACAAGCAACACGGGGCGAACAACGGGCATGGAAACCTCTGCTGGGGAAGGTGCTGCGTTGAGAAATACGAATACATGTGTTTCCAATCGGTTCCCTTCCACTATAACCGTTGACTTTGGCCCGGGCGGAACACCTCCGGCTCCGCTTGCACAATCGGCGGCCGCCCCGGCATCTACTTGTCCATATGGGGGAAACGCGGGAAATCCTCGGACTGTGGCGCCGGGCGCGGGCCAGGGGCGAGCGTGTGTGCCTGGTGACCGTGGTGCATGTGGAAGGTTCGTCATACCGCAAACCAGGGGCGCGCATGCTGGTCACCGCCGGAGGCGAACGCGCGGGAACGGTCAGCGGCGGCTGCCTGGAGGCTGAGGTAAGCCGCAAAGCCTGGTGGCTGACCCAGGGTGGGGCTGCCGTGGAGCGCTACCACAGCTCCTTTGATGAAGACGGGACCGGGACCCCCTGGGGTTTGGGGTGCGGGGGTACGGTGACGCTGCTCCTTGAGCAGGAACCGGAAGCGGTGCTGCGGGCCATGGAAGCCTCGCTCGACGCGGGCTCAGGCTTTGTGATCGTCACCCGGCTCCAGGCGCCGGCTGGCACCCTGGCCGTCGTCGCCGACGGGTCGCCCATGCAGGATCTGCCGGGGGAGCGGGACGCACTGCGGGCAGCGGCCGCGAGCGTCCGCGTGCACCGCGAAAGCCTCGCCCTGGATGCCGGCTGCGCGCCGGCCTCCGGGCTCCCCAGCTATTTTGTGGAATACTTGGCGCCGCCGCCGCGCCT
>CALMAN010000014.1:30486-44150 GCA_937859835.1 uncultured Acidipila sp. | reverse complement strand
CAGCAGCATCAGGGCATCGGGAAGCTGCGTGTCGAAGCGCCGCCGCCGCGCCTCACGGTTTTCGGCGCCGGCGACGATGCCCAGCCGCTGGTCGAGTTTGCGCAGGCGCTGGGCTGGCGCGTCACCGTCGCCGACGGGCGCTCGCACCTGCTGCGGCCCGAGCGGTTCCCTTCGCCCGCGACCCTGCGGCTGCTCCGCTTCCCCGATGCGGAAGCGCAGTCGGCCTGCGGCGTGGGCGGGGGCGCGGCAACCACGTTCAGCCGGCTTGAAACCGGGGTCGGGCCGGGCGAGTTCGCCGTGCTGCTGACCCACTCGTACGAGCAGGACCGGGCGCTGCTGGCTTCCCTGCTCCCGGAACCCCTCGGATTTCTTGGCATCCTGGGGCCGCGCCACCGTACCCGCCGGCTGGTCGACGAGGTTGCTCCCCGGCTGGGCTGGGACCCGGCGCGCTGCATGGAGCGGCTTCACGCGCCGGTCGGCCTCGACCTGGGCGCTCGAGACCCTGCCGCGATCGCGCTGTCGATCGTGGCCCAGCTCCAGGCGACGCTCGCCGGGCGCCGCGTCGCACTCAGCCCCGAGCCGCCGGGCCCGCCGGTGCTTCCGCTCCCGGCAGCGCTCCATGCCTGAGCCTCCTCCCCTGGTCGCCCTTTTGCTCGCGGCAGGCGAGTCAACGCGGCTGGGGCGTCCGAAGCAGCTGGTCCTCCACCGGGGCGAGCCGCTGCTTCGACGGGCCGTCAGGGTGGCGGCAGCAGTGGGCGCGACGCCCGTGTTTGTGGTCACCAACCCGTCGCTCCCCGATTGCCGGGCCATGCTCAGCGATCTGCCTGCAACGGTTCTGGTCAACCCGCTCCCGGCCGCAGGCATGGGCAGCTCCCTGCGGCTAGGCATGGAGGCAGTGCTCGCTGCCCAGCCGGAACGGCTGTTGCTGCTGGTTTGCGATCAGCCCCTGCTCGGCCCTGAACACCTCGGGCGCCTGCTCCGAGCGCCGGCCCCGGGCGGTGTGGCAGCTGCCGCGTACGGCGGTCGCGCCGGGGTGCCGGCCGTCTTCAGCCAGGAACACTTCCCCGCGCTTGCGCAGCTTTCGGGCGACCAGGGCGCGCGCGGGCTGCTCCGCACCCTGCCTGCCACCCCGGTACCCATGCCGGAAGCGGCCATCGACATCGACACCCCCGAGGATCTTGCCGCGCTCTGGCAGCAGGAGGCCGCCACCCCCGGCCGCTAACGGGGTCTGCCGATGTTGGTCGGCTGGGCCGGGGTTGCGTTTGGCTCCTGGTGGACCGGCTCCTGCCCGGTGCCGTCAGGGAGCCGGCCCGGGTCGGGGCGCTTGCCGGCATCGACCCAGGCCGCCAGCTCATCGAGCGCCGACCCCACCTGCTCGGGCGTGATATTGCAGTGGCCGTCGCGATCCACATACTGCTGCACAAAGCGGTCGCCCACCCCCAGCCGCCGGGTCAGCTCGTCGTAGTAGCCCGCCGTCGAAGCAGGCACCAGCGGGTCGTAGGTGGTGTGCAGGGCCAGCAGGGGGCGCTTCAGGTCTCCGGTGGGCGAGCCAAACTCGGCCACGTACCGCAGCGCCCGGGGGTCGGCCGAGTAGCGGCGGACCTTGGCGTTCAGGGCATTGTCGTCCGTGGTCCCGGTATAGATCAGGTTGCGGTTGTCAAAAGGATTGCCGCCTGCCTTGGCGCGCAGGTCCTGGATCACATAGGTGTTGAAGACCAGCACATCGGCCAGGCCGCGGTTGGTATGGATGTCGGCCAGGGAGCGCAGCAGCGCGGCTTCGGGCGGGTGCGCGTCGAGCGCCTTTTGCACCACCGCCGCGGTTTGCGGATCGTTCATGCGGAACCCAGCCGGAATGTGCTCGACATCGGGCAGGACGCCAGGAAAAAAGGCGTCAAACGCGACCCGGTTGGCGAACGCGCGCTGCATGATCAGGTCGGCCGGCGTGAGCACCCCGCACAACGCAAGGCCCCCGGCGTAGTCACGCGCGTGTTGTTCAAGCGTAAGTACCGTCAGGAGCCCGCCCATGGACTGGCCCACCACAAACGTTTCCCGCGGCGTGCCGTAGTGCTTGCCAAAGTACCGGCGCAGCGCTTCCGCGTCGCCGGGCGCGGTGGCAATGGCCCAGCCGCCCGCGCGGTACCCGGGCTGGGCCACGGCGTAGCCCCGGGTCAGCAGCTGCTCCGTGAGCCGCGTTGGGGGGTTGGGGGGGGGGGTGGGTGGTTTGGGGGCGATGGGGTGGGGGTCCGACTGGTAGCGGTGGTAGTACACGATCAGCTTGCGGTTCCACACCGTGCCGGGCGGCAGATCGATGCGGAAGTTGGAACCGTCAATCTGCCCTTCTTCCGTGTGCACCGGCGGGAAAGAGCTGCTTCGCGGGGAGCTCGCGCTGTCCCCCTCCAGGAGTTGCGAAAGCCCGTTCGAGGGCCGGGACGCGGGTGCGGCTTTGGTGGGCGGCGAAACCGGGGTAAGCCTGCGCGGAGCCGCAAAGCAAAGCCAGCAGAAAGCCGCACGCGCGTCGTTTCTGTCCCCAGCCCGGCCGGATGCTCATCCCATCGATGGTATCCGGCCCGGGACGGGGATGGCCACTGCTGCGCACCAGACCCGCCGATAGGATGGAAGAATGCTCCTTTCCGCTTCGCCTTTCCCCGGCCCAAACCCCGGCCCAGACACCGGCCCAGACCCGGGCTCAGACCCGGGCCCAAACCCCGGCCCGAACCCGCGCGCCTCCGTGTCGCGCCGTGCCGCGGAACGGCTTCACGCCGGCCACGTCTGGGTCTACCGGTCCGACGTCCTCTCCCCTGCCCCTGACGTGCCGGCCGGCCTGGTCCCGGTGCACGACGGGGCGGGCCGGCTGCTTGGTACCGCGCTTTGGAGTCCCACCTCCGAGATCGCGTTGCGCCTGGTTTCCCGGGCGGCCTTGTCGCCCGACGAGTGGCTCACGGTGCTGCGCGAGCGGCTCCGGACCGCGGTCGCTCGCCGCGAAAGCCTGCTGGACGAGGCGACCGACAGCTGCCGGCTGGTTTTCTCGGAGGCCGACCAGCTGCCCGGCATCGTTGCGGACAAGTACGCGGGGCTGGTGATCTTTCAGGTGCTGGCCGCCGCCCTGGACACGTCCCCTGTCCGCGCGGTAATCGTCGACGAGCTGCGAGCCGCGCTCGGCGGCGAGGTGGAAACCATCCTCGAGCGGCCCGACCCGCGCATTCGCGAGCTCGAGTCGCTTGGGCCGCCCAGCCTCCTCCCCTTCTGGAGCCGCGGCGGTTCTCCGGAAGCTGCACGGACTGCCGCCGAGTTCCGGCTCAACGGCCTGCGCTTCCACTACGACGCCAATGCAGGGCAAAAGACCGGGGCCTTTCTGGACCAGCGTCTCAACTACCGGCTGGCCGCCCGCTATGGCTCGGGCGATGCGCTGGACGTGTGTACCTACCAGGGCGGCTTTGCGCTGCACCTGGCCACCACCTGCCGCACCGTGACCGGGCTCGATGTGTCGGAAGCAGCGCTCGCGGTCGCCGCGCGGAATCTGGAGCTCAACCGGGAAGCCCTCGGCGCAATCGAGGTCGACTGGGTGCAGGGCGACGCCTTTGCCGCGCTGCGGGAGTGGTCCGACACCGGCGCCTTCTACGACACGGTCGTGCTCGATCCGCCAGCGTTTGCGAAGACGAAGCGGGCAGCCGACAATGCGCTGCGTGGCTACAAGGAGCTGAACCTGCGCGCCTTGAAGATGCTGCGGCCGGGCGGCACGCTGCTGACCTGCTCCTGCTCGCACCACGTCCCCCTCGACGAGTTCCAGGCCGTCGTAGCGGCGGCAGCCTCCGACGCGGGGCGGCGCGTTCGGCTGCTTGAACGAACCGGCGCGGCGCCCGATCACCCGGTCATCCTGACCCTTCCTGAGACCGAATACCTGAAGTGCCTGGTGCTGGAGGTCGAAGACTAGGCGGCGAGGCTCAAGCGGAGTCCATGGGCCCTACGGGGACCGTCTACTCCAAGTTGATAAAGAAACACTCACATAATATGCATCCTTTATGGCACTGCCTGCGTCTATACCGGTGTGGCCCAAGATGCCACCACACATCAGCAACACCGCAGGAGACAGCACCATGGCGATTACACGTTGGGATCCGTTTCGGGATGTATTTGGCTTGCAAACCGGCATGCAGGCGCTGCTGCAGGAGTACGCGCGGCAGAACAGCGGCGGGGGCGACACCCTCACAGCCGGCGCGTTTGTGCCTCCGGTTGACATCTACGAGGACGCCGAAAAGATCGTGCTGACGCTTGAAGCGCCGGGCATCGCGCAGGACGCCTTCGACATTTCGGTCGAAAACAACACGCTGTCCGTTCGCGGGGAGCGGCAGTGGTCGAGCGACAAGAAGGAAGACAACTTCCACCGCGTGGAGCGGCGCTACGGGAGCTTCAGCCGCAGCTTTGCCCTGCCGCAGACCGTGGACGCGCAAAGCGTGCAGGCAAGCTATGACGCCGGCGTGCTCCAGATCGAAATGAAGAAAAAGGTGGAAGCGCAAAGCCGCCAGATCAAGGTGCAGCTCGGGACTCCCAAGACGGAGCGGGAAACCGTGAGCGTACCCGGCGGGGCCGCCGCGCCCCAAGGCAGCCCGGCCGGTCAGGTCGCGGTACACAAGGCCAGCTAAGCGGCCGCTCTCCCTTCGACGCCCGGCCGGTCTTCAGCGGCCGGGCGTTTTCATGCAGAAACGCTCGCTCCTTGGGCATCTGAGCTAAGGAAGCGCGTCAAATTTACACAAGAAGGCTGTTTTCGAAGATGGCAATCCGTTGGGACAAATTTACTGTCAAGAGTCAGGAAGCCGTGCAGGCCGCCAATGGGCTGGCCGCCGACAATGGCAATCCGGAGCTGCTGCCGCTCCATCTGCTGTCCGCCCTGCTCGGTGACCGCGAGGGCGTGATCTTGCCCGTCCTTGAAAAGTTGGGGGTGCCGACAGCACAGTTGGACGGCAAGGTGAAGGAGTCACTCGCCAAGCTGCCGAAGGTGCAGGGCGGCGGCGCGCAGCCCGGCATGAGCAATGCGCTGCAGCGGGTGCTTGACCAGGCCAGCAAGGAAGCCGAGAACTTCCACGACGACTACGTGTCGACCGAGCACCTGCTGCTCGCCCTTGCCGAGGGGAAAGGCGATGGCGCGGGTCTGCTGCTGGCCAGCTTTGGCGCGACCCACGACGCGATTCTGAAGTCGCTGACCGCGGTGCGCGGCTCGCAGCGCGTGACCGACCAGAACCCCGAAGCCAAGTACCAGTCGCTTGAAAAGTACGCAAAGGATCTGACGGAGCTGGCCCGGCGCGGCAAGCTCGACCCGGTCATCGGCCGGGACGAGGAGATCCGTCGCGTCATCCAGGTCCTATCCCGCCGGACCAAAAACAACCCGGTGCTGATTGGCGAGCCCGGCGTCGGCAAGACCGCCATCGTGGAAGGGCTGGCGCGGCGCGTGGTCTCGGGCGATGTCCCGGAGATCCTGCGCAACAAGCGCGTGGTCTCGCTCGACCTCGGGTCCATGCTGGCCGGAGCCAAGTATCGCGGCGAGTTCGAGGACCGGCTCAAAGCCATCCTCAAGGAGATCGAGGACTCGCACGGCGCGATCATCCTGTTCATCGATGAGCTGCACACGCTGGTAGGCGCGGGCGCGGCCGAAGGCGCCATCGACGCGGCCAACATGCTCAAGCCGGCGTTGGCGCGTGGCGAGCTGCGCGCCATCGGCGCGACCACGCTCAACGAGTACCGCAAGTACATCGAAAAGGATGCTGCCCTCGAGCGGCGCTTCCAGATGGTCTACGTCGGCGAGCCGAACGTCGAAGATACGGTTGCGATCCTGCGCGGGCTCAAGGAGCGCTACGAATCGCACCACAAGGTCCGCATCAAGGACTCGGCCATCGTGGCCGCTGCAACCCTTTCGCACCGCTACATTTCGGACCGCTTCCTGCCCGACAAGGCGATCGACCTGGTCGACGAGGCAGCGGCCTCGCTCGCCATCCAGATCGGGTCTGTGCCGGAGGAGATCGATGCGCTTGAGCGGTCGATGACTTCGCTCGAGATAGAAAAGGCCGCGCTCCGTCGCGAAACCGACCCGAACTCGAAGGAGCGCCTCCACGCTGTGGAAAGCGAGCTCGCAGGCCTCAAGGAGCGCGCCAGCGGCCTCCGCGCGCGCTGGCAAAAGGAACGCGACGCGATTGCCCGGCTGGGCGAGGTGAAGCAGCGCGTGGAAGCGCTGCGGTTTGAAGCCGAAGAGCAGACGCGCCGTGGCCAGCTGGAGCGTGCGGCGCAGATCCAGTACGGCGAGCTGCCAAGGCTGGAAGCGGAGCTGCGCGAACTCAACACGCTCCAGGACGCGATGGAAAACGGCCAGCGCATGCTCAAGGAAGAGGTCGACGAGGAAGACATCGCGGCCATCGTTTCGAAGTGGACCGGGATCCCCATCTCGAAGATGCTGGAAGGCGAAGTGAAAAAGCTGGTCAACATGGAAGGGCGCCTGCGCGACCGCGTGATCGGTCAGGACGACGCGCTGGCCGCCGTGGCCAACGCGATTCGCCGCTCCCGCGCGGGCCTGAGCGACCCCAAGCGGCCGATTGGCAGCTTCCTGTTTCTCGGGCCGACCGGCGTCGGCAAAACCGAAACCGCCCGCGCGCTTGCCGAGTTTCTCTTTGACGACGAGCAGGCCATGGTGCGCATCGACATGTCGGAGTACATGGAGCGGCACGCGGTGGCGCGGCTCATCGGCGCCCCTCCGGGCTACGTGGGCTTCGACGAGGGCGGACAGCTGACCGAAGCGGTGCGGCGGCGCCCCTACGCGGTGATCCTGTTCGACGAGATTGAAAAGGCGCATCCGGATGTGTTCAACGTGCTGCTGCAGGTGCTCGACGACGGCCGGCTTACCGATTCCAAGGGCCGCACCGTCGACTTCAAGAACACGGTGCTCATCATGACCTCCAACCTGGGCGCGCCGTATCTCCAGGGCGAAGCGCTTGAAAGCGAGTCCGGCTGGGAGCTGGCACGCGATCAGGTGATGGACGTGCTCAAGCAGCATTTCCGCCCCGAGTTCCTCAACCGCGTCGATGACATCGTGCTGTTCCGCCCCCTGGGCGAGGAGCAGCTGACGCACATCATCGACCTGCGCCTCGAGGATATGAAGAAGCTGCTCCTCGATCGCAAGATCACGCTCACCATGACCGAAGGCGCGCGGCACCAGCTCATCCTGACCGGGTACGACCGGGCCTACGGGGCGCGGCCGCTCAAGCGCGCTCTGCAAAAGCTGATCCAGGACCCGCTCGCGATCAAGATCCTGGACGGCGAGGTACTCCACGGCGATCACGTGCTGGTCGACGCCGACCCGCTCAACAACCGGCTCCAGTTCACGGTTGAAACTCGCGAGCCGGTCCACGCCTAACCCCCCGCCCGCGCGAAATGGGGGCAGCGGCAACGCTGCCCCTTTTTCATTCCCCTCCCGCGCGCGAAGACGGCAGCTGCGACGCTGTCCTCTTCTCGTTTCCCCGCTCTCGCCGCCCTTATTTCCCGGGCAGCGTGTACTCAAAGGCATACGCGTGCCGGCCCGCGGCAATCGTGATCGTCATCTGCCCGGCGATCCCCCGCAGCTCCCCTGAGCCCGAGCCTGGAACCACCGTCACGCGCAGCGTCTGCCCGGCGCTGTCCATGGTGCCCGCGTGTTGCAGCGCAAAGCCGCCGGCCTTGCCGTGCAGCTTGCCCGACACCATCTCCATCGCCACGTAGCCGGCTGCGCCTTGCTTGGGGTCGCCGCCCGAGATCATCTCGCCCCTTGAGCTGCCCTCGAGCGGGCCAGAAAACTCCTTTTCGATCCCCATCCGCAGCAACCCCTCCGCCGGCGGCGATGGCAGCGGCTGCACCCTTACTTCGAAACTTCCCTCCGCCTGATGTGTCATCCCGTCTCTCCCGGCTTCCCTAAACCGCGCGACCGCGCCAGCGAAAGGCTGGCCAGCGCTCCCCGGTAGCGCGCCCCTCTGGCAAAAAGCGTACACTCCCGCCTGCATACCAAAGGGCTAAAACGAGAACACCGGCCCGAGCTGAAACGCGTGGCTGCCGCGGTTAATGAAGTTCTCCTTGGACAACCAGCTGAGATAGGGCGGCACGCCGATCCCCGGCGGGTCCACGTGATCGGTGCGGTAGCGCACAAGGTTTTCGTCAATCCCGGCGCGGATGGCGAGCCGGCGCGTCAGCTTATAGTCGCCGCTCAGGCTCACACTCCACACAAAGTGGTTGATGTCGCCGAGCTTGGGTTGGTTCGCGAGCCCGTTCGCATCCACAACGCCCGGTCCCACGGCGTTGAGCGGGGCCGTGCTGACCCGTGCCGGATACGTGTCGATGACAAAGCTTTCCGGGCTCCACTCATACGCGCGGCTGTAGCGCACCAGCCCCGGCCGCAGTCCCAGGTGCGCGGCATAGTTCTGCCACTCCTTGGTTGCGCTCAGACCAAACACCGCAAACAGCAGGTTGCCCCCGGCACGGTCGCTCGGCAGCGGACTTGCGTTCGCGTGGTAGCTTACGTCCGAATCAAAGCCAAGCCAGCCGCGAATCCTGGTCGTCTCCTCCAGGCCCCAGCTCCTCGTGCTTTCCGGGCAGTTGAAGCAGCCCGCCGTGTTGGTCGCGATCGAAAGGCTGCTCAGGTAGGGCGCGATCTGCACGCGCGGCACCTGCGCCCAGGCCTTCTTTTCGTCCGATGGAAAGAAGTGCACGCGATCGGGCATGGCGACCGAGTGCTGAAAATCCCGGTACCAAGGGTTGCGCCAGCGCAGCAGGTTGGCAAAGGAGCGTGACGGGTTCAGCCCCCCGCGCACGAACCTCGGCCACAGTTTCTCAGGGAAGGCCGCGGTGAGCCGGTCGCTGACTTGCTTGTCGAGCGTGTCCTCGGCCAGCACCCACAGCATGCCGACCGTGGGGGTGATGATGAAGTCGGTCCATCCGGTGTTGTTGGTGTACTTGGTGTCGGTGGTGCCCGGGCCAAAGCTCGCGCTGGTGCAGGTGTAATGGCACTGGTTGCCGTAGGTAAAGCCGCCGTCGTTGCCGACGCCCGCTTCGCCCGCGGGGCTGATCTTTTCGTGCGTACTGAACACGGTCGCCCACAGAAAACCCTTGAAGCGCGAGCGCGCGTAGCCAGGGTCGCCCCACTCCAGCCGCGCATCGGACGGGCTGTTCTGTATCTCCAGAAACGCCGAAACGGCGCCCTGCATGGGATGGCCTACGTCATCGACCAGAAAGTTGTCACCGTCGCTCCAGCGGCCCATGTTCCACTGCCGGTTCGACGCCAGCCAGTCGTGCCAGAACGGCTTGTGCGCCAGCAGGTCCCGCATGATGTAGTCGCTCGGAATGCGCCAGCTGTTCTCGGCCAGGTTGAACTCAACGGTCTGCCAGATCAACCCGCGCCAATGATACCGGTAGGGCGACTCGCCTTCGCCCGCGTCCGCCCCACCCTGCCCAAAGCGCATCATCCCACTTGGCGGGCCGGCGCGATCGGTTCTGTCCTGCCCAGGTTGGCCGGGTGAGTTCGGGAACCGAAACGCTTCCGCTCCCTCGCTTGCCCGCCACGGGTGCTCGCTTTCCGCAAAGCCTGCTGGCGCCGTGAGTGAAAAGGTCTGGGCCATGCCGGGCCGCCCCGGAACCGCGGCAAGAACCGCGGCAACAACCATGGCCAGGCCCAAAGGCGGCGCGGCCTTTCGGGAGGTGGCTCGCATGCGCCTCGGCGCAACTTGTTTAAAACAGAACACCTGCTCTCCTGCCGCGGACTTTCCCCACCTGGACGGCGCACGCGCTCGGGAACCCGTCGCGTGCCTGCTCCCCGTCCCTTCCAAACAATCGATAATAACGACGCGCGGTCGCCCCGCTCAGCTATCCAGGCAACACTGTTGCCAGCGGCCTCCTGCTTCGCGTACTTATCCGGGCGACTGCCGAAGTTTCAAAGGCAGGCTTGCGGTCAGCGCCGCCAGGCAAGCGCCACGCGCGGGATGCCCCGGAGGTCCGGCAAAAACTCTGGGCTGGTCCATGGCTGCTGCGGCTGCTGCGGGTGCTGCTGCGCGCCGTTTTCGTCCGGTGCAAGCAGCTGCCCTACCGCCGTTTGTTGGCCGTGACCAATCTCCAGCGCGAGCAAGCCGCCCGGCTCAAGCAGCCGGGCCGCCTCGGGAAGGAGGCGCGCATACAGCTCCACCCCGCCGGGACCGGCAAACAAGGCCAGGTGGGGCTCCCAGGCGGCCACCTGCGGCTCCAGCATCTCCCCGGCCGCGATGTAGGGTGGGTTCGACACAATGCAGTCGAAGCGCTGCGCCGCGACGGCGCTCAGCAGGTCGGAGCAGCGGAAGCGCACCCGGCTTTCGAGTCCGTGGGCGGCCGCGTTCGCCTGAGCCACATCCAGGGCATCGCGCGAAATGTCGAGGGCCTCAACCCGGGCCTGAGGAAGTGCGTGCGCCAGAGCCAGGGCGATCGCTCCTGAGCCCGTTCCCACATCCGCGATGCGCAGCGGCCGGTCACCGGGCAGCCGCGCCAGCACTGCTTCCACCAGGTGCTCGCTTTCCGGCCGCGGAATCAGCACCGCCGGCGACACCCGCAGCCGGAGCCCCCAAAACTCCTGCTCGCCGACGATGTACTGGATGGGCTCGTGCTGTGCCCGGCGCAGGAGCATGCTCGCGTAGGCGGACCGCTCCGCGTCGGTCAGGGTTTCGTCCGGGTGTGCCAGGAGCCAGCCGCGATCTCGACCCAGCACCCGGCCCAGCAGAAGCGCAGCGTCGCGCTGCGGCGTAGCCGATGCGGCCCGGAGGGCGGCACTCCCGCGCTCGATCTCGGCCCGGATCGAGAGCTTCCCGGCCGCTTCGGGCTCCATCAGGGCTGCGCAATCGAGAGCAGGCCGGGGTAGCAGGCGCGGGCCCGGCCGTCGCCTGCGGCCGGCAGACACCGTGCACGCATGCTCTCTCCCAGCTTCTCTGACAAGGGTCTCAGGCCGCCTCGGCCTTGAGCCGCTCCGCGTTGAAAAAGGCGATCACCGCATCGATCACCGGCTGCAAACGCCCTTCCATGATGATGTCGAGCTGGTGCAGGGTCAGGCCGATGCGGTGGTCTGTCAGCCGGTTTTGCGGGAAGTTGTAGGTGCGGATCTTCTCACTCCGGTCGCCCGAGCCAACCTGGCTTTTGCGCTGCGCCGCTTCCAGCTGGTGGAGCCGTTCCTGTTCTACCTCGTACAGGCGGGCCCGCAGCACCCGCATGGCTTTTTCGCGGTTCTTGATCTGCGACTTTTCGTCCTGGCAGCTCACCACCGTATTGGTGGGCAGGTGCGTGATGCGGATCGCCGAATAGGTCGTGTTCACCGATTGACCGCCCGGGCCAGACGAGCAGAACGTATCAATGCGCAGGTCCTTTTGCTCAATCTTTACGTCCACTTCCTCGGCCTCGGGCAGCACCGCGACCGTGATCGCCGAGGTGTGCACCCGGCCCTGCGTTTCTGTCGCGGGCACGCGTTGCACCCGGTGCACGCCGCTCTCGTACTTCAGCTGTGAGTACACGCCCGCGCCTTCGACCACAAAGGAGATGTCCTTGAGGCCGCCGACCGAGCTTTCCGAGCTCGACAGGACCTCTACCTTCCAGCGGTGAAGCTCGGCAAAGCGCGCGTACATGCGATACACCTCGGCGGCAAACAGCGATGCCTCGTCCCCTCCGGTGGCGGCGCGGATCTCGACGACCACGTTTTTGTCGTCGTTTGGATCCTTGGGCAGCAGCAGCAGCTTCAGCTCCGCTTCAACCGCCGGCAAGCGCGCTTCCAGCTGCGCGAGCTCTTCCTCGGCCATGGCGCGCATCTCCGGGTCGTCCTCGGCGAGCATGGCGCGGGCCTCCGCGATGCCCTGCGTGAGGGCGCGATACTGCTCAAAGCCATGGACCAGCGGTTGGAGGTCGCGATGCTGTTTGGCGACCTTCTGGTACCGCTGCTGATCCGCAACCAGCTCCGGCTCGGCAAGCTGGACGCCCAGCTCCTGGTAGCGGCCGGCGATTTGTTCAAGACGTTCAAACATGGGCAGGAACCCCTTTCAGGGTGAAGCAGAAAATGCAGGATGGGCAGGCGGGAGCAGGGCGCGTGCGCGGGCGGGAGCCGCTAAAGAAGGACGCCAAGATGGTTGGCGAAGCGCATGGGTTAAGTTTATCAAGACTGTCAAGCGTGGAGCCGCCGCGGGGAGGGGGTACGGGTACGCTCCGCGCCCCATCTTCCGCTTCGAAGGGACTGCCACCGAAAACGGAGCAGAGGCGATGAACGGAGAACACCCGGACCTCCAAAGCCGGTGGGCGGCAACCTGCGAGGCTCTGGGCGCGACCACCAAGAAGCTTGAAAAGCGGGCGCTGCTGGCCGCGTACCTGGCTTCCCTTTCGGTAGCCGATGCGGGACGGGCAGCCCAGTACACCGCCGGCGAGCCCTTTTCTGAAGTCGACCGCCGCCGCCTCAGCGTGGGCGGCGCTCTGCTGACCAAGGCCGTCGCCGCGCGCAGCGGGGCCGATGCGCAGGCCATGGGCGCGGCCTTTCGCCGCCACGGCGACATCGGCGCGGCTGCCGAAGAGTTGATTGCAGGAGAGCCATCGGGCAGCCCGCCGGTGCTCGCGGAGCTCGAAAGCACACTCTGCGAGATCGCAGCCGCCCGCGGCCCGGCAGCAAAGCTCCGCATCCTTACCGCGTACCTCGCGCGCTGCGAGGCGCTTGCGTGCAAGTACGTGGTCAAGCTCATCTCCGGCGACATGCGGATCGGCGTCAAGGCGAGCCTGGTGGAGGATGCCCTTGCCACGGCCTACGGGCAGGACATCGGGGCCGTGCGCCACGCCGGCATGCTGCTCGGCAGCCTGCCGGAGGTGGTGGAGCGTGCGGCAGCCGGCACGCTCGGCGAGGCGCGGATGCGTTTGTTTCACCCGCTCGGCTTTATGCTGGCCAGCCCGGTCGACAGTGTCGACGAGGCGATCGCCCGCTTTGCCGAGGAGATCGTCACCGAGCTGGGCAGCCAACAGCTCCCCGACGAGAGCCGGGGGGAGCCGCCCGAACAACTGCTGCGCGAAGCGCAGCTTGAGGATAAGTACGACGGCATGCGCGCGCAGCTGCACGCGGGTGACCCGGCGGAGCCGTCGCGGGTGGGGCTGTTCTCGCGCAACCGCGAAGATCTGAGCGACGCCTTTCCAGAGCTGATGGAGGCCTTTGCGGCCCTCGGAGAGCCGGTCATCCTGGACGGCGAGATCCTGGCTTGGACTCCGGCTTGGACTCCGGCCTGGGCTCCGGAGGGCTTGCCGCTGCCCCTGGACCAAGCCGGCGGCGTGGAGCCTGAACCCGGGGCGGCCCAGGCGCGCGGGACACCCACGGCAGGCCGTGCGCTGCCCTTTTCCTCGCTCCAGCAGCGGCTTGGGCGCAAGCAGGTTTCTTCCGAGCTGCGGCGAACGCTGCCCGTTGTGTTTATGGCGTTCGACATCCTGTACGCCGATGGGCAGCTGCTGCTCGACCAGCCGCTTTCGAGCCGGCGCGCACGCTTGGAGCAATACCTCCGGGCGCACGGACCTGGATCTGATGGCCGCCACGCGCTCGCCGAGCAGGGAAAACTCTTCGCCCGGAAGGAAGAGGACGCCGGGTGGTTTCCTCGCCTGCTGCTCGCACCCTGCTTTCGTTTGGCCAGTGC
>CALMAN010000014.1:0-30386 GCA_937859835.1 uncultured Acidipila sp. | reverse complement strand
CTGAATGTCGGCAAGGCGTACTCGGGGGTAACAGACCTGGAGATGTTCGCGCTTTCCGAGCACTTCCATTCGACCACGCTCGAAGAGTTCGGCCAATTTCGAACGGTTGCGCCGGACACGGTCTTTGAGGTTGCCTTCAACAACATCACCCGGTCTGACCGGCACGCGAGCGGCTTTGCGCTGCGCTTTCCGCGCATCCTGCGCATCCGGACCGACAAGCCGGTCGCGGAGATCGATACGCTCGCCCGCGTTGAGCAGCTGTACAACGAGCAGCCCGACAAGCCGAGAGACGCTTAGTGGGCGTGCCCATGGTGGTGGCCGTGGTGATGGTGCTCATGGGCATGCACCTCTTCGATCGCCATCACGCAGCCATGCTCGGTCCTGCAGCCGCGGTTTTCAAACTGGATGGTGGTGTGGAGGATGCGGAAGCGCTCCCGTAGGGCGCTTTTCACGCGATCCATGATCGCGTTGCTTTCGGACGGCGGGATGTCGGCGATGCGAATGTGGGTTGCCAGCGCGTGCGTTTGCGAGCCCAGCGACCACACGTGGAGATCGTGCACGTCTTCAACGCCCTCGATCGAGGCGAGCGTCCGGCGGATGTCCGTGAGCGCAATCCCTTCGGGCGTCCCTTCGAGCAGGATGTTGAGCGTTTCGCGCGCGATCGAAACCGACGACCAAAGGATCAGGCCCGCGATGGCAAGCGACAGCGCTGGATCGATCCATGCAAGCCCGGTAAGCCGGATGGCGAGCCCGCCCGCGATGACGGCCGCGGTCGAAAGCGTGTCACCCAGCATGTGAATAAACACCGAACGGAGGTTCACGTCCCCCGAGCCGGAGCCGACGCGCCAAAGCAGCGTAGCGATGAGCCCGTTCATCAGCACGCCGACAGCGGCCACCACCATCATGGGCGTGGATGCGACCGCTTCCGGATGGCGGAGCCGGCCGACCGCTTCGATCACGATCCAGGTCGATACGGCCACCAGCGCCAGAGCATTGAAGAATGCGGCCAGTACCCCGGCGCGCTGGTAGCCAAAGGTCTTGGCATCGGTGGCAGGCTGGTTGCCGAGCCACACCGCGACGAAGGAAAGCAGAAGCGCGGCGGCGTCCGAGATGTTGTGCCCGGCCTCGGACAGGAGCGCGAGCGAGTGGGCACGCAAACCCACAACAAAGCACACCAGCACATACAGCACCGTCGCTGCGAGTGAAATCTGCAGAACCCGTTGCGTACTGCCCGTCGGTGATCCGTGCGTGTGCATGCCCTTCCAGTGTAGGCGAGGGGGCGGGGCGACTCCAACCCGGGATCCCCATTGCTACACTCTGGTGTGCCATGTTGACCATCCTGAACGGCTACGAGCGCACCTGGTGGAAAGAAGCCGTGGTGTACCAGGTGTATCCGCGCTCGTTCCTGGATGGGAACGGGGACGGCATCGGCGATCTCCGGGGCTTGCTCAGCAAGCTCGACTACCTCCAGCAGCTGGGCGTGGACGTCATCTGGCTCAGCCCCCACTACGACTCGCCCAACGCCGACAACGGCTACGACATCCGCGATTACCGGGCGATCGGGAGCGAGTACGGAACCATGGCCGACTTCGACCGGCTGCTCGCGGGTGTCCGCGAGCGCGGGATGCGGCTGCTCGTTGACCTGGTCGTGAACCACACCTCCGACGAGCATCGCTGGTTCCAGGAGTCGCGCCTTTCCCGTTCCAACCCGTACCGCGACTTTTACTTTTGGCGCGAGGGAAAGCCGAACCCGGAAGCGCCGCACGGGTTTGATCCACCCAACAACTACCGGAGCTTCTTTTCGGGCTCCGCCTGGGAGTTTGACCCCCGTACCGAACAGTTCTACCTCCATCTTTTTGGCGCCAAGCAGCCGGACCTGAACTGGGACAACCCCCGGGTGCGGGAAGAGGTGTACAGCCTGATGCGCTTTTGGCTGGACAAGGGCGTGGACGGCTTCCGCATGGACGTCATCCCCCTGATCTCAAAGCCGGCCGGCCTCGTGGACCTCCCTTCTTCCCAGCTGGGCGACTCCGTTGCCGTGCTCGCCAACGGTCCTCGCCGGGACGAGTACCTCCAGGAGATGCACCGCGAAGTGCTGGCCCACCGCGACGTCATGACGGTTGGCGAAGCGGTCGGCATTTCCCTTGCGCAAACGCCGGAGCTGGTCGCGCGCGGGCGGCATGAGCTCAACATGATCTTCAACTTCGACGCGGTGCGGTTGAACCGCGAGGGCCTTTTTGGCGAGCGCCCGTGGACGCTGCCCGAGCTGAAAGGCTTGTACCGGGAGCACGCCCGGGTGCTGGGACCGGAGTGCTGGGACACGATCTACCTGTCGAACCACGACAACCCGCGCATGGTGTCAAACTTCGGCGACGACTCCCCTCCGTACCGCGCTGCTTCGGCCAAGCTGCTGCTCACGATGCTGCTCACCCTGCGCGGTACGCCTTTTCTCTACCAGGGCGATGAGCTGGGCATGACGAACTACCCGTTCCGCATGGATGAGTTCGACGACATCGAGATCAAAAACGCGTACCAGGCGTTGGTGGGGGGCGGGAAGATAACGGAAGCGGCGTTCCTGGAAGGGGCGCGCCGGTTTGGGCGCGACAACGCGCGCACCCCCATGCAGTGGACGGATGCGCCCAACGCCGGGTTTGCCCCGGCTGGAGCCAGGCCCTGGCTTCCTGTTAACCCAAACTTCGAGACCATCAACGCCGGGCAGCAGGAAGCGGATCCCGGCTCCGTGCTCGAGTACACGCGGCGGCTGCTCGCCCTGCGCCGGGCTCACCTCGCCTTGGTATATGGCGAGTACACGGACCTGGACCCCGAGCACCCGCAGGTGTATGCCTTTACGCGTGCGCTCGAGGGCGAGCGGCTCCTGGTGGTGCTGAACTTCAGCCGCGATCCGGTTCTGTACACGCTTGCCGGTGGAGTGGAGGCCGGCGAATGGCTGCTCGGCAACATGCCGTCTGCAACCGGCCCGCCAGCCGGAACAGTTTCGCGCAGCCTCCAACTGCAGCCGTGGGAAGCGCGGCTGTACGGCGGCTAACTGACGGGGGCGGACCAGCGGCGGCGCGGACTCGTGCGGCGCACCGGCACGGAGTTGGCGGTGTCGCGCAAACCGATCCAGTTCTCGGCGATCACGATGCTGTTCTCGGGCTGCCGGGTGTCGTAGCGCACGGAACACGGAAAGCCGACGCGAATGTCGCCGATCGAGATCAGGTCCTTGAGGTAGGTGATGTCCTGCGAGCACTCGTAGGACACGCCCGAGATTTCATACTTGTACAGGATCAGCTGCATGCCTTCGGGCCGGCCGGCCTCGTAAGCATCCAGGTCGGAAACGTCGAGCACGGTGCCGTCGATGATGCGGCCGCCCAGGACCAGGTCCTGCCGGCGGATGCGCTCCAGCTCTTCCTCGGTGGTGCGTTTGCGCGTCGCCATGTACCAGGCCACGCCGCCCAGGCATGCGGCCGTCGCGGCTAGGGTCGCCAACACCTGGTGATCGCGCAAGGGAAGCCCGTTCATCTCCGCACTCATTTCACCCGGCCCCGGCGATTGTTTCAGGGAGCCCGCGTAGGAGAAGAATACCGCAGGTAGCGCTTCGGCGGCGCCGGGCCGGAGCGCTCCGGAGCCGCGCGAAGGTTACGGGTGGAACCCGCCGCGGGCCAGGTCCCCTCGCGACCCCCACCGTATAGTGTTCTATGCGTGTTCGCCGCCTGCTGGCCTTTGCAGCCATTTACTTTCTGTGGGGCGGCACCTACCTGGCAGTCCGAACCGTGGTGCTGGTCACCCCACCCTTTGCGGCTGCTTCGCTGCGCTTTCTGCTAAGCGGCCTCGTGCTGCTCGCCGTCAGCGGCCCCCGGCCCGGCAGCTGGCCAACCCGCCGGGAGTGGCGCAACTCCGTCCTGCTCGGCTTCCTTATGTTTGCTCTCAACTACGGGTGCTTTTTCTGGGCCGAGCAGCGCCTTTACTCGGGCGTTGCCGCCGTGATCGTCGCGACCATGCCGGTTTGGGTGCTTGCCGCCGAGCTCCTGTCGGGGCAAACGCGCAGGCTTTCGCAGGGGAGCGTCGTGGGCAGCTTCCTTGGCATCGGCGGCGTCGCCATGATGACCCGCGGCAGTGGGGCCCAAGCGGCAAGCCACCGGGAAACCCTGCTGGCCACCGCCGTGCTGCTGCTGGGAACCATCTGCTGGTCGGCCGGCAGCGTGTGGAGCCGTTCGCTGGCGCTGCCCGTGCGCCAGTCCGTGCGCTCGGCCCTGCAGATGGGCTTCGGCGGGTTGTTTCTGGGCGCGCTTGCCCTGTTCGCCGGCGAGGGCCGCCGGCTCGGGCCCGCCCTGCGCGCCTGGCACTGGACCACCTCCCTGTGGTTTGTGTATCTCGTGGCGGCCTCCATTGTGGCCTTCACTGCGTATGTATGGCTGCTGCACCACGAGCCGGTCAGCCGGGTCGCGAGCTACGCCTATGTCAACCCACTGGTCGCGCTGGCCCTGGGGGTGGGCTTCGCGCACGAGCATGTGGGCAGGTGGCAGCTCGCCGGTGGTGCGCTGGTGCTGGGCGGCGTGTTCAGCACGCTTCGGGCCCGGGCCGCGGTCCCGGCCGAAGCGGAGCCGTAGCGTTTCCGTCTTCGCTATACTTGGGAGATTGTCTATGCCCAGCCGCCCCGCCCTCCTTGGCACCCGTTCCGCGGGAGCTCCCCTCCCCTCGCTTTCCCATCGCCCCCGGATCCGCAGCACCACGGTTGTTTGCGTGCGGCGAAACAATGCCGTCGTGATGGCGGCCGATGGTCAGGTGACCATGGGCGACGCCATCATGAAGCACACGGCGCGCAAGATCCGGCGTTTGTACCAGGACAAGGTGCTGGCCGGGTTCGCCGGCTCGACCGCGGACGCGTTTTCGCTGTTCAGCCGGTTTGAAGGCAAGCTCGAGCAGTACGCCGGCAACATCGGCCGCGCGGCAGTGGAGCTCGCCAAGGACTGGCGCACCGACAAGATGCTGCGCTCGCTGGAAGCGCTGCTGATTGTCGCCGACCCGGCGCAAAGCTTTCTGATCTCGGGCACCGGCGAGGTGATTGAGCCGGACGAGGGCATTGTGGCCATCGGCTCGGGCGGCTCGTACGCGCTGGCCGCAGCCCGCGCCCTGTATGACAACACGGAGCTGCCGGCGCGCGCCATCGCGGAAAAGTCGCTCAACATCGCGGCAAAAATCTGTATCTATACCAACGACACCATTCTTGTGGAAGAGCTTACCGCTGCTCCCACGGAGAAGAAGTAAGGGCACGCATGGCCATCTATCTACCCGGAACCGCCGACGACCAGGAGCTTGCGCTCGAAGACCTGACGCCGCGCGAGATCGTCGCTGAGCTGGACAAGTATGTTGTGGGCCAGCGCGCCGCCAAGCGCGCCGTGGCCCTGGCACTGCGCAACCGCATGCGCCGGCAAAAGCTCGCGCCCGAAGTGGCGGACGAGATCATGCCCAAGAACATCATCATGATCGGGCCCACCGGCGTAGGCAAAACCGAGATCGCCCGGCGGCTGGCCAAGCTCACCAACTCGCCATTCCTGAAGGTGGAAGCGTCGAAGTTTACCGAGGTCGGCTATGTTGGGCGCGATGTGGAGTCCATCATTCGCGACCTGGTCGAGAATGCGATCGACATGGTTCGCGACGAAAAGCTGGACGAGGTAGAAGACAAGGCCGAGCTGAACGCGGAAGATCGCCTGCTTGATCTGCTGCTGCCGCCGCCCGCCCCGGGTGAGGTCGCCGTGATGCCGCCCCACACCGGGGAGCCGGGAGGCGAAGCGATCAGCGCGGCAGCGGAAACGGACACGAGCGCCTACACCCGGGCGCGCGAAAAGCTGCGCGACCAGTTCCGCGAGGGCAAGCTCGACGAGCGCACGGTAGAGATTGACGTGCGCGAACGGCGCGAGCCGCAGATTGAGATTGTGACCAGCAACGCCCCGGAAGACGCGTCGGACATGAACCTGAAGGACGTGCTGCCGCAGCTGTTTGGGCCGCGCACCAAGAAGCGCAAGATGAAGGTCGCCGAAGCGTTCGACTACCTGGTGCAGGAAGAAGAAAGCCGCCTGATCGACATGGACCAGGTGCAGCGCGTGGCGGTGGAGCGCGTGGAGTCCTCGGGCATTGTGTTTCTCGACGAGATCGATAAGATCGCCGGGCGCGAAGGCGGGCATGGGCCCGACATTTCGCGCGAAGGGGTGCAGCGCGACATCCTGCCCATCGTCGAAGGCACCACGGTCAACACGCGCTACGGCATGGTCCGCACCGACTACATCCTGTTTATCGCGGCCGGCGCCTTCCACGTCACCAAGCCGAGCGACCTGATCCCGGAGCTGCAAGGGCGCTTCCCCGTGCGCGTCGAGCTGCACTCGCTGACGGTGGACGACTTCATCCGCATCCTGACCGAGCCCAAGGCGTCGCTTACCAAGCAGTCCATCGCGCTGCTTGAAACCGAAGGCCTCAAGCTTGAGTTCACGCCGGAAGCGCTGGCGGAGATGGCGAACTTCGCCTTCCGCGTCAACGAGCAAACCGAAAACATCGGGGCGCGCCGGCTGCATACCATCATGGAGCGCGTGCTCGACGAGATCAGCTTTTTGGCCCCCGACCTCCTCAAAGCCCCGCGCACGGCCGCGGGCGTGTTCGACCTGTCTGTTGCGGCGACCGATGGGGCGGCAACCACGCCGCTTCCGGTGGTGGACCGGGAAATCCCGACCGGGCACGAGCGCGTCGTCATCATTGATCCGGAGTATGTGCGGCAGATGGTTGCGAGCATTGTGCGAGACCAGGACCTGAGCCGGTACATTCTTTAGCCGGCCTGGCCGCGGCCCGCAGGTAGCCTTCGCACATCAACTGCAGCTCCGCCCGGAATCGGCGCACTGCTTTCGGGCGGACACCGGCTTCAAACACCGCCCGGATCGTGCCCGACATGGCCGCCAGCATCATGCCCGCGGTGAACGCGGCGTCTTCGAAGTGCGCGTCGGACGCGGTGTCGAGCATCCTTGCCAGGGCCCGCTGGGTTCTGCTGCCAAGGCGCGCGACCAGCCGGGCGCCGTCGAGCTCGGCAGCCACCGCGTACAAGGCGAGTGAGATGTCGGCCCGCAGCATTTTGGCGTCGATAAAGGCGGTCACCACCTTCTCGACCATGACGGAAAGCGGTGCCTGCTCGCTTGCGCTCGAGGCATGCTCGACGGCTGCGGCCACCCGGCCGAGGTGGTCTTCGAGGACGGCAAACAGCAGCGCCTGCTTGTTGGGAAAGTACTGGTAAAGCGTGCCGACCGAGACACCAGCCCTCGCCGCCACCCGGGTCGTGGTCAAACGGTCGGGGCCGCGCTCGAGTAAAACCTGAATCGTTGCTTCGGCAATCGCGTGGACGGTCACGGCGGAACGCGTTTGCACCGGCGTCTTTCTTGGCTCAAGCTGCTTTGCCGGCGCGCGGCTCATATGCGAAGGTCCAAACCTGAAGGATGCTTCATCGAATGCAGTATAGACGCGGAAGCAACGGCAAAGGAGAACTCGGCATGGCGGATGACAGAAAAGTAGCTTTGGTGACGGGCGCCAACAAGGGCATTGGGTTTGAAGTATCGCGACAGCTTGCACAGGGGGGCTGCACCGTGTGGATGGCGCCCGCGACCCGAAGCTGGGGGAAGGAGCCGTGCAAAAGCTGCGCGCCGAGGGCGGCGACGTGCGCCTGCTCGAGATCGACCTCGAAAAGCCCGCGACCATCCAGGCCGCGGCGCAACGCGTGGAGGCCGAAAGCCGGCGGCTGGATGTGCTGGTGAACAATGCCGGGCTGGTCGATCGCAAGGACGGAGTGCCCGAGACCGCGGACCTCGCGGGGGTGGAGCACGTACTCAGGGTGAACTTCCTTGGCTCAGTGGCGGTGACGCAGGCGATGCTGCCCCTGCTGCGGCACTCGGCAGCCGGGCGCATTGTGAATGTATCGAGCGGCCTCGGCTCCCTGGCGCTCCACGCCGACCCCACGTGGGAGTACGCGGGCGTCAAGGTGCTCGGGTACTGCGCATCCAAGGCGGCGCTCAACATGTTTACCGTGCAGCTTGCCTACCAGCTGCGGGATACGCCGATCAAGGTCAACTCGGCCGACCCCGGCTACACGGCGACCGACCTGAACGGCCACAGCGGCCCCCAAACCGTCGAAGAGGGAGCCGTGTCCACGGTGCACCTGGCGACCTTGCCGGCCGACGGCCCGAGCGGCGGCTTCTTCTCAAAAAACGGCGCCGAACCCTGGTAAGCGCACCCGCATCCAACCGGCGTGCCTTCGCTGCTTCTCCCCGGCTTGCGCGCCGAGTACGCCGAATATGGTGACCCGCACGGTGCGCCGGTCCTGCTGCTGCACGGCTTTCCGGACAGTGCGGCGGGGTGGCGGGCCTTGGTAGCGGCGTGGCAGGGCGAGCCCGTGCGCTTCATCGCCCCGTCGCTGCGCGGCCATGCGGCCACCACCATCACCGATCCGGAGGCGGCATCGGGAGAAGTCGCAGCGCTCGCCGAGGATGCTTTGAACCTGCTTGAGGCGCTCGGGATCGAGCGCGCCGTCGTGGTGGGGCATGACTGGGGTGCGCGGGCGGCCTATGCCGCGGCCGTCCTCCGGCCGGAACGGGTGCGGGCTGTTGTCGGGCTTGCTTCCGAGTACGTGGCCCATCGCGCAACCGGCGAGTTGCCGCACGACCAGGCGCGCGCCTACTGGTACCAGTGGTTTTTTCACACCCCGCAAGGCGAGCAGTCGCTCACGCGCGACCGGGCAGGGCTGTGCCGGTACTTATGGCAGCTCTGGTCCCCGGGCTGGCACTTTGCCGGGCCGGAGTTCACCCGCGCCTCCGAGGCCTGGAACAATCCTCAGTTCATCGCCACGGTGCTTTCGTACTACCGCACCCGCTACGGCAACGCTCCCGGGGCTGCGCGCTACGCCGGGCAGCAGGCCCGGTTGAACGGGAAGCCGGCCATTGCCGTGCCCACCTGGTTCCTTACCGGACTTGCCGACGCATGCAACCACGCGGAGGGCTCGCTGGGGCAGGAAGCCTGGTTCACGGGACCCTACGAACGCGTGGAGTTGCCGGGTGTCGGGCATTTTATCCAGCACGAAGCCCCGGGCGCGGTCGCCGAAGTGCTGCAAGCCGCGCTGACGCAAACCAGGTGAGGGCTACATCAGCAGCGGTGGATGGTTGCGCTGCAAACGCCCGTACACCTCCCGCAGCCCGTGCACGCAGGGCTCGAAAGACCGGCTAAGCCGGGCAAACAAGGGCGCTTCCTTCTCGTACTCAAACAGGTTGAACTGGGCCACCACCCAGTAGCTTTCCTGCCCGGCCCGCACCATGGCGCCCAGCCGCTCCGGGCTGGCGGCGTTGCGGGGAGCCATGCCGGCTGAAAACAGCAGGTAGTCGCCTATGTGCTTGCGCAGCCGGCGCTCGTCGTCAAAGGAGTGCGCGGTTCCGTGAACCGGGTCAGAAGCACGCAGGAGGGCTTCGATCTCGCGCACAGGGCGACCCTGGGCATCGCGCACCGGGTAGAGCTTTTCGGTCGAGGAAAACTCGGTCAGCATGTCGGCGATATAGGCCGTGACATCGCCGTTGTTCCGGGGCAGCACGTCGCGAAAACAATCGCGCACCAACTCATCGAAGATGCGGCGCAAGGGATGCGTGGGAGAGATCATGGCGAAAACCTCCTGCACACTGTGTTAGGGTTATCGGCTCCGTAGGGAAGATTCTGCACGGGCTGGCCCGCGGGAGCAAGTACCGAGGTGCTGGTCGGGTCGAAGTAGCTGGCAGTTGCGCCTTCCAAGTGCTGCCCGGGGGTCCTCCCCCTTTCGCACCCCGGCACCCCGGGAAGGACTCGGAAAGCCGGTCGGAGCGGGTCAGGGCCGGCCAGGGTCCGGTCAAGGTCCGGTCGGGGCCGGTCGAAAGCCAGTGAAGGCCGTTCAGTGCCAGTTCAAAGCCGGAAAAAGATGCGACGGCGGTAGAAAGGCCACAGCAGCAGCCCGTTGACCAGAACCGCTCCCAGGCCGTAGCTGAGCGACGCAGCCCGGGGCTGCAGCCAGCTCGCAAACAGCTTCCCGTAGAGGATCCCCTGCAGCGTCTGGCCGTGGACCTGGATGGTTTGCAGGAGACCGATCAGCATTCCTGACAGGCAAAAGGCCAGGATGCTGTTGGTGCCGAAGACGAGCAACGGCGTCCAGAGTCTGCGGCCCCGGGCTTCCCCCACCGCGTAGAGCCCGGCAAAGAGCAGGGTGCTGACGCCGGCGGCCAGGAGCGCAAAGGAGGGTGTCCAAAGCTTTTTGATCACCGGCAGCAACGGCGAAAGCGCAAGCCCGGCGCCAAGCAGCAGCGTACCCGCGGCGGCCAGGTGCAGGGCCACGCGCTGCCGGCGCCCGGCCTCGCGCACCCAGTAGCCGACTGCCATGCCGGCCAGGGTGGTGCCGAGCGCCGGCAGGGTGGACAGGAGTCCTTCGGGATCAAAGGCGACCCCGTGGCCGGGCACTACGCCCTGAGGCCAAAGGTGTGCCGGCGTAAAGACCGCGCGGTCCACAAAGGCCGGGAGGCTGCGGAGTGGATCCAGGTGCCCGGCGCCGTACCCAGGCACAGGAACCGCGACCAGGAGCGCGGCATACCCGGCCCACAGGAGCCCAGCCAGCCCGGCGGCGACGAGCACCTGCCGGCCGGGGCGCGGCTCGCCGCGGAGGCGAAGCGCCAAGGGAGCCGCCGCCCCGTAGCACAGGGCGATCCGCTCCAGAACACCCGGGATGCGCAGGGTGCGGAGATGGTACCCGGGAAAGCCGTTGAGCAGGAGGCCAAGAAGCAAGAGCAGCACGGCACGGCGTAGGGCACGCACGCAGGTTTGCCTGCCCGTCTCCCCGCGTGCCTGCTGCGCGGCCAGCGAAAACGGGAGCGCCGCGCCCACCACCCACAGAAAGGTGGGAAAGATCATGTCGGTCGCGGTCGCGCCCTCCCAGCCGGCGTGCTCGAGCTGCGGGTACACGGCGGTGCTGCTGCCGGGGTTTAACACCAGGATCATGCCGGCGATCGCCATGCCGCGGAGCAGGTCAAGGGATCGCAAGCGGGATGGGATCTCGCCGGCCGGCGCACTCTTGTTCGGGAGCGCGGGCGAGTGGGCGAGCGGCATACGCTTCTCCTTGTCTAGAGTGCCTGCTTCGTGCGGCCGCAAACCCGGCCGCAGACCCTGCCGCAGAGTTGGCCGCAGACCCGGCCGCAGACAGCCGACTCACCCGCAGACTAGCGCCAAGGGCTGGAACGTACAATCGCGCTGTGGCCGTTTTCCCCCAGCCTGCTTCCCGGCGGCACGCATACACCGCTCCCTGGTCCCTGTTCCTCCTCGCGCTGAGCGTCCGGATCGTGTACATGACGGTGGCCCACACCTGGCGGGTGCGGCCTTACAACGACCACTTCGGCTTTGGCTGGGAGATGGCCCGCATTGCCCGGGCCATGGTAACCGGCTACGGCTACGCCGATCCCTTCAACGGGCACACCGGGCCCACGGCCTGGGTGACGCCGGCGTACCCGCTGCTGATCGCGGGCGTGTTCAAGCTGTTTGGGGTGTACACGGCGTTGTCGGCCTGGGTACTGCTCAGCCTCAACTGCGTGCTGAACGCGCTGGTGGTGCGCAACGTGTGGGAGATCGCCGCGCGCTGCTTCGACCTCCGCGTGGCGCGCTGGTCGGCGTGGATTTGGGCGCTGTACCCGGCGGCCATGCAGTACGCGGTGAAGTGGATCTGGGAGATGACCCTGACCACGTTTCTGTTTTCCTCCGTGCTGGTGCTGGCCCTGCGCATGCGCGGCGTGGGCGAGCCCGCCGGGGGCAACCAGGAACAAACCTGGCTCCGGTGGGCCTGCTTCGGGCTCCTGTGGGGACTGCTTGCGCTGTCCAACCCGGAAATCTGCATCATGCTGCCGGTCACCGGGATCTGGGTGCTGCTGGGCGCGGGCCGGGCGTGGCCCCGGCAGCTGGGCCATGCCGGTTTGGGTGCGCTGGTCTGCCTGCTGCTGGTGGTTCCTTGGAGCTGGCGCAACTGGGAAGCCTTTCACCACTTTGTGCCGCTGCGCGGCAATTTTGGCGCGGAACTCTACCTTGGCAATGGTCCGGGCGCGGTCGGCCTGCTTATGGAGTACAACCATCCGGGCGAAAGCCTCCGGCAGCTGGAACTGTATCGCGCCATGGGCGAGGTCGCGTATGTGCGCCTGCGCGGCGAGAAGGCGAAGAGCATCATTCGCGAGGACTGGCCTCGCTTTTTCCTGCTGAGCGCGAAGCGGGTTTACTTCTTCTGGTTCAGCGTGCCTCACCCCGAAGATGACGCCGCGTATGTGGAATACGGCCGCAACCTCAACTACCAGTTCACCTCCATCGCCGGCCTGCTGGGGCTGCTGCTGGCGCTGCGCCGGCGCGTACCGGCAGCCGGGCTGTTTGCGTGGTGTTTCGTCCTGTTGCCCTTGCTCTACTACTTTGTGACCGTGCATGCCCGGTTTCGGCACCCGTTTGAGCCGCTGATCGCGATCCTGGGTGTTTTCCTCTTTCAGTCCGCGGAGAAGAGCTGGCGGGTGCGCCCCTGGGGAGCGCGCGCGTCGCGCCGGTCGGCGACCCCGGCGACCCCGGCGACCCGGTAGGTGCGCCTGGGCTGGTGCCGGTTTGACCTCCGGCTATCCGGACGCTAGACTTGGATCACGCGCCCGTACGCCGCCTGTGCTCCGTCCAGGCAATCCCGGAGACTTCCCACACCACGTGAACCAGGCCTGGGGTGCATCCGGGAAGGCGTGTTGCCCGAAAAGAACAGAGGCCGCTTGAAAACAGCGTGCTGTCCGAGAGGAATGTGTATGTACGCGGTGATTCGTACCGGCGGGAAGCAGTATCGCGTCGCTCCCGGCGACGTCGTCAAGGTAGAAAAACTCACGGCCGATGAGAGTGGGGCGATTGAGTTCGCCGATGTGCTTGCTTTTTCAAGCGACGCCGGCTCGGTAGCGGTGCCGGGCGAGGGCGCCAAGGTACTGGCCACGGTCGTGGGCGAAGGGCGCGGCGAAAAGATTCTGGTCTTCCACTACAAGCGCAAAAAGCAGTACAAGAAGCTCCAGGGCCATCGGCAAAGCTTTACGGAAGTGCGGATCAACGAAATCCAGGTAAACGGGCAAAGTTACGGGGCCTAGGCGCGCCTGGCTGCTCGGAACGGAAGGGGACCATGGCACATAAAAAAGGACTGGGCAGCTCCAAGAACGGCCGGGACTCGAACGCCCAACGCTTGGGCGTGAAGAAGTTCGGCGGCGAAGTGGTCACGGGCGGCTCCATTCTGGTGCGGCAGCGCGGCACCCGCCTGAAGCCGGGGTTGAATGTTGGGATCGGCAGCGATGACACCCTGTTCGCCAAGATCGACGGGCGCGTGAAGTTTGTGGACCGGGGAAGAACGGGCCGTTTCGTGGCTATTGAGCCGCTCGCCGCCGCGGCGGCCGGGGAAGTCGCGGCAGACTAACCGCCGAGACGGCGCCGGGGCAGGCGGGCCAGGGGCCGGCCGGGCAAGGTGTGCCTGCTTTTCTTTGGGGCCGTTCCAGACCCTCCGTCCTCAGCTCTTCCCGATGTTGCCGATGTTGTGCTTGGCCAGGATCTCGTCCACCTGCGCCTCCACGGCAGAGATAAATGGCACCGTTTCGGTCGGCCGGCTGTTGCCTCCCAGCCGCAGGGCAATCTCATTCCAGCGCATGAGCTTTGAGGCCGGCGACAGGGCCGGGGCCATCCGCCTGGGCTCCGGCAACACGATATAGACGATCCAGATCAGCAGCGCCAGCAGGATCACGGATTCCACCACGCTGCCGACCAGCTCAGCGGTGCGCGGGGGAAGGTTCACGGTCACGGCGGACAGAAGATCCATGCAGCCCAGCATGGTGAGCCCGATCGCGACGCCGACCGGACGGCTGCGCAGGTACATACCCAGCCGCCCCAGCTGCATGGTGATCACCACAAGCAGCGAAATCTCAAAGCTGCACACGCAGAGCATAAACGACACGCTCACCTCGTCGAGCCAGTGAAACAGGTTGGGCACGCCAAAGATGGGGATGTGCGCGGCAAGCGCGATAAACAAAGCCAGGATCGCGGCCCAGCGAAAGATCACGAGCGCAGCCGATGCCAGTCCGTGCAAAGGCTGAAGGCTGCTGCGCAGGATGGCCCCCATGACAAAAAAGACGCAGATGGTCGAAAGGATGTAGAGCGTCCAATAGGACGTAGCGTAGATGAGGCGAACAGCCTGGGCTGACAGGTTGAGGGGCAGGATGTGCCTCGAAAGGCTGAGATACAGGAGGGATTCCAGGAGCTTGATGATCACCAGCACGCCCAACGCGCGGTAATCGGAGACAGTTTCCTCCTGGCGGGGTGGTGCAGCACGGTGGGGGTCACGCCCGGGGGCGACCCTGCCGCTCCATCCGAAGTACAGCGCAAGCAACACACAAAGCCAGCCAAGCGGCTCGGCACTGGAAAGGAAGGCGAGAGTAGAGGTCCGAGTCAAGTGCGGGTCTCAATATACATATCGGCGTCCTGAGACCCGCAACTCCCGATCAGGAACAGGGTCGGAAAGCAGCTGGCTAGGACTCCCACTTTGGAATGTAGGGCACGGTCTGCGTATGCGGGGCAGGCGCGGCGAAGCTGTTCGCCGCAACGGCGAACATACCACCAGCAACGAGCATAAACACGAGGGCGCGAAGTGTTTTTTTCATCTTGTAAATCTCCATGATGGGATAATGTTCAACAAGGTTCAGTCTGTTCCATATGCAACAGAGTTCGCCTCTTCGTGAAAGTAAGCTCCTAAACGCCTATTACGCAATGGCTATAAAACTAAAGTGTAGTGAAAGAATCCATAAGTACCGTTACGGAAGGCACATGGTTTGCGCTTCGGTTCCCGATACCCCTTCCCGGCGGCTGGATGGTAACATAAGAAAATCAACTAGGTAGCGGCGTTTCAAGCGCCGAGCTTCACCCGTGATACTTTGTTGTCCCTCCCTCACCTTGGAGTTGCATGTCTCTGAATGATCGGTCCCTCACGCCTGAAATCCCCGCTGCCGCACCATCCCTGCAGGGCACTTACACCAGTGACAATATCAAAGTGCTGGAAGGGCTGGAGGCGGTGCGTCTCCGCCCGGCTATGTACATCGGTTCTACCGGGGAGCAGGGCCTGCACCATCTGGTGTACGAGGTAGTGGACAACTCCGTCGATGAAGCGCTGGCCGGGTATGCGAAGCATGTGGACGTCCTTGTTCACGTCGATAACTCGGTCACCGTGATCGATGATGGCCGCGGAATCCCCGTTGACACAAAAACGTTGGACAATGGCGAGCGGATGCCTGCGGTGCAGGTGGTTTTAACAAAACTACATGCCGGTGGTAAGTTTGACGCGTCCACTTACAAAGTGTCCGGCGGCCTCCACGGGGTAGGCGTGTCCTGCGTGAACGCGCTTTCCGAGGCGTTCGACGTGGAAATCTGGCGCGACGGACATACCTACGAGCAGGACTACTCGCGGGGCGCACCTATCTCGGAGCTGCGGGAAGTAGGAACCTCCAAGCGGCGCGGCACTAAGGTGCACTTTCTACCCGACCGGTCAATTTTTTCCGTCACAGAGTACAACTACGACACACTGGCGCAGCGGTTGCGCGAGTTGGCCTTCCTCAACAAAGGCCTGGCCATCACCCTGGTTGATGAGCGCACGCTTGATCCGAAGACGGGCGAGTCGAAGCGCTCGGATTTCAAGTACGCGGGCGGCATAGCCGAATTTATCCGGCACATCAACAAAGGCAAGGCCGTGCTCCACGAGCAGCCGATTGTGATGGAAGCGATCCGGGATGGCGTCGACATGGAGATCGCGCTTCAGTACAACGATGCCTACTCGGAAACAGTGTTCACCTTTGCCAACAACATCAACACGGTCGATGGCGGCAGCCACCTTTCGGGGTTCCGCACCGGGCTGACGCGCACCATCAACGCAGCCGGCCAGGCGCTCGGGTTGTTCAAGGACGCGCCCAACCTTTCCGGCGATGACGTGCGCGAGGGCCTGGTCGCGGTCGTCAGCGTCAAGCTGCCGCAGCCCCAGTTTGAAGGGCAAACCAAGGGCAAGTTGAACTCGGACATTGCCGGCACCGTGCAGGCGCTGGTGAATGAAAAGCTGGGCATGTTTCTTGAGCAGAACCCAGCCGTCGCCAAGCGGATCATCAACAAGGCGATTGACGCGGCACGGGCGCGCGAAGCCGCGCGCAAGGCCCGCGACCTGACCCGGCGCAAGGGCGCGCTCGACGGCGGCGGGCTGCCGGGCAAGCTTTCCGACTGTTCTGAGCGCAATCCGGATCGCTGCGAGCTGTACCTGGTGGAGGGGGAATCGGCCGGCGGGACTTCCCGGCAGGGCCGAGACCGCAAGTTCCAGGCCATCCTGCCGCTCAAGGGAAAGATCCTCAACGTTGAAAAGGCCCGCTACGACAAGATGCTGGGCCACGAGGAAATCCGGGCCATGATCACGGCGCTTGGCTGCGGCATCGGCAAGGAAGATTTTGACCCGTCCAAGCTGCGCTACGGCAAGATCATCCTGATGACGGATGCCGACGTGGACGGCTCGCACATCCGCACCCTGCTGCTTACCTTTTTCTTCCGGCACATGCAGGAGCTGATCAAGCGCGGCCACGTGTACATTGCGCAGCCGCCGCTCTACCGCATCAAGAAGGGCAGGTTCGAGCAGTACATCAAGGACGACCACGAGTTCGTCGACGTGATGGTGAAGCGGGCTTCCGAGGGCATGGTGGTCAAGTACGGTTCCGTCCCGAACGGGACCGAGCCCCCGGCGCCCAAAGGGCAGCTGCAAGGCGCGGCGCTTACCCGGTTCATGGGGCAGCTGAACGAATACCTGGGGTTCTTCGAGAAGGTCAACCGCCGTATCCGCAACGACGAGGTCATCGGTTTGCTGGCCGAAGCGGAGCTGCTGCGCCGCGCTCATTTCGAAGGGCAGGGCGAGCCTCCGGCCAAGCTTGCCGCCTTGCACGCCGGGCTGCAGCGGATCGCTCCCAACTACCAGTTCAAAGCGGTGTCCGCCCCGGCGCTCGATGAGGAGCACCAAACCTGGTCAGTAAGCTACCTGGATGCGCAGGGCGCGCCCCGCAAGCTGGACTGGAAGCTTGCGTCGACCCCCGAGTACCGGCAGATGATGGGCAAGTACACGCAGTTGCGGGAGCAGCTGCAAGGGCCCTTCACCATCGAGTACGCGGGCAAGGCCGCGGCGCCGCCCGAGCCGGACCCCGAGGACACCGACACGGAAACCACCGGGGAGGCCGAAGCAGGCCGGCCGGCGCCCAAGCGGCAGGGCCGGACCTCGCACGAACCGGTGACCAAGCGCACCGCGGCCGAGCTGTTCGAGTACGTCATCGACCAGGGCCGCAGGGAGTACCAGGTCCAGCGCTACAAGGGCCTGGGCGAAATGACGGCGCCGCAGCTTTGGGAAACTACCATGGACCCGGCCCGCCGGACCCTGCTTTCGGTCAGGCTTGAGGACATCGCGGAAACGGAAACCATCTTCACCACGCTGATGGGCGAGGACGTGGAATCGCGGCGGAAGTTTATCGAAGACAATGCCCTGGATGTGAAAAACCTCGACATCTAGCCTTGCAGCCGGGGGCATGGGGCGCAGCAGGCAGGGGAACCGCGGCGCGGCCTGGTACGCACAGGGGGAAGGACGATGTGGCCGGGGTCCAAACCAAGATCAACAACCTCCAAGCCCTGCGCGCCTTTGCCGCCCTTGCGGTTGTGATCTTTCACACCGGCTACGTGGTGCCGCATGCCAAACCGATCGGGTCCTTTGGCGTGGAAGTCTTCTTTGCGCTCAGCGGCTACATCATGGCGCGGATCTGCGAAACCAATCCGCGCTACTTCCTCCGCCGGCGCTTGATCCGCATCGTCCCTCCGTACTGGCTTTTTACCGTGCTGCTGTTTCTGGCGGCTCTGCGCTTCCCCGCCCTGATGGGCAGCACCAGCGCAAGCTACGGCCAGCTGCTCAAGAGCCTGTTCTTTATCCCCTTTTTCAAGTCGCCGGGCATTGTCCGTCCCCTGCTGTTTGTGGGCTGGAGCCTGAACTACGAGATGTTTTTCTATCTACTGATCGCCCTGAGCCTCGCGCTGGTGCCGCGCCGGCCGCTGCTGCTACCGAGCGTGGTCATTGTGGCTGTGCACGCCGCGGCGCTGCTCTTCGGCAGGGGAGGAGCATGGACGACCTTTTTCAGCGAAGGTTTTGTGCTCGACTTTCCCCTGGGGGTTCTGGCGTATCACGCGGCCAAGCGCGTTTCCGCGGCGAGCGCCGAGCGATGGCGCGCCGGGTCCCTGCTGCTGCTGCTTGCGGCGGTTGCGGCCCTCGCGTACATGCAGGGGGTCCGGCCGGCCATGCCGCACATCGCCGAAGCGGGGGTGTACAGCGTTCTCAGCACCCTGACGGTTTTGAGCGCCTCCCTGCTGTCGCAGGGCGGGTGGGACACCCGATGGACGCCGCTGATCCTGGTCGGCGACGCCAGCTATGTGCTGTACCTCATCCATCCCTACTGCGAGTACGCCCTCCAAAGGATCCTGGTGCCGCACCTGCCGGCCTTGCGCATCGACTGGCCGCCTGGCTGCATTCTCGCCGTAAGCCTTTCCGTTGCGGCCGGGCTCTTGCTGCACCTGTACGCCGAGGACCCCGTGCTCGAGTACCTCAACCGGCGCTTTGGCGGGCACCGCAAAAGCGTTGAGTTTCGCGTCGTGGCTGAACCGAGGGGGCAGGTTAACCCCTGAGCTCAGGCGCGCGCACGCGAAACAGCCCCGCAAAGCTCGACCGGACGCTCCAGAACACAACCAGCCAGAGCAGGAGGGCCACCAGCCCGTTGAGGACCCCGCTGGGCGCCATGGTCAGGTGAAACAGCAGGATGTTGCCGAGAACCGGTCCGAGCAGAACCAGCGCCAGCGGCACAAACACACCGGCCAGCAGCATGAGCCCGGTCACCAGCTGCACGGCAAAGGCGGCCTCGATCATGTGCGACTGAGCGATGGCTCCCATGTACTGCATGGCCAGGGGCGACATGGGCCCGCCCTTCATGTGCAGGAAATGAAGAAAGCCATTGAGCCCGAACACGGTAAACATGAGCCCCAGCAGAATACGGGCAAGCAACCCAGCGATCCTCATTGATCCAGTGTCCTCCTGAGGCGGGTGCAACAAGCCTCCCTACGGGTGTAGCGGATGAGGGCACAATCGGTCAACCAGACCCGCTCCCCCCCAGGGCCAGGGGAACCGGGGAGGGTGCTCGAAGAATCTGGTGGGCAGCTCCCGGCTCGTGGGATACTGCGCTTTTGCTTTCTGGAGAAAACCCTGCACAAACCCTGGGAACCCTTGGAGAAACGCCGCCCATGCCCCTGACTCGCCGCTCGTTTCTCGCCATCACCGGCCATTTTGGCTGGGCGGGTACCCTGTTTCCGGGCGCGCTCTATGCCCTGGCTGCTTCGCCGGCCGGTCTCGATGCCGGAGGGGAACCCAAGCTGAAGCCGGTAACGGCAGAGATGATCGAGCAGGCGGCCGCACTGGCCGGGGTAGTGATTGAACCAGGGCAGCGGGCGATGATGGTCGAGGCGCTGGGCGAGCAGCGCGAAGCCTACGGCGCGGTGCGGGCCCTTCACCTCCCTAACTCGGTGGCGCCGGCGTTTGTGTTTGATCCCCTGCCGCCCGGCACGCGGATCGAAACAGCCCGGCAGCCGGCGCGTTACAGCCCGGCGCCGTCCGTAAGCACGATGCCGAACAACCCGGAAGCGCTTGCGTTTCTGACCGCGATGGAACTCGGCGCGCTGCTGCGAAGAAAGAAAATCAGCTCGGTGGCGCTTACGGAAATGTATCTGACCCGGCTGAAGCGCTACGACCCGCAGCTACGCTTCGTGGTGACGTTGACCGAAGAGCGCGCGCTCGGCAAGGCACGCGAGGCCGACGCCGATCTCGCGAAAGGCCGGTATCGCGGGCCCCTGCACGGGCTGCCGTGGGGCGCCAAGGATCTGCTGGCGGTCAAGGGATACCCGACTACCTGGGGCGCCGGCGGCTTTGAGCACCAGAGCTTTGACCGGGACGCCACCGTGGTCGAGCGGCTGGACGCGGCCGGCGCAGTCCTGGTCGCCAAGCTCACGCTGGGCGCGCTGGCCATGGGCGATGTGTGGTTTGGCGGGCGCACCCGCAACCCTTGGAACCCCGGGCAGGGCTCGAGCGGGTCCTCGGCCGGTCCTGCTTCGGCCACCGCGGCCGGCTGCGTGGCGTTCTCGATCGGCTCGGAAACGCTGGGGTCGATCTCCTCGCCATCCACCCGCTGCGGGGTCAGCGGGCTGCGGCCGACCTTTGGCTTTGTGCCACGGACGGGCGCAATGGCGCTGAGCTGGACGATGGACAAGCTGGGGCCGATCTGCCGGGGCGTGGAGGATCTGGCGGCGGTGCTGGGCGCGATCTACGGGCCGGATGGGCACGACAGCTCGGTGCGCGAGGCGGCCTTCGGCTGGGATGGGGAGGCGGACTGGCGCGGCCTGCGCGTCGGCTACCTCGAAAGCGCCTTCGCCGCGCCGAAACCGGCGGTGGAAGCAGGCGGCAAGGAGGCAAGCGCGCCGCGTACCGAAGCCGAGGAAAAGCAGGCCGCCAAACGCGCTGCCGAGCGGGTGGCCGCCGACGCGCGACGCCGCTACGATCACCGCTACGATGCAAACGCCCTTGAAAAGCTGCGGAGCATGGGGGTGCGGCTTCAACCCCTGGAGTTGCCGAAGCTGCCGTACGGGGCGATGGTGCCGCTGCTGACCGCCGAAGCCGCGGCTGCCTTTGACGAGCTGACGACGACCGGCCGCGACAAGCTGCTGACCGCGCAAGGGCCTTATGACTGGCCAAACAGCTTCCGCGTGGCGCGCTTGTATCCCGCGGTTGAGTACATCCAGGCCAACCGGGCGCGCTCGCTTGCCATTGCGCAGGTTGCGAAGCTTTTTGAGCAGGTGGACGTCCTCGTGGCGCCAAGCGGCGGGGAGCAGTTGCTGGCCACCAACCTGACCGGGCACCCTGCCGTGATTGTGCCGAACGGCTTGCGAGGGGCGGACGCGCCGGTAAGCCCGCACGTGGACACGGGCGACGACGACTCGATTGGCGGACCCGGCACTCCTGTCAGCCTGACGTTTCTGGCCGCGCACTACCAGGACGCGAAAGCCCTGCTGCTTGCCCGGGCCTACGAGCAGGCCACCGGCTTCAACAAGCTGCACCCCAAGCTGTAGCGGCACGCCCGTCCGGGGTCCGGATGGAAGCGTGCCGCCCAGGCAAGGCGCGCGCTTACAGGATCGCGCGGTAGCCCAGCTGAAAAGGGTTCCCAGCAAGCCCGGCGAGCAGGTACCAGCCGGTCGCGCCGATATGGAGCGAAGGCCCGTACGTGTAGCCGAAGCCGGTGTCGAGCACGCTGGTGGACGCGACGAGGCCGTAGCCGAGCGGGATGGGCCGGCCGTTTACCGTTTGCCCGGCGCCCAGCTGCACCTGCGCCTGGATGCACTGGGTGACCAGGGCCGCGGCCGACTGGAGGTCCGCATAGCTCCCGGCGAGCCCGTTGGCGCCGCGCAAGGCCCGTGCCCCAAGCGCCGCAACGGTATGCGCCGTGCCCTCCAGCCACACTGCGTTTGGGTCGCCGGCGGCCGTGGTCAGGCTCGCCGTGTCAAACACGAGCCCGCGTACGCTTTGCGCTCCGGTCAGCTTGGAGCGCGGCGCCGCAGCGGTGTCGGTGGTTTGGAGATTGTTGAGCGCCCAGTCCACCGTACCCTGCGAGACGGAGGTAAGCGTAGCCAGGTACGACCAGGTTTGGCAGTCTTCCGGGATGGGCGCGGTGTTGAGGGTGACCTGGTCGCCGAGGGTGCCCGTGTAGAAGTACGGCCCGGCGGGGTTAAACATCGCTTCCAAAAAGCCGAGCGCGTGCTGCGCGAGCGCGGCCCAGGGGGCGCCGTTGCTCGCCGACCCGCCAGTTGTGAGCAGGTTCAACATCGTGAAAAACGCAAAGGTGTCGATGTTGTGCTCGGTCGACTTGCCGTTGGTTGAAGGGACGGACTGGTTTTGCGCGTTGATGGTGGTGCCGAAAGCGTAGCCGCCCGGCCCTTGCGTGTTGTACGCATTGCTAACGATCCAGTTGGCCACGGCAAGCGCGCCGTTCAGGTACTGGGTGTTGTTGGTCAGCCGGTAAAGCTGGGCAAGCGCCATGCCCGCCCAGGCCTGGTCGCCCACTGCGCTTCCGTAGAAGAAGTAGGGCGCGGCTGCGGGCGTGATGTAGGCGCCGCTGCCGTCGGCGGCCGGCTGGTTGACGAAGTAAGCCTGTGCGAAGCGGCCATCGTTGACCGGGAAGTTGTTGGCTTGCGCGTACAGCAAGCCCTGGCCCAGCACTTCGGCACGCTGCAGATCGCCTTCCTCCGCATGATTGCGCGCCAGATAGGCGTGGATGGCCACGGCGTTGTCATAGGTAAAGGCCACGGCGCCGAGCGCCTGGTCGCTGTAGCTTTGGCACAAACGCACGGTGGCGCCACCGGCGTAGGCGTCCATCATGTAGGCCTGGAAAAGAAAGCCCTGTTCGATGGAGGTGATCAGGGCCTGAAGCTCATCCCCAAGCGTGCCGGGGATAGGGATCTGCGCTTCAGCGGCGCGCGGGGAAAAGAGAGTTGGCAGGGTGGCGGCGACGGCAGGGCTAATGCCGAGAAGATGGCGGCGAGACAACTTGAGCATGGGGGTTCTCCGGTTGGTAGCCGCCCATACTGTAACCGGTGCCCATCCCTGGCGCAACACGACTGCTAGGCTGATGGGATGGCCCTGATCGAAGCCGCGCATCTTGTCAAAGCCTATCCGCGCGCAGGCGGCCGCGGTGCGGCCACGGTGGTCGACGACGTTTCCTTTACGCTGCGGCGCGGAGAAACGCTGGGGCTGGTGGGCGAGTCCGGCTCGGGCAAGAGCACAATCGCACGCATGGTCCTGGGCCTGGTCGCCCCATCCGGGGGAACCGTCACCTTTGCGGACCAGCCGGTCACGACGGCATCTTCGGGCGCGATGCGCGCGATTCGCCGGCGCATGCAGCCCGTGTTTCAGGATCCCTATGCCGCGCTCAACCCGCGCATGCGCGTGCGCGACATCCTGGCCGAACCATTCCAGATCCACAAGCACGAGGCGGCCCGCAGCAAAGGGGCGCTGGAGGCGGCTGCGCGCGAGCTGCTCGGCACCGTGGGCCTCGACAGCTCGGCGCTCGCCCGCTACCCGCATGAGTTTTCGGGCGGCCAGCGGCAGCGCATCAACATCGCGCGGGCGCTGGCGCTGCGGCCGGAGGTGCTGGTGCTCGACGAGCCGGTTTCGGCTCTCGACGTGAGCGTGGGCGCACAGGTGGTCAACCTGCTGCGCGCGCTGCAGAAGGAGTTCGCGCTCACCTACCTGTTCATCACGCATTCCATGCCGCTGGTGCGCTACCTGGCCACCGAGATCGCCGTGCTGCGCGCGGGCAAGCTCTTGGAGCTGGGGCCCGCCGCCCAGGTGCTTGCCGCACCCGCGCACCCGTACACACAGGCCCTGATGGCGGCCACGCCTGTGCTCGCCGACGCACTGCCTGAGGGTCGAGGAAACCGATGAGCCTCGCGGCCGGGATGGCATGGAACGGCCGCACGGTCTGGCTTTGCTTTGCATCGTTCCTCGCAGGGCTGCTGAACGCGGTTGCGGGCGGCGGCTCGTTTCTGTCCTTCCCTGCGCTGCTCAACCTTGGCGTGCTGCCGATCCAGGCCAACGCCACCAACACCGTAGCTCTGTGGCCGGGGCAGTTCACTTCGATCGCCGCGTACTGGCGCGACCTGGAGCACAACCGGCATCTGCTGCTGCCGCTCGCGCTTGCCGCGGCGGTGGGCGGCGCAGGCGGCGGCCTGGTTCTGCTGCACACCGGGCAACGGGCGTTTCTTCATCTGGTGCCGTGGCTGCTGCTGAGCGCAGCGAGCCTGTTTGCCGTTTCCACCCCGCTGGCCCGATGGCTCGCGGGGCGCGCACGCGGCAAACCGATGCCTGCGGAACCGGTCGAGGCGGTGCGCCCGTTTCTGCTGCCCCTGCTGCTTGGCACCGTCGTCGTAACCCTCTACATCGGCTACTTCGGCGCGGGGGCGGGCTTTCTGGTCATGTCGCTGCTGGCCTTGTTCGGCAGTGAAAACATCAACCAGATCAACGCACTCAAGGTCGTGACCACCACGGTGGCCAATGGGACGGCGGTGCTGCTGTTTGTGTTTGAAAAGCAGGTGTTGTGGCAGCACTGCCTGCTGATGATGGCCACCGGCGCGGTTGGCGGCTACGCAGGCGGCCGGGGCGCGCGCCTCGCGAATGCGCAGTGGATGCGCGCGATGGTCACCGTGCTTGGCTTCGCGATGGCGGGGTACTTCTTCTGGCGCAACGGCGGCCTGTAATGGACGCGCTGGTAGGCTTAGGGCAGAGAAAGCTATGAGCCACGAAGGATTTCGTCTCCTTACCGAGGAGCAGGCGAGGCGCGCGGACGCCGAGCATGCCCCGCTGCCGCGCGAAAGCACGGAACCCGTGAAGGTGCGGGTGTTGAAGACCGAGGGCACGGGCCTGGAGATTGACTGGCGCGATGGGCATCACAGCCGCTGGAGCTTTCGCTGGCTCCGGGATGCCTGCCCCTGCGCAACCTGCCATGACGAACGCGAAAAGGACGGGCGCGCCCCGGGCGAAGGGAGACCGCAACCGCTGGCGCTGCTCCCGATGTACAAGCCGCCGGTGCGCCCGGACGCCGCGCAGCAGGTGGGCCGCTATGCCATTTCTTTTACGTGGAACGACGGGCACACCAGCGGGATCTACTCCTGGGACTACCTGCGGCGGCACTGCCTGTGCGCGGCCTGCGCGGGCAGGCAGGGGCAAAAGGACTTATGATGGTGGGCCATGAGCCGCTCCCCGCTTCGCTGCATTTTGTTTCTGTGTCTTTTTGCCTGTGCCGGTCTCCTAAAGGCGCAACTCGAGGCGCAACAGCCGCAGCACCGCCCGCCGGCTGTGCCCCTGGTTACGCATAATCCGTACTTCTCGATCTGGTCCGACTTCGACAAGCTGACCGACGGGCCCACGCGCCACTGGACCGGCTCGCCGCAGCCCCTGACGAGCCTCGTGCGTGTGGATGGGAAAGCCTTCCGCATCATGGGCAATCAGCCACGCGGAATGGACGCGCTGCCGCAAACCGCGGTATCGGTCGAGGCGACGCACACGACCTATACCTTTCAGGGCGCGGGCATCGAGCTGCAGCTGAGCTTCTTTACGCCCGCGTTTCCTCAGGACATGTCGCTGCTGTCACGGCCCGTGACCTTTATCACCTGGACCGCGCACTCGCTCGATGGCGCGCAGCATACGGTCGATGCCATGCTTGATGTTTCGCCCATCCTCGCGGTCAACACCGAGGCGGACGCGGTGACCTGGGGCCGCTCGGAAACCGGCTCGATGACGGTGCTCAACGTGGGCTCGCGCGACCAGCGGGTGCTGGACAAGCGTGGGGACAACCTCCGCGTGGATTGGGGCTACTTTCACCTGGGCGTCCCGCACGGCGAACACGCGGACGCGGTAGCGATCGGCGGGCCAGACCTGCGCCCGGCACTGGAAAGCTTTGCAAAGAACGGGACCGTGAGCGCGACCGATGACATGGAAATGCCGGCAGCGCCCCGCGACGGGGCCGCGCACCTGGACGCGGTGATGCACCTGGGCTCGGTCGGAAGCGCGCCCGCGGCAGAGCATGTGCTGGTGAGCTACACCGAGGGGTTCGTGCTGGAATACCTGAACCAGCGGCTGCGCTCGTACTGGGATCGCAACGGCCAAACGGTGTCTGGGATGTTGAACGAGGCAGAAGAAGGCTACAGCGTGCTGGACGCGCGGGGACGCCAGTATGACGGGCAGCTGACCACAGACCTGACCGGCACCGGCGGCGCGGACTACGCGTACCTCGGCAACCTGTCGTATCGCGAGTCGCTGGCGGCCTGCGAGCTAGCGGCGGACAACGAGGGCAAGCCGCAATACTTTTGCAAGGAAGATTTCTCAAACGGCTGCATCGGCACCGTGGACGTGATGTACCCGCAGGCGCCGATCCTGCTGTTTTTTAACCCGGCGCTGATGGAAGCGCAGGTGGAGCCGGTGCTGCACTATGCGCAGCTGCCCCGCTGGCGCTTTCCTTTCTCGCCGCACGACCTGGGTACCTGGCCGCTGGCCGACGGGCAGGTGTACGGCGGAGGCGAAAGGACCGAAGAAGACCAGATGCCGGTTGAGGAATCAGGGGACATGCTGATCCTGGCCGACGCGATTGCGCAGGCCGAGGGCAACGCGCACCTGGCCGAGCGGTACTGGCCTTTGCTCGGCAAGTGGGCTGATTACCTCCGCAAGGAGGGTTTGGACCCGGCCAACCAGCTGTCGACCGATGACTTCGCCGGGCATCTGGCGCACAACGCCAACCTTTCCATCAAGGCCATCGACGCCATTGGCGCTTACGCCGACCTGGCGCGGCGGCTAGGGCACAACGAAGTTGCCCAGCAGTACCGGACCTCGGCCGAGGGCATGGTGAAGCAGTTTATGAGCATGGCCGCCGATGGCGATCACACCAAGCTGGCCTTCGACAAGCCGGGCACGTGGAGCCAGAAGTACAACCTGGTGTGGGATAGCCTGCTGGGACTGCACCTGTTCCCGCCCAGTCTGCGGGAGTCGGAGCTGCGGTTCTACCTGACGCACGAGAACGCCTACGGCGTGCCGCTTGACAGCCGCAAGACCTACACCAAGCTCGATTGGGAGCTGTGGTCGGCGACCATGGGCACCCCGGAGCAGTTCAGGCAGTTTGTGGCGCCGCTGGCCAAGTGGGCCGACGCCACGCCGAGCCGGGTGCCGATGACGGACTGGTACGACACGATCAGCGGCGCGCAGGAAAGCTTTCAGGCGCGATCCGTGGTGGGCGGGTTGTTTATCAAGGCGCTGGCGGACCCGGCGTTGGCGAAGAAGTGGCAGGCGATGGCGAAGGATCGCTAGGGCCGCCGCCCGGGCCGGCAGAGCCGCCAGGGCCGCCAGGATCGCCGGGGCCGCAGAGCAGGCGCTCGAGGGTGGCGAGCGCCGCGTTTGCGTCCGCGACCACCTCCATGGCCCCGCGATGGCGGGGCTGGATGAACCGCTCGCGTACGGCGTGATCGAGAAAGCTGAGCAGGCCGTCGAAGTAGCCGCGGGTGTTGACCAGGACGCAGGGCTTGCGGTGGATTCCAAGCTGGGCCCAGGTGAGGATTTCCAGGAACTCGTCGAGGGTGCCGAAGCCGCCGGGCAGGGCGACAAAGGCGTCCGCCCGCTCCGCCATCAGGGCTTTGCGCTCGTGCATGGTGCCCACAAGGTGGAGCTCGGTGAGGGCCGGGTGGGCCACTTCCCTCCCTTCGATCACCGCCGGGAGCACGCCGACTACCGGCGCTCCGCCGGCAAGCGCGGCATTGGCCACGGCGGCCATCAGCCCGATGGAGGCGCCGCCATAAACCAGGCCGAACCCGCGCGCGGCAAGGAGGCTGCCAAGGTGCGTGGCCGCTTGGAGGTAAGCAGGGTCGGCGCCGTCGCTGGAGCCGCAGAAGACACAAACGTATTCCTTGGGCAAACTGCCCCCGTGCCGATCAGGTTAGAAGTTTTTGCAGCCGCTTCAGCGAAGATGAAGGCCCGGGTCTCCGCGCAGCAAGCGGGAGGGCGATCTGCCGCCTTTGCTGGCGCACGCGTTGCCGTGGACACACGTGGGCTGTTCCCCAGTGTGTGTGTGCAGGATACCGTGAAGTCTCCCCGCCCGCAGGGATCGTCCCCAGCATAAACTGGAGAAGCCGATCGCATGCACCGCCTCCTCCAAAACATGAACCCCCAGCAGGCCGAGGGCGTCGAAGCCGTGGACGGCCCGGTGCTGCTGCTGGCCGGAGCGGGCTCGGGCAAGACGCGGGTGATTACGCACCGGATCGCGTACCTGATCGAAGAGCGGGGGGTCGCGCCGGACGCGATCCTGGCGGTCACGTTCACCAACAAGGCGGCCAAGGAGATGGCCGAGCGGGTGGAACGGCTGATCGGCTCGTCCACGCTCGCCAAGCCGCTGCTGGCAACCTTTCACTCCTTTTGCGTGCGGATGCTGCGGCGCGATATCGAAGTGCTGCGAGCGCCGGATGGGTCAGGGCTGACCCGTTCGTTTGCGATCTACGACGAAAGCGATCAGCAGCAGATCGTCAAGCAGACCATGCGGCGCATGGGGCTGGACGACAAGCAGATGACCCCGCGCATCGTGCTGTCGCGCATTTCCTGGGCGAAGAACCACATGCTCGACCCGCAGGAGTTTTACCTCCAGTCGGCCGACCCCACGGGTGAGCGCATCGCGCACATTTACGAGGCATACGGCAAGGAGCTGCGCAAGAACAATGCGCTGGACTTCGACGACCTCCTGCTGGAGGCCGTACACCTGCTCCGGGCAAGCGGCGAAACGCGCGAGCGCTACAACCGGCGCTTCCGGTACCTGCTGATCGATGAGTACCAGGACACCAACCGCCCGCAGTACGAGCTAATGAAGCTGCTTGCCGGGCCGGAGCACAACGTGTGCGTGGTGGGCGATGAAGATCAGAGCATCTACTCCTGGCGCGGCGCCGACATTCGCAACATCCTGGAGTTCGAGCGGGACTTCCCGGCCGCGAAGACCATCCGCCTGGAACAGAACTACCGCTCGACCCAGGTGATCCTGGAAGCCGCCGGGGCGGTGGTGGCGCGCAATGCGCAGCGCAAGGGCAAGGACCTGTGGACCGCGCGCGAGGGCGGCGCGAAGATCGGCTACTACGAAGCCCCGGACGGCGAAAACGAAGCGCTGTTTATCGCCGATTACGTGAACAAGTACCTGCGCGAAGCAGGGCAAACGGAAGAGCAGCCCCGCGCGGCAGTGCTTTACCGGACCAATTCGCAGTCGCGGCTGGTGGAAGAAGCGCTGCGCCGGTACGGCATCAGCTACACGATGGTTGGCGGGTTCTCGTTCTACGAGCGGGCCGAGATCAAGGACATCCTGTCGTATCTCAAGCTGGTGCAGAACCCGCATGACTCGGTGGCGCTGGGGCGGGTCATCAACACGCCGGCCCGCGGGATTGGGCGCACGACGCTGGACACGCTGGAGCGCCTGGCTCTGGAAACCGGCGTCAGCACCTTTACGGCGATCGGCCACGCGCTGGAGCAGCGGCTGCTGCCGACGCGCGCGCTGCTTGCGCTCCACAGCTTCCGGCGGATGATCGAGGACGCGCGGGCGCTGCTGGCGCCCGACTTTGCAGCCAAGCTGGCCGGCGATCTCCTGCTTGACGCGGGCGGGGCCACCGATGCCGGCGCAACGGTCGCGATGGGCGACGCCCAAGCGGCCGATACGCGCGACGACCAGCCGACCGAGCTCGACCGGACCCTGCATAGCGGCGATGACACGAGCTTTGCCTTTGGCGATGCCGCCCAGGGTTTGCTGGCGCTGGGCGATGGGGAAGGCGACGCGGACTTCGATCCGGCGAGCTTCGGCGATGCGGACGAAGCCGCTGCGTTTACCCCGGCCAGCTTCGCGGGGGCGGCAGAGGGGAGCGTCGCGGCGGAAGCGGATGCGGACCAGCCGCTCGATGCAGCAGCCTTTGATCCCTTCGCCGCCGAGAACACGGCGCCCAAGCGCGGGCCCAGCCGGGCCCCGCGGCAGCCCGCTGAAGCCGCGCGGGCGCAACGCGAAGCGGAAACCGCGGCCGCTTTCCGCAAACCCGGCGACCCGGCCACGCTTCCCGAGCTCATTCGCTTTATCAATGACCGCTCCGGCTACATCCGGGCGCTTGAAGAAGAAGGGACGCCCGAGTCGTTCTCGCGCATCGAGAACCTGAAGGAGCTGGCCAACGCCGCGCAGGATGCGCAGGAGCGGGGCGAGTCGCTCCCCGATTTTCTGGACCACGCCGCGCTGGTGAGCGACACCGACAAGATCAACCCCGACGCGCGCGTCACGCTGATGACCCTTCACGCGGCCAAGGGGCTCGAGTTCCCGGTGGTGCTGCTTGCCGGGCTTGAAGAAAACCTTTTTCCCCACTCGCGTACGCTCAACGACCCGGCGCAGATGGAAGAAGAGCGGCGGCTCTGCTACGTCGGCATGACGCGCGCCATGGACACGCTGGTGCTGACCCGGGCGCGCTACCGGCGCCGCTACGGCAACGACATGCCGGAGGCGAGCATTCCTTCGCGATTCCTGGAAGAGGTACCCGGGCACCTGCTGGAAGACGTGAGCGGCGGAGCGGCGGCGGCGCAGGGCCGGACAAGCTTCGGAGCGGGCTCGCGGTACGGGGCGGGCCGGAAC
>CALMAN010000013.1 GCA_937859835.1 uncultured Acidipila sp. | reverse complement strand
TTTGCGCTGGCTGCCGTGCGTTTCCCTGCCCCAGGCGCGTTTGCCGCCGCGGCAGTCCTCTGCTTTCTGTTGCTGGGGCTGCTGGTGATGGATGCGGAAACCTTTCTGCTCCCGGACACCCTCACCCTGCCGGGCGCGGCGCTGGGGCTTGTGGAGGCGGCCTCCCTGGCCCAGTTTCCTCCGGCGCTGGCGCTGCTGCGGAGCGCGCCCTTTGCCGTCCCCCACTGGCCTGCATTCGAGAGCAGCCTTGCCGGAGCGCTCGCCGGCGCGGGCTCGCTGCTGCTGCTGCGCTGGGCGTACTGGCTGGTGCGGCATCGAGAAGGGATGGGATTGGGCGATGTGAAACTGGCCGGGCTGCTGGGTGCCTGGCTGGGGATCACCGGGGTGGCGCTCAGTCTGGCGCTGGGCGCGCTGCTGGCTTCGCTCGCCGCGCTCGGTGTGCTGGTGGTCCGGGGAGGCCGGGCCAATGTCGGCCAGATGCGTCTGCCGTTTGGCAGCTTCCTGGCGGCCGCCGGCCTCCTGACGGTCTTTGCCGGCCGGCAGGTGCTCAGTTTTTACTTCAGCTTCTGGACGTAAGTTAATCGCCATAGGCTACTTACCAGCGAGTTCCACAAGCGCCTTCTTCGCTTCTTTGGCCCGTTTCCCCTTGGGCTCCGCTTCGAGATACAGCTTGTAGTTCGCTGCTGCCTCATCCAGGTGCGCCGTTTTTCGGGCAGCTTCGGCCAGGAAGAAGACAGCATCGGCATTGCCGGGCCCGACCTCCGTTGCTTCCTTGAAGCGTGCATACGCACCCGGGTAGTTGCCGTTCGACAGGTAAAGCTGACCGACGCGCACATCTTCCTTGGCCAGTTCCGGATTTTGAACCACCCCGCCCGCCCCGTTGCTTGCATGCGGGTCATTGTCCCCCAGAACGTCAATGCCTTTCAGGCGCGACCGGCTGCTCGAACTGCCGTCCGCGTCAGTGTCCGGCGCCGGCCCATCCGCGGCAGAGCGATCCGCCGCGTTGGCCTGCTTTTCGGCGGCTTCCGACTCTGCTTCCGGGAATGGATTGTCCGCGGCCGGCGAGTGGCTCGCCTGTCCGGTCGACGGCGAAGCCGGAGCAGTTCCTCCCGTGGTTTGCGCCCGAAGCGCGCGCGGGGATGCAAGCAGCACGGCGAAGCTGACGGCCAGAACTGCTCCCGTGTACCTTTGCATGCGTGTACCTCCGGTTCTTGTTTTTTGACGCGCCCCGCCCGGTTTACGGCTGCGCCTTTTTGGGCATCTATAGCTTCGCATGGCGCTTGTGATTCGTTCTTCCGCGATCCACGCTGCGGGCTGCTACACCACGGCTCCCATCCCCAAGGGGCAGCCGGTCGTGGAGTACACAGGGCCCCGGCTGCACAAGGACCAAGCCGACATCAAGTACCAAGACCTGCCGATGACCTACCTGTTCGGTGTCGGCGATGGAACGACCGTCGTTGACGGCCATGGAACGGCCATGTTCCTCAACCACTCCTGCGACCCGAACTGCGAAACCGAAGAAACGGACGGGCGCGTTTGGATCATGGCGATCCGCGATATCCGGGCCGGCGAGGAGCTGACCTACGACTACCACCTGTATGACGGCGACCCCGCCGAGGCACCCTGCCACTGCGGCGCAAGCAACTGCCGGGGTTCCATGTTCTCGGCGAGCTGAACCGGCCCTACGCGCCCGTTCATGGTCTTTTGCGCCAGGGTCATCCGCCACGGGTCAGGGGCGGCGAGCCTCACCCGCTGAGGACACAGCCGACAAGGGCTCCCGGCGGCGCAGGCGTCTCTGCCTCGTACAATCAGGAAAGAGATGGCGTACCAGGTCCTAGCACGCAAGTACCGCCCCCAGCGCTTCGCAGACGTGGTGGGGCAGGACCATGTCACGCGCACGCTCGGCAATGCGCTTGAGCAGAACCGCATCGCCCACGGGTACATCTTTTCCGGGCATCGGGGAATCGGGAAAACAACGATCGCCCGCATCCTGGCCATGGCACTCAACTGCCGCCGAACCATCGGCTCGCCGGAGCGGCCGACCTTTGAGCCCTGCGGCAGCTGCGAAAGCTGCGAAGAAGTGCGGGCTGGCAATGCCGTGGACGTGATTGAAATCGATGCGGCCACCAATCGCGGCATCGACGAAATCCGCGAGCTGCGCGATGCGGCGCGCTACCGCCCGGCGCGAGACCGCTACAAGATCTACATCCTTGACGAGGCGCACCAGATCACCGATGCCGCCTTCAATGCGCTGCTCAAAACGCTGGAAGAGCCGCCCGACCATGTTGTTTTCATGATGGCGACCACGCAGCCCGAAGACATCCTGCAGACGATCCGTTCGCGATGCCAGCACTTCTCGTTCCACGCGGTGCGCTTCGACGCGATCCTTGAGCAGCTCAAAACCATCGCAGCGGATGAGGGCGTCGACGCGGCGGAGGACGCGTTGGGGCTGCTGGCCGAGGCCGGCGATGGCTCGATGCGCGATGCGCTCTCGATCATGGATCAGGCCATCGCGTCGGCGCCGGTTGAAGGTGGCCGGTCGCGGCTCGAAGCGGCGCCCATTCGCGAGCTGATGGGGACCATGCCCAACGCCGTGTTCGCGCGCCTGCTTGAACAGGTGAGCGAAAACAATGCCGCAGCGGTTCTGGCCGAGCTGGACCGGCTGCTCGCCAACGGCAACAGCCCGTCGCAGATCGCCCGGCAGCTGGTGCGCTACCTGCGCAACGTGCTGATGGCCCGCATAGCGGGCGAAACCACGGAGCTGCTGCAGCTTTCGCCCGACGAGCGCGCGCGCGCGGCGGCCACGGCGCTGCTGTTCGGCGAAGAAGAGTTGACGCGCTTTCTCCAGATCATGCTGCGCACCTTTGACGAGCTGAACTACCGGCAGGAGCCTCGCTTTCACCTGGAGCTCGGGGTATTGAAGCTGGTCCACTTGCAACGCCTGCTCCCTCTCGAAGAGCTGCTGACCCAGCTTGGATCCCGCACGGCGCCGGCAGCTTCTCCGGTAAGTACTCCGGTGACTACTCCGGTAAGTACGCCGGCCCGCGCGGCGACGGCGGCAAAGGCTGCGCCACCCGGCCTGGCTGGGCCGCCGGCCGCCTCGCCGTTTGAGCGCGATGCGCAGCGACGGATGCCGCCCGCGCCCACCAGTCCACGCCCGCAGCCTCAACCCCCGCAATCTCAACCCACTGTTGCGCCGGAGCCCATTCCGCTACCCCCGGCGCACGGCGGAGCCAGGGAAACGGCAAACCCGCAGCCGGCGGACGCAGCCCGCCGGGCCAACGCCGGAACGCTGGTCGCCGAAGGGTCCGCACCGGAACCATCACCCCGCCCCTCTCTCGACCTCGACGGGATGCGTGCCGCGGCTTGCGCGGCGCTTGAAAGCGGCGGGCATACCACCGCGGCGGCGCTGCTGGGTGTGGCGCGGTGGACGGAAACGCCGGAAGCGGTGCGGGTGGAGGTTGCGGCCAAGAAAACGATGCTGGGCCTGGCCATGAACAGCGAGGCCGAAAAGCTGGTGCGCGCGGCTGTACGCCCCTTTGCAGGGCAGCCTCCCAGGCCCGTCGAGTGGATTCCGGCCGAGGGCGGCTCCACGAAGGTGGCGCCACCGCCCCCGCCGGGAGGCAGCGTGCAGGCCCTGGCGCTTGAAAACCCACTGGTGCGGCAAGCCCAGGAGCTGTTCGGTGCCGAGGTGCGCAGCGTGGTCGACCTGCGCGGAAAGCGATAAGGAGAACAAAGCGATGGATATGACCAGGATGCAAGCCATGCTGGAACAGGCCCGGCAGATGAGCGAGGTTGCCGGCGAGCAGCTCTCAAAGGTAAGCGTCGAAGGCTCGGCCGGCGGAGGCGCGGTGCGGGTCCGCATGAGCGGACGAAAGGAAGTGCTGGGCGTGACGCTCGACCCCGCGGTGCTGGGAGCCTTTGGCGGCTCCGGGCAGGACTTGGAAATGCTGGAAGACCTTTTGCGCGCTGCCTTCAACGATGCCGGGCGCCGCGCTGACGAGGCGGCCAGCGGCAGCATGGCAGGGATGATGGACAACCTTGGCCTGCCGGACGGTCTGCTCTAAGCCGGGCTTCTCGCCCTTTTCTGCTCCTCACTGCCCCATAGCAGCACAGCCGGAGACGTATGCCGCCCCGCTTCGCCCAACCCATGGCACGCCTGATTGATGAGCTGCGCAAGCTGCCCGGGGTAGGGCAAAAGAGCGCGCAGCGCTATGCGTTCCACCTGCTGCGCGCCAGCGCCGAGGATGCCGGGGCGCTGGCGGATGCGGTGCGCGCCTTGAAGCGCGAACTGCGGCTGTGTTCGATCTGCAACAATGTCACGGACATTGACCCGTGCGTGTTCTGCGATAGCCCCACCCGCAATGGCCGCCTGGTGTGCGTGGTCGAGGAGCCGACCAGCATCGACGTGGTCGAGCGCACCCGCTCCTACAACGGCGTGTACCACGTGCTCCACGGAACGCTTTCGCCCCTGCACGGCGTGGGCCCGGAGCAGCTGCGCACGGCAAATCTGCTGGCCCGGGTCGCCCGGGGTGATGTGGATGAAGTGATCCTGGCCACGTCGCCGACCATCGAGGGCGAGGCCACCGCAAGCTACCTGGCCGACAGCCTGCGCGCGGCGCTGCGCACCCGCAACGGCAGCGCGGCGCCGGTCCGGATTACCCGCATCGCCACCGGCATCCCGGCCGGCAGCGACCTGGAATACGCGGACGAGGTTTCCATGACCCGCTCGCTCGAAGGCCGGCGCGAACTTTGATTACCGGCCAGGCTCGCTCCCGGCAACAGTGCTGAGAGCGAACCGGCGGCGACGTTTTCTTGCTCACGCTCCTTGGTGATTCACTGGTCAGCGCGCAGCCGGGGAAAGAGCACTTTGCGGTAGCAACCTCGCGCGTACGGCAAGTCATCGCGGGCGGTTTGCTAAATCAGCGTTCCTCCCGACACTTCGATACGCTGCGCGTTGACCCAGCGGTTCTCGTCCGAAAGGAGCGACGCGATCATGGGCCCGATATCGTCCGGGTGGCCGACACGACCGAGTGCCGTTACCCCCGCGATCTGCTTGTTGACGGCAGGATTGTCGCGAACCATACCACCGCTGAAATCGGTAGCGATGGCGCCCGGAGCAACGGTGTTGACGGCAATGCCGCGTGGGCCCAGCTCTTTCGCCAGGTACCGGGTCAGCACCTCCACAGCGCCTTTCATGGAGGCATAGGCAGAGCTTCCTGGAAAGGCGAAGCGGGCCAGTCCGGAAGAGATCATGACGATGCGTCCGCCGTCGTTGAGCAGCGGCAGCAGCTTCTGCGTGAGAAAGAACACACCCTTGAAGTGAACGTTGTAAAGGCTATCCAGGTCTTCTTCCGTTACCTGGTCGAACGGCGCGTGATGCGAAGTGCCGGCGTTGTTAACCAGGTAGTCGAATCGCTCGGCTCCCAGCTCGCGCAGCGCAGCCATAACGTTCTGTACGAATGGGTCGAAGGTCGCGATCTTTCCCGCGTCGAGCTGCAGTGCAATGGCCTTCGCTCCACTCCCGCTTACCTCTTTGCAAAGGCTGTCCGCTTCTGCACGATTTGAATGGTAGGTAAAGATGGAGCAGACGCCCCTCCGGGCCAGGTGCAACACGGTATTGCGCCCCAGTCCACGGCTTCCGCCGGTGACGATGGCGATCTTCTGGCTCGTCTTCATTGCATTTGTTTCAAACATGCTCCGCTCCTTTGCGTCGTGTTTCTGCTTTGAGACTACGTTTCGCGCGAAGAAGAAACCAGACCGGAACTTTCTCATTTCTTGCCTATTCCTGCTCGAAAAGGTAGCCTTGTTGCATGGGTTTGGAGCGGAACGACGTGACAGAAGCTTTGGCAGAGGTCGTGTTGCGCTACACCGAAGCGCAACGGGGCCAGAGTCCCTTTCGAACCTGCATCGAGGGCTTAACAATCCTGCGCTCTGATCACCAGCGCCGGGCCAACCATCTGCTCTACAAACCTGCCCTGTGTATCACCGTGCAGGGAGAGAAATCAGCCGTCTTTGGCGACCAGTGCCACCGGTACAGCGCCGGCCAGGCGTTGCTCGTCAGCGTCGAGATGCCCGGTTTCGGCACGGTCACGGAGGCAAGCCCTGACAAACCCTACCTGGGCGTCATCCTCGAACTCGACCTCGCGGTGCTGCGCGCCGTTGCGAGTGAGCTGCCCGATCCTCCCAGGCCCAGCGAAGGCATCGGGAGCGGTGTTTGCGTGACGGACTTCGACGGCCCGCTGATGGAGTGCACGCTTCGCGTCCTGCGTCTGCTCGAGGTTCCCGCCGCAGTACCCGTTCTCTACAGAGCCATCATGCGAGAGATCTGCTACTGGCTGCTTGCCGGCCCTCATGGCGGGAGCGTGCTCAGGATGACGCTGAGCAACGATCACGAGCGTCGCATTCTCCAGGCGATCCACTACCTCCGCGATCACTTCGCAGAGCCAGTGCGCATCGGCGACCTGGCTGCCGTCGCGCAACTTAGCCCTTCGGCCTTTCATCGCCAGTTCAAAGTGGTTACCGCGATGACGCCGCTGCAGTATCAGAAGCAGCTTCGTCTTTTGGAAGCGCGGCGCCTGATGACCGCCGGCACGGCCAATGTCGAAGACGCCGCGTTCCGAGTCGGCTATGAGAGTCCGTCACAGTTCAGCCGTGAGTACGGGCGCATGTTTGGGCTGCCACCCCGGCGCGACGTGAAGCTGCTCAAGCGCACTGCTGCTTAAGCGGGACGCTTTTCTCCGCTCTGCCCTGCGCCCGGATTGGATTACAGGATTGTCATCTTCGAGCCATGCTGGCGTCATCGCGGCGCTTGTATGCTCCCTGCAAAGGGCCGACATGCGCCGGTTTGCGCCAGTCTGCTTCTTTGCAAAGTTCTGTGCCCGGCTATGCGTGTCGAGGCGCACGCTCCCGGGCCGCTCGAAGAGATGAAGCGTCGCGCAGGTCGAAGCAAGTGCGCGTCACCAATCGAACCCCTAAGTCAACCTATTCTCGAGAACAGTTTTTGCGCTCAGCGTTGTAAAGAACCGCAAGGATCATTCGCGGGCCAACGTCTCCCAGCCGTTTACCGGTTTCCGTTCTGAACTGACTCGAGCCGCATGGCCGTTCCGGATCAAACCGTAAAGAAGCGAAACAGGAGAAGAACAGATGTCCACGAAAGCTTCTCGCAGGCGTGCTAAAACTCCCCCCTTACATCTCGTTGCCGCCCTGCTGACAACAGGCGTCAGCGCTCCGGCACTCCTGGGGCAATCCGTCCCGTTCCCGACCTACACACCCGGAGAAAACACGAGCGCAACCACCGGTCCGACTTACGCGCAGCCCTTGGCTAACCCGTGGGTTGTCAGCGACGGCACGGTCAACACTCCCTACCTCACTCAGGTTCATCTTGACAGCACGACGCGCGCCAAGGCCGTTGCGCTGAACCCCCCGCGGAATCACTCAGCCGCCGTACTGCAGAT
>CALMAN010000012.1 GCA_937859835.1 uncultured Acidipila sp. | reverse complement strand
AAGGGTTCGGCTGTTCGCCGATTAAAGTGGTACGTGAGCTGGGTTCAGAACGTCGCGAGACAGTTCGGTCTCTATCTGCTGTGGGCGTAGGAGATTTGAAGAGGGCTGTCCTTAGTACGAGAGGACCGGGATGGACGAACCTCTTGTGTTCCAGTTGTCCTGCCAAGGGCACGGCTGGGTAGCGAAGTTCGGTTGTGATAACCGCTGAATGCATATAAGCGGGAAGCACGCTCCAAGATGAGATCTCCCTGAAGGGCCCAGGAAGACGACCTGGTTGATAGGCTGGAGGTGGAAGCGCAGTAATGCGTGCAGCTTACCAGTACTAATCGCCCGTCCGGCTTGTCCATAGAATTAACTCTGCGCAGTTCGCACTGATGGGCATTCAACACAAGCCTTGTTTGGTAAGTGCACTGTGGACGCAGTGCGAGCACGACCCCAATCGATTTCGTTGTGAGCCATCCGCGCTCAACAACATTGGCGATCCTGGTAGAAACACCGGGAACTTCGAACGAAAGATACGAAGCAAACGCCATCTCAGTTTACCGGTGACCATACTGCGAGGGTCCCACCCGTTCCCATCCCGAACACGGAAGTTAAGCCTCGCTGGGCCGATGGTACTGCGCGCGCAGGTGCGTGGGAGATTAGGAGATCGCCGGTAATAACATCGAAGGCCCGCCCCGGCGGGCCTTTCTATTTGGTGCCCGCATCGTCACCGGCGCGAAGGCGCCTGATAGGCTGCTCCCACACTTCCGCAAACCCGGGGAAGTTTCTTCTAGGCGTTCACGAGCAGCGATGATCCGATTGCTTGCGCTGATGTACCTCCTCCCTCTTCCTCTCGCGCCGGCAGGACCGCCAACGGTCCCGCAGTGCCGGGATGTGAAACTTCATGCGTCCTACCTGGTCGAGGAGGCGCCCGGCCAGGGTCCGGGCTTTCTCCTTACGCTCGAGAACGGCAGGACCGCTGCCGTGTCTGTCCCCGATCCTGTGCCTCTCGGCATCGACTGGTACGCAGCAGAGGGTGGAGCCTGGTCGTGGCGCGCGTCCAGCGGCTCGGGTGGAAGCCTGGTGAACGCGCTCGATAGCAAGGGAAGGCTCTTCGCGACGCTCGCGCGTCCAGGATCGTCTCCTCAAAGGATTCGCACCATTCCCGCAGGAGGGCAGCTGAGTTGGACGGTGCGGATGCGTGCTGAGCCTTCGCTTGCCTATCGGCCTGGCTGTGAACACTGTGCCTACTCGGGCGAAACCCGGTTCCGTGCCGTGCTCGCCTACGCGTACCTCCCTGCCGGCCCCGTTGCCGTGCAGGAGCCGCTGCTTGGCTGCGGTTTGCGAACGGCTCCGGTGGACATGCCTCCGCTTGAAGATTCCGCCAAGCATCACAACTTACCGCCGCGCTAGGCGTCTTTATATGCGTAGGAGGAACCACAGTATGCGTCACCCACTACGCACGATGGTCTTCAGCAGCGTACTTTGTCTCGGACTTGCTTCCGGACCGGCGTTGCTCGCCCAGGACACCACCGGGACTTCACCCGACGGGAGCAATCAGGCAGGGCAGCGTGGCAACTGGCACGGCCCCATGTCTCCCGACCAGGAACTTTCGCACCTTACCAAAGCGCTGAACCTCAGCAGCGACCAGCAAACGCAGATCAAGCCGATTCTCGAAGATCGCCACGATCAGTTGATGCAGCTTCACCAGGATTCCAGCCTTTCTCGTCAGGACCGGATGAGCAAGATGAAGTCTCTCGATGAAACATCAAACAGCAAGCTAGAAGCGGTTTTGAACGACCAGCAAAAGACCAAGTATGACAAGATGGTCGCCGATCGCAAAGCGCGCATGCAAGCGATGCGCGAAAACCGCGGCAACGACGCAGCCGCGCAGCCGCAGTAAGCGCGAGGAGCAGCCAGGGAGCTATTCGGGAGACGGAAGGGGTTAGAAAACTCTCCGTACCCCGCGCTCCCAGAGGCGATGCTCACGGCTTTGTCTGCGCACCTTCGACTTCCCCGGCCGAGGTTTGGAAGCGCCGGTACTGATCGTCCGTGATGTTTACCTGCACGTGGTAGCTAAGAAAAAGAGCAGCCCGCGCTTCAACGTGGATGCTCGCACCGGTAGGAAGCCACACTTCGTTATTGATCAGCTTCTGGTCAAAGGTGAACTTCGAGCCCTGAGACAGGGAAACCAGGCCCAGCTCCAGGCGGAATGGGCTATCCAGCGTAGCTTCCACGCGGCGCACTTGAAGATCCTGCCAATCGATCCACAAGGTTCCCGCAAGATGCTTGGAGGCATCCTCGGCGATCCCGTGCGTTTGCGCCCGGGAGTCTCCGGCGAAGTCAAGCGCGATCATGGGACGATTGTCCATCGTCACACGACGCTCGTTGGTGAAGTGCTCGATTGTCAGCAGCCGGGCCACGCTTACCTGGTGGCGGCCATTCAGTGCATCTCCGGGCGGCGTTTGCTCGGCGGTTTCCACCTTGTGCTGAATATGCGCGGTCTCCTTTGCTTCTTCGTCCGCACTGAGCGCGCCGCCGTCCTTTCGCACGAGCCGCTCGATCGGGTGCCCGTTGACGAAGAAGACGTTGTATTCCCGCTTTTCTTCTTTCTTCACGGTCCCGCGCTTGTCGAGCATGTGCAGGACCTGGATCTCGCGGTAGGTGTACGTTTCGCGCGTCTTGTCGAGCTGCTTCTGATTCGCCTGCACCTGCGCCAGCAGGGTTGGAATGGGGGGAAGTGTCTGCCCATTCGCTCCAGCTGCGCCAAGGCTCAACAGTGAAAGTAGCAAGGCCTGAGTGACCATACCCAAGGGTTGCACAAGTAACCTTCGGGTTGACAAGACCTTGGGAAACAATCGCAAAAGCGCAGGGCATGCGCTATGATTCAGCGAACACTGTGGCCACGTATGATTCTGACTCTGTTTTCTTTTGGGATTTCCTGGGCGATTTTCGCCTTTACCTTCTTTTTCCTGGCCAGCCATCTATCCGGCTTTCACAGCGCCTACATACAGTCGACCTTCACCATCGCCTTTATCGTCGGATTTCTCAACGCGCTCATCATCAAGAGCGCGCGCGTCATGGCATTCGAGGTACCGGCGGGGCTGCTTTATCTCATCATCCTGGTCGCTGACTACTTACTGATCCAGGCCACCAGCAACTCGCAGATTGGCTATTATGTGACGGGTCATAAGAGCGCGACCATCGCCGCGATTGTGCTTGCCCTTGTCGCGTTTCTCACCGAGTTTGTGAAAGGCAAGATACGGGCCGACGCGCAGTAGGAAAGCGGTCTGACGCTCCTGCCTTGCAAGCTTCGACCCGAAAAGCTTACTTCCCGGCCAGCTTCTGCGCCGCAATCTGACCTGCGGCCGTCGTCTTGTCCGTGTCCTTGATCTTGGCGTAAAGCTCCCGCGCGGCCTGCGGGTGGGTGGTCTCCTCAGAGCCGGCGAGCGCCAGGCGTGCTGCATTGGCCGAAACCGTCGCCGTTGGATGATCGATCAGCGCATGGTAGATCGCGGCTGCATCTCCGGCACGCCCCGTGTTGGTGTACAGGCTGGCAAGCGCCATCTTGGCCAGTGCAGCCAGCCCAGCATCGCTGCTGCCGGCAGCCTTCTTCAGATCTGCTTCCGCCGCTGCCATGTTGCCCAGGTCCTCATCGGTTAGCCCGGCAAAGTAGCGTGCATTTGCACCCGCCTTGAAGAAGCCATACTTCGCAGCGACGTCCCGAAAGAGCGGGTTGGCATCCCTGGCGCGGGCAGCCGCCGAAGGGTAACTTTTCACGTTCTGGACAGGCTGCAACGGCGCGTCATACACATCCATTGCGTTGTTGAATGCGTCCTGGGCTTTGTTCGCTCGATTGCTGATGAAGATCGAGGCCGCAATGCCAACGAGGACCAACGCTGCGAGGAGAACAGACAAGCGCAGAACCAACGCCCGGTTCTGTTCAATCCATGTCCCAGGATCCGTGCTGAGGCGTGCAAAGCTGGTGCCGGTTGTCGTGCCAGTAGTCGTGGTCGAAGGTCTAGTCTGGATATTCACGAGGTGTCTCTTACGCCTCCATAGCGATGAGCACCAGAAAGTGCTCGCAGGCGCACTTGATCAGTCTAGCAGTGGCTTTACGGGGCATCAATCAAGCAGCAGGTCGTTTGCCCGCTCGCCCTGCTGCGGCCACTCAGGCGGCGCGTACCGGATCCGCGATCTGCCCGCTCTCGATCTTTTCCTGGCACGCAATGCAGTGTGGCGTCCAGGGGACCGCTTCGAGACGTTTTTCGCCGATCATCTCGCCGCACTGGAGACACTCCCCAAAGGTCCCTTCTTCCAGCCGATCGAGCGCAGCGCGCACCTGCGCCAGTTGCGAGTGGCCTTGCGTTCCCTGCAGGAAGAGCAGTTCTTTCTGGTACGACTGCACGGCGTGATCGGCAGCGTCCTGCAGGTCGTCGGTGCTGCTTTGGCGGCCTTCTTTGACGGCGGAGATCATGCTGCGTTCCAGCAGCAGCTGCTGGGCACGTAGCTTTTCCTCAAAACGACGGAGGAACTCGGGGGAACGGGTCGTCACGATAAAACTCCTAACGGACAGAATGCGATTTGACCAGGGTGATGGTTACGTATTGGACGCGTGTTCTCCGGAAAGATATGTTTGCTTTTTGTAGCTATTTTTTGCTAGTGAAACTGTGCGCTTGCTCTGCCAGTCCGGGCGAAGTAGGCTACGCGTATGTACGACGACTTCCACGCTGTAGATCACTGGACTGACGAAAACCTCCACTGCCGCTGGAAAGCGACCCTGATGGCGATTGCTACCCGTCACGCGGATGCTGTCGATGTTCGGTTTGACGTGAATGGCCGGCCTGTGTGGATCGCGATGCCGGCCGATGCGTGGGTCGAGCACAAGCGCCGCACCAGCTACGTCATCACCGATCAGCTTGCAGCGCAGATCGCCGGGCGCTACCTGAAGCAGTCCATTGAGAACGGCTATGACAACGGCCGCGAAATGTACACGATGAGCGTAGACGAGGTACTGAGCGGCGCCGAGGCGGTCCTTAAGGAAGTGGGAAGTACCGCCAGGCTTCCGGAGTTGCCGAAGACCGGTGACTCGGAGTCGCTGACCTACTGGGGCCAGCTTGCCCCCGGTGCTTGACGGGCTCAAAACACCGCAAGCGTTTGCCGCACCCCGTCGGCATACGGAGTCTTTCCGAGCCCGCCGAGCAGGGAAGCCAGCTTGCTGTCATCAAGCAGCAGGGGGCTGTCGAGCAGGTACTGCATCTCGCCTAGCTCGCGAATGTAGGGGTTGATCGCGCGCACATAGTGCATCTTCCACTTGCTCGGCATCGCGTAGCTTGGGGGCCGGCCTGCGGCGGCAAAGATGAACTTTGCCATGGCGTCGATGCTGGTTAGGCCTGCTCCACCCAGGTTCCACGCACTCGCTTCGCCCGCCCAGGCAGCATCGCAGCCTAGTAGATCCAGGATCGTCCGCGCCGCATCCGGGACGTACACAAACTCGTGCGGCCGGTCGGTCGGCCCCAGCACCTTGGCTTCCCCGCCTCGCTTTGCCGCCTGGAACAGGGTCCACAGATGGCTCGCCTCGACCAGGGGACCGTACAGGTCCGCCATGCGGAGGATCCCGGTCGCAAGAATCCCGGGAACATGCGCGGCGAGCACGCGATCTTCCTGCTCCCGACGGATCTTTCCTTTTACCGTTCCCGGCGCCCGCGGGTGTGCTTCGTCGACGCGATCGCGGACGGGCTCGCCATAGCTCCAGTTCGAGCTGACAAGCAGGAGCCGTTCCACTCCGCACTCGCGCGCCCCGCGAAGCACGCGCTCGGTCAGAGGGAGGTGTTCCTTGAACTTCCACAGCGCTGGGCCGACCAGGTAAACCACTGTTCCCGCGCCTTCGCAGGCCTCGCGGATGCTGCTTTTCTCCTCGAGGTCCCACTGGAAGTGCTCTGGGATCGGTTGCTCGTGAAAACGTACCTGCAGGCCCAGGTACGAGCGCCCCACCACCCGGTACGGGACGGCGTGGCTGCCCAGCAAGGGTCCCAGTGTTCGGCCGATTGCTCCATTGGCGCCCAGAAGCGCGACTTTGCCCCGGATGCTCATCGCTCCTAACGCTACCCCGGGAGCAGGTACGGAACAAGCGCGCACTCGCAGAGCGCTGTGTGTGCCATGGTAAAGAAGCCGTACGCGTCCGCCGAGGAGTCCTGTGTTTGCCCGCAAAGTCCACGTTTCGCTTGAAGCCGAGGGGAGTGAGCGCCGTCCTGTGCCGCTCGCCTGGCTCGACAGCTTTGCCATGCGCAACTTCACCAATGCTGCCGCGTTTGACGATACGCTCCCGATTGCCGATGGATGGCTCGAAGCGGGCTACCGCGTTCCCCTGCCGGAGCTTGCGGTCGCCATGGAAGCCTGGTTCCTCCGCAAGGGATGGCTCCGGGCGGGTGAAAAGCTTTCTCTGCGCCCGGGGGACCAGACCCATGTTTCTGACCACGGGTAGCCTACCCCGGGGCCGACGCCGCATCCTACGGAGCGAACGGGAGCAGCCATCTGGCCTCCCTGAGGAGAAGCGATGCAGCTCAATTCACTGCGGACCTTGCTGATTGACGAACTTCAGGAGATCTACCTTGCCAAGGAGCTGATCCGGGAGGAGCTTGGCCGCATGATCTCTGGCGCCGACGCCAAGGACCTGCGGGACGCCTTTATCCGGTACCAGGAACAAACCATGGGACACCTGACGCAGCTCGAAACCGTTTTCGAAAAGCTCGAGGAAAATCCGCGCGGCGGCCATGCCTACAGCGTGAAAGGAATGATCCGGGAAACGGAAGATCGCATGGGCGAAGGCGGAGATCCGCACGTCGTCGATGCGGCCTTGATCATCGCCGCGCAGCGGCTTGCGCACTGGAACATCGCTTCCTACGGCAGTGCCCGCACCTATGCGGCAGCGCTGGGCAAGCAGGATGTGGCGGATCTGCTCCAGGAAACACTTGCCGATGAGAAAGCCATGGACGCGCGGCTGACGCAGATCGGCGATGAGGTGCACGTGGAAGCGCCCTCTACCGGGCACTGATCGGGAAGGTTTCTGTCCGGCAAACGCTTTCGCTCCCCTGAACAAAGCCGCGGGTGCCTTGGCCGTTCCGCAGTCTCGCAGGATCCGGCTTGAGGCTTTCCTTGATTCCTCCTCGCAGCAGGCGGGAAGTTTTTCCCTTCATCCAGGGCGGACCGTACCCAGGCCGCCCCTGCGGAGCCGTCTATTCTTTGTAGTGCAGAAGGCTGAAGATCTCGTACTCCGGGAAGCGTTCGCGGCCCCGCAGGAAGTCCAGCTCGACGGCAAATGCCATGCCGACAACCTCCCCGCCAAGTTGCTTTACGAGCTGGATGGTCGCATCCATCGTGCCGCCGGTCGCGAGCAGATCGTCTACCAGCAGTACCCGCTGGCCTGGCGCAATCGCGTCCCGGTGCAGCTCCAGCGAGTCGGACCCGTATTCCAGGTCATAGGAAACGCGGATAACTTCGGCGGGCAGCTTTCTGGGCTTCCGCACGGGCACAAAGCCTGCCTGCAGCCGGTAAGCCAGGGCGGGGCCAAAGATAAAGCCGCGCGCCTCGATGCCGAGTACAACATCAATCTTCCGATTGGCGCAGTGCAGGGCCAGCCCGTCGATCAAGGCAGCAAACCCGAGAGGGTCCTTGAGCACCGTGGTGATGTCATAGAACAGGATCCCCGGCCGGGGAAAGTCCGGCACCGTGCGCACCAGGCTTTTCAAGTACTCGCTCGTATCGCCGCCGTTCACTGCCGTTCGAGGCATCGCTTACCACGCTCCTTCAATCGTAAAATCCCGGAGCGCTTCCGCATCTCCGGGGGGCAGTTCTTCTTCCTCAACACGGTCCACCCGGCTGCCCCGTGAGCCCTCCTGGAGCTTCAAGCGAAGAGCAGCCAGCGCTTCCGCGCTCCCTGCCGCGACCACCTCGACCGCGCCGTCCTCGGTGTTGCGTACGGAGCCCCGCAGCCCAAGTGCGGCCGCTTCGCGTTGCACAAACCAGCGAAACCCCACGCCCTGCACCCGGCCGGTGACGCAGTACCGCCGCAAAACCACGCTGTCCTGCCCGGCCATGACCCCAGCATACGCGTGGCGGGGGCTATCCACGCTCCCAAGCCACTCACGGCCGGCTATCTGCGTCCATACGGGCAGGCGGCACACACACAGTCGGGGAGAGCGGGAAACGGGTGAGCGACGAGCAGCACGAGCAGCAACACAAAGCAGCAGAGCCCAAGGGCAGTCCGGTGTCGCGCCGCGCGTTTGTCAACGCGGCTGCGCTCGCCGGGCTGGGCCTGGCGGGCGCGCAGGCAAGCGCTCAAACGCGCGCCGAATCGAAACGGGGCCGGACGGGAAACAGCGCAAGCGATCCGGGAGAAGAAAACAAGCCGCTGCTGGCCGAAAATCCTGACTCCAACGATCCTCCCTTCACCGATCACGGCGATGTGGGCGCAATCTGGTTTTCGTTCGACTTGGTCAAGAAACGTTTGCAGGGCGGCGGGTGGACGCGCCAGGTGACAGAGCGCGAACTACCGACTTCCAAGGAACTGGCCGGGGTCAACATGCGCCTGACTGCCGGGTCCTTTCGCGAGCTGCACTGGCATACTGCCGACGAGTGGGCTTACATGATCACCGGCGATGCGCGCGTTTCGTGCCTGCAGCCTGATGGCAAGATGTTCCTCGACGATGTCAAGGCCGGCGACCTGTGGTACTTCCCGGCGGGGCTGCCGCACTCGATCCAGGGCATCGGCAGCGATGGCTGCGAGTTTTTGCTGGTGTTCGACGAAGGAGACTTTTCCGAGGACGCTAACTTTCTGCTTTGGTACTGTCTTGCGCATACCCCTCCGGAGGTGGTTCGGAAGAACATGGGCTGGAGCGAGGCCGAATTCGACCAGTTGCCGTCGAGCGAGCTGTATATCTTTGAGGCGCCCCTGCCGAAGTCGCTTGAGGAAGACAAGCAGGCCATCGGCGGGTTCCTTGAAACAGAAAACAGGTACACCTTTCACCTTTCCGGCATGCCGCCGGCCAAGACCACGGCTGGCGGCACCGTGCACATCGTGGACTCGACCAACTTCCCGGTTGCTCGCAACGTCGCCATGGGCCTGGTACGGATCAAGCCCAACGGGCTGCGCGAGTTGCACTGGCACCCGAGTGGTTCGGAGTGGCAGTTCTACCTTGAAGGGAAGGGCCGGATGACGGTCTTCAAGCCAGGCTCGCGGGCGCGCACGCAGGATTACAACGCCAACGATGTTGGCTTTGTGCCGACCATGGCCGGCCACTACATCGAAAACACCGGGACCGGCGACCTGGTCTACCTGGAACTGTTCAAAACCGCCAAGTTTCAGGACGTCGCGCTCAACGACTGGATTGCGCGCATGCCGCCCGAGATGGCGCAGGCGCACCTGAAGCTTTCGGCGGCTGCGATCGCAAAGGTGCCTCAGAAAAAGAACGAGGTGCTTCCCGCGTAAGCCGTCGCGAAGGCGAGGCATCCCGATCTTCCCGGCGAGGGAAAGGGGTTCTTCGCTCCCGCTAGCCTGCCTCCGGTGCAGTGCTTCGGTGCCCGGCTAGGAGCCGCTTTCGAGCTCCGACCGGGCCAGGGTAAGCAAGCGGATAGTGTTTGCGTCGGCATGCTCGCCAAAGCTTTGTACCTGCGCGAGCGCACGGCCGATTGCACTCCCGAGCGCGGCTTGCTCGGTGCGTCCAAAACGCCGCACTGCATTTAACAAAGCCACCGAGGCCTGGAAGAACACAAACGGCTGCTCCACGCGCATGCGGTCCGCCAGCCAGGGAACCGCGCGCATTTCCGGCTTCATCTGCAGGATGCAGATGGCCGCCAGGCGGGTTCCCGGGGAGTTCGCGGCGCTCATGAACTCGTCCAGGAACAGGTCGGCCGCCAGCGCCAGGGTACGCATCTTCGCGACGACCCCATTCAAAGCCCGCGTGCGCTCCGGGCCGGCGTGCATGGAGGCCCGCGTCGTTTCATATTCCTGAGCGAAGCCAAGCATGCGCGCCTTGATTGCTGCTTCCCCGGACTTGCGCAGGGTGGAATTGGGCGCGCTGTCAAGCAGCGTACGCACGCCGGTCGCAGCCGCTAGTTCCGTGTTGGGGATCGCGGCACTTTCCGCGTCGCCCGTTGCGGTTCGCGCCATGGCTGCACCCACCGGCGTCCCCAGCGCGACGGCTTCACTCTGTGCAACCTGCTGCTGCACATCCTTGTCAAACTCGATCTGCCAGATCTTGAAGCGAGTCGCGCCCTCCGCCACGCCGACCGCGGCGCGCAACAGCTCTGCTGCCGGCTCCCGAAACCACCAGAGAATCAGCCCGATCAGCACCGGCCAGGCGATTGCCGTGCAGATCGAGGCGATGCCGCCGAGCACGCCCGCAAGGTCGCCGGCCTGGACAGGGTGCGGCACGACGGCGGAGTCTACGGCGAGAAGCGCTGGGAGCAAGAGCAGCCTTTCCGGTACCGGCGGACAGAGCGGCTAGCGGGGGGGACGAACCCGAGGCGCCCCGGCGGGCAGGAAGCCCTCAAGCACCCAAACCGCGGCCCAAAGCACGCCCCCGAGAAGAATGCACGGAACGCTCAGATGCGTGAGAAGGGTGAAGATGCCGAGGAATCCCGGATCGGGCTGGTACCCAAGCCCACTCATCAGGATGCTGCTCAGCGCCGTGACCAGGCCTATGCCAAGCAACACGATGGCCACGGTTCGTAAACGAGTTAAGCCTCTCGCCCACTGCATAGAGCCGGATCATAGCCGCCGCGTGGCGTGGAAGCAAGAGTACCTTGGGGTAGCGATGCGAAGCACCAGCCCTAAGCGCGCGAAAGGTATGTGCCCTCTGCCGTGTCGACGCGGATCTTTTCGCCTTCGTTGATAAACGGCGGCACCTGCACCATCAAGCCGGTTTCGAGCTTGGCTGGCTTGGTCACCGAGGAAGCGGTCGCGGACTTCAGGCCCGGCTCCGTTTCGATCACGGTCAGCTCCACGGTCTGCGGCAGATCAATGCCCACCGGCACTCCATCAAAGATGGACACGGTGATCTGGAGGTTCGGCGTCAGGTACTCAACCGCGTCGCCGAGCGTGTTCCGCTTCAGATTGGTTTGCTCATAGTTGGTCGTATCCATGAAGTAGTAATCGTCGCCATCGCTGTAGAGAAACTCCATCGGCACCTCATCGACGATGACGCGGTCAATCGGGTCGGGCGAGCGAAAGCGGTGTTCAAACATGGAGCCGGTGCGCAGGTTTCGCAGTTTGGCCTGGATAAATGCGCGGAGGTTCCCGGGCGTGCGGTGCTCGACGGCAAAGACAGTATGGAGCTCGTTGTTGAACTTGATGATCATGCCCGGACGCATCTGGGTGGCGGGGATCGCCATAGGGAAGGAGCTCCTTCAAGTGGATATAGAATTGCGCGGCGGGGCGCAGACGGGGTCAGCAGCGGTCCCTTCGATTTTATCGCAGGCCCGGCAGAGCCCTAGCCTGCGCCAAAAACCCTGGCGAAGAAGCGGCCAATCGCATGAAAAAAGCCGGTGTGCGCGGCAGGCGGCTTGCCCGGACTGGCACTCGGGCTGGCTGCCGCTGGCGAGGGCGGCGGCCCAGGCGGCGTGCTCGAGGACAGGGTTGCCGTCACCTGGGCGTGCGCGGTACCCGCCGGCACCACGGGCGTGCCGGGTAGCGCGGGCGCCGGCTGCAAACCCTCGCTCACGGCGGTCGGGAAAGCCGTATCTGCCGGGGTAGACGAGGGCCCGCCGGTTTTGGCGCCGGCGACTTGCTGCGGAACCGACGGCGGGCAGCCGCAGGGCTCCCGCTCATTGTCGACCACCTGATCGAGCGACCCGTGCACAAACAGCACGCGCTGTCCTGGGCGAACCCGGTACGCGCCGCCCGACAGAAGGCTGCTGGCGACCACGTACGGGGCGTTCTCGCCTGCGTTGTCGACGCAGGTGTCGCCTTGCTGGTTGACGCGCATCTTCAGGTTGACCGTGCCCGGCCCTGAGATCAGCACGCGGAGGTCGGGCGTCAGCACCACATCCGAGAAGGCGGTCGGCGTGTAGGCGGCCTCGATGGCGCCGCGTTCGAGCGAGAACATCAGCCCGGCGTCTCCCGCCTTGGCGCCGGCGGCCGGCGCCGCGTCGCGTGCGATGTGCAGGATGGTGCTGGCGCAAAGCTCAAGCAGCCCGCCACGCTCGAGCGAGATCTCGGAGGTTTGTGGCCCGCCAATGATCTCGCCATTGTTCGCCACCGACGCCCGTCCATGCTCGATGCTGAGCACGCCGCGCAGGGAAACGCTGTCGGCCGCCACCGAAGCGATGGGCTCAGGCTGCTGTGCCTTTGCCGCGCAGCACCCGAACGCGAGCAGCAAGCCCAGGCTCAGCAGGACGGGTCCCCTGCAGTTTGCCGGGTCTTTCATTAGACCGCGCCTGGCAGGGACTTGCAAAGCTGGGGCAGCACCGACCCGACGGCACGACCCATCGGCTGCGGCAGAGCATACGCCGTGGTGGTGGCCGGCCGGGAACTGCACTTAAAGCTCCAGGAAGTTGGCGACCAGCTGCTTCCCGTCGCGGGTCAGTACGCTTTCCGGGTGAAACTGCACGCCTTCCACCGGGTGTTCCCGATGGCGCAGGCCCATGATGACAGGTTCTTCGCCGTCCGTGGATGCCGTGCGCGCTGAAATCTCGAGCTCTGGCGGCAGCCCTTCCTCGGCGACCACCAGCGAGTGGTACCGTGTGCAGGTCATCGGGCTTTCGATGCCGGCAAAGATCGTGCGGCCGTCGTGTTCCACGACGCTGGTCTTGCCGTGCATCAGCTTTCGCGCACGGACCACGCTTGCGCCAAAAGCGGCACCCAAAGCCTGGTGGCCCAGGCACACACCCAGGATGGGCACACGGCCGGTGAAGCGCCGGATCAGATCGATGGAGATTCCGGCTTCCTGCGGACCACACGGCCCCGGCGACAGCAGGATGCGCTCCGGCGCGAGCTTTTCTACCGCGTCGACGGTCAGCTCATCATTCCGCCGTACGACCAACTCCGCCCCCAGCGCGCCCATGTACTGGACCAGGTTGTAGGTGAACGAATCGTAGTTGTCGAGCACAAACACCATGGCATCCAGTCTACTGCGCCCATCCGGTCCCTACCCGCGGCAGCATGCTCAACTGAGGCTCGCCGCTTCTCAGGCGAGACCCCTTACCGGATCGTCCAGGTCTGGTTGTTGCCTCCATTCGGGGTCCACAGGATGATACTTGGGCCGGCATATGGATCGAAGTTGCTATCATCCATCACCAGCCCGGTAGCCTTGTTCGTGATGACATAGCCGCCCTGCACCTGCGTGAGCGACCACAGCTGCGTGTCGTCGTGCGTGGGAGTGTTCTGCACCAGGTTAAGCCCCGGGCTTGGATCCCCGTTGATGTCGCTCAGCAGCAACCCGCTCGACACATTCTCAATCGTGTAGAAGCCCGTGCCGTTGTACGAGAAAAACCATTCCTGGTTCAAACCCCCGTTGGCGAAGTACTGAAACATCGCCGTACCGGGCGCCGTCGCCAGGCCCGGATCATCGAGCACCAAACCGCTGGCGTTATCGGCCAGCGTGTAATCGCCATCCGGCAGCGGCGCAGCGGTTTGCCGCAGAAAGCCAAAGATCGCCACGCTGTTTTGGGTCCCGACATACACCTTGCCGTTGGCAATGGTCGGGGTGACAAACTTATTGCCGGCTCCAAACTGGTCGCGGCCATTAGGGGCCTGGTTGCTGTTGTAAAACTCGGTAGACAGGTTATTCGCGTCGTAGGCGTGCAGCACGGCGGGCGTTGTATTTTCGGTCGCCCACACGATGCCGCCCGTGGTGTTGTAAGCCGAAACGCTGGGGGTTGTCCCTGGGTAGCCGAAGGTGGTCGAGGTCGTCTGCGCGGGCGCGAGTTGCGCCGCGTTTACGGCAAACGACTGCAGGTTTTGCCCGACGGAACCGTAGTACACGTGCGCGTTGAAGTAAGCCGGGCTAGACCATACCCCGCCGGCAAGCGCGCCAGGAAGCTCCTGGTAGAGCGATGCATTGGAGTTCGGATTGTAGTGGCCCATGTTATTGCGGTCCGCCACGTAAAGGTTGTGGTCCTTGCCCGCTGCCACGACCAACTGCCGCGCTGTGCCGGTGCTGTCGAGAAGGTCCGGCAGCAGCATAAGTCCGCCTGAGCCAAGGTCCGTATCGACGCTCGACTCAGCGTCCGAGTTATACATGGTCCAGTAATCTACCGGAAACAAGGCGCTCCCTGTAAATGCCACCTTTACCAGCGAGTTGCCGTAGTTACCCTGGCTAGGAAACCCTTGCGGGTTCAGCGTGGTATCGAAAACGCCGTTGCCGAGCGAGATATAAGCGTTGCCCTGCGGGTCAGCCGCCGGGCCCGCGCCTGCGTTCCAGGGCGCTGCATCGTTGCCGTTGGGAGCGAACTGGAGCACCCCGGTCTGCGCCAGCGAGGTTTCGTTGTATGTCATCATCCAGCCGCCGTAGGGGCGAATGTCGCAGTGGGAGCCCCAGCTGGTGTACACGTTGCCATTCGCCAGCAGCAGACCCGGCCGTTCCTTGTACTGCTGCGGATCAAAGACCACAGTGCCGTTGTTGCTGCCGTCCCCGGTGCCCGGGAAAGTCGCCTGCACCGTGACGGGCCCGCCAAATTGCTCGGCAGCCGTCGCTACGTTGATCGCGTGGAGGCGATGGTAGTAGTTGCCGTTGCTGTCCTTGCTCATCGCAACGACATAGATGGTCCCATTTGGGCCGGCCTGCAGGTCAATGACGGGGGTCGCGGTGATGCCGATTTCCGGCGTGACCTGATCGCAGCTTCGCGCGTCCGATGTGGTTTCGCCTGGAAAAAGCAAGCTCCGCTGCCACAGCACCGCGCCGCTGTCTGCATCCACGGCATACAGGCTGTCGTGCTCGGTCGCGATAAACAGGACGTTGTGCGTGCCTTGCCCTTGCACAGGGAGCGCGGAAAGATACAGCGGCTGCGCATCGACCTTGCCGTCCACAACGACATTTGCGAGCAGGCCAAAGTTCGCCGCGTTTACGTTTGCCGGCGCGAGGATGGCTTCCGACAGATTTTGCCCGGTGCGCAGGGAGTCGTTGTGCCAGGTCAACACATTGGTTTGCGCCGCGGCAGGCAGACCCGCCAGAGCAAGCGCTGCGGGCAGGGACGCAAGGTGCCTGCGAAGAAAGAGCTGCATGAGCATAGAAGTTCCCCGGGCTTTCATTCTGGTCTCTTGTTCAGCCCAGCGCTGCCGTATCTACGGGCACGCAGCGTAGGGAACAAGCCGTTGGAGTGGTGGGAGCAAGGGGGGAAGCGCTGCATACCGGCGCGTGCAAGTGCCGGTCTGTTGCGCTTCAAACTTCCCACCGTATCGAGCAGAGCATAGCAGGATTCCCTGCCGTGTGTGTGCCTGCGGGCGAAGCTCAAGCGCGGAACCACAGGGTGGATCTTCGCTTGTTCTCGCCCCCGGCGTGTCAGTTGTTCCTGGGTAGCTCTCGCTCAGGCAGTAATTTTTACCCCGCGGGCGCGTTCCATCGCGCGAAGAACAGCGCGGGCCTTGTTCCAGCATTCTTCGTACTCGCTCCGTGGCACCGAGTCAGCAACAATGCCTGCCCCGGCCTGCACAGAGCCGTGCCCGCCCTGAACAACCAAGGTACGGATCGCGATGCAGGAGTCAAAATTGCCTGAGTAGTCCGCGTAAAAAATAGCTCCTCCGTAGATGCCGCGACGCGCCGGCTCCAGGGCTTCGATGATTTCCATGGCACGAACTTTGGGAGCACCGGAAAGTGTTCCAGCGGGAAAGCAGGCGCGAAAAGCGTCCACGGCGTGGAGCTCCGGGCGCAAACGCCCTTCAATGGCGCTGACGATGTGCATGACATGGGAGTAGCGCTCGATGCGCATCAGCTCGGGCACTCGCACCGAACCGAACTCGCTTACCCGGCCTACGTCATTGCGGCCCAGGTCGACCAGCATCACGTGTTCCGCGCGCTCCTTCGCGTCGCCGAGCAGCTCCTCGCCCCAGCGACGATCCTCTTCTTCGTCGACCGAGCGGGGGCGTGTCCCGGCGATGGGCCGGTACTCGATCCGGCGGCCGCTTACCCGCACCAGCATTTCCGGCGACGAGCCCACAATCTGCATGTCGGCTTGCCCGGCGAGCTGGAGCCGCAGAAAGTACATGTACGGCGAGGGGTTGACGATACGGAGCGAGCGATAGATGGAGAAAGGGTCGACGCGCGGATCCACATCGTAGCGCTGCGAAAGGACGACCTGAAACACATCGCCCGCGGCGATCCACTCCTTGGCCTGGTGAACGGCGGCGAGAAAGTCTGCTTCGCTGGTACGCGGACTCACTGCAAGCGGCTCCGCTATGGAGGCAGGCGCGCTGGCCGCACTTGGCGGAAGAGGGCGCGCCAGCCGGGCGGCAAAGTCCTCCAAGCGCGCCAGGGCAGCCCCGTAGGCCTGCTCCACACCCCCTTCCAAGATGTTCGCGGTGACCACCAGCACCATTTCCTGGCGCAGATGATCAAAGGCGAGAACCTGGTCGAAAAACAGCAGGCACGCGTCGGGCGTGTGGAGCTCGTCTGCCGCGGTAGCGGGGAGGCGTTCGATGCGCCGCACGGCGTCATAGGAGAAGAAGCCGACCGCACCCGCGGTAAACGGCGGCAGCCCTGGTATGCGCGCGGGCTTGTGCCCGCTCAAGGCTGTCCGCAGTGCCTCGAACACATCGCCCTGCTGTACCGTCGTTGCGCCCTTTTCCGTGGTCGTCAGCTCGCTCGCGCGCACAATGATCTTGCGGAAAGGGCGTACGCCGATAAAGGTGTAGCGGCCGATCTTCTCCCCGCCCTCCACGGATTCGAGCAGAAAGCATTCCGGCTCATCTGCCGCCAGGCGGAGAAAGGCCGTGACCGGGGTTTCCAGATCGGCGTTCAAGGTGAGGAAAAGCGGAATCAGGGTGTGAGTCTCCGCGAGCGCAAAAAAGCGTTCGCGGGTTGGCTCCGATCGAACATCCGCCATACCGACATGGTAACCGGCGCGCCCCGCCAGGCTTCCCGGCTACGTCTAAGCAGATGAGGACGTGACCAAAGTAGAGGCAAAGACCTTTCATAGGCCCTGCCGCTTCTTGTTGCTTCGCGGAGCGAGGCCTATACTCGGGGACGTTTGCCCGGTGCAAGGGCCGGGTCGCGGGCAGCGCCCGCACGTAGAAAGGAAGTATGGCAAGCACTGTATCGCTGGAACAGGAGATCAATCCATGGGAGGCGCAGGCCGCCCGCTTTGACTTTGCCGCACGCAAACTCAATCTCGACAGCGGGCTGTGGAAGGTGCTGCGGCAGCCCTCCCGCGAGATCATTGTGCACTTTCCCGTGCAGATGGATGACGGGCGCTTCGAGGTGTTTACCGGCTACCGGGTCCAGCACTCCCAGGCGCGCGGGCCGGGCAAGGGAGGCATCCGCTACGCGCCTGACGTGACGCTGGACGAAGTGCGCGCCCTGGCCAGCTGGATGACCTGGAAGTGCGCGGTCGTCAACATCCCGTTTGGCGGCGCCAAGGGGGGCGTCATCTGTGATCCCAGAAGCATGTCGCAGGGCGAGCTGGAGCGGCTGACCCGGCGCTACACTGCGGAGATCATCGATTTCATCGGGCCCGAAAAAGACGTGCCGGCTCCCGACCTGGGCACCAACGAGCAGACGATGGCCTGGATTATGGACACCTACTCCATGCACATGCGGCAGACTGTAACCAGCGTGGTCACAGGCAAGCCACTCAGCATCGGGGGCTCGCGCGGACGCCGCGAGGCAACCGGTCGCGGCGTGCGCAAGGTATGCGATGAGGCGCTGCGCTTTCTTGGCCTCCCGCGTGAAGGATGCCGGGTGATCCTGCAGGGCTTTGGAAACGTGGGAGCCAACGCCGCACGGCTGATGGCCGAGGCCGGCTACCGCATCATCGGTATTGCCGAGTACGACGGCGGCCTTTTCAACCCGCACGGCATCGACGTGCACGCTCTGGCGGAGCACAGTTTGCGCACGGGTGGCATCCTGGGCTTCCGGGACGCCGAAGCCGTGGACCCGGAAGACCTGCTGCTCAACGACTGCGAGATCCTGGTCCCGGCGGCAATGGAGAACGTCATCACCAGCCGCAACGCGGATCGCATCAAGGCCCGCATTGTTGCCGAAGGCGCAAACGGGCCAACCACCGCGGTCGCCGACGAGATCCTTGCCGAGAAGCGGATCTTTGTCATTCCAGACATCCTGGCCAACGCGGGCGGCGTGACCGCCTCGTACTTCGAATGGGTGCAGGACCGCCAGGGATATTTCTGGAAGGAGGAGGCGGTCAATGAGCAGCTCGAGTTGATCCTCGCGGAAAGCTTTGAAGACGTTGTCCGCTACGCCGAAGCGCATGACGTCAACAACCGCATCGCCGCGTACATGCTGGCCATGGACCGCGTGGCGTTTGCGATCAAGCAGCGGGGCATCTACGCCTGAGTCGCCCGGCTTGGCCTGCCGGATGCGCCTCGTTTGCGCGCGAAGCGCTTGCCACCTAGAGGCTTCCGGCAGCCGCCTGGTGCGCTGGTCGATGCCCGCCCCGAGCAGCCGCTGGAACTGTGCGGGAAGGAGTGGCTGGACTCACTCCCAGGCGCGCCCGGGCCATCGCGCCCTCCGGAGCGTGCGCTGCTGCCGATGCTTGTCCTGACGGCAAACAAGGTTGCGCAAAGTGCAGGGCATGCCGGAACAGGACGTGCGAAAACGCCTTCGCGAAAAGCATCCTAATGCCCGGCACGCGAAGCGCCGATAGGGCCAGTATGTTCGAGACAACCACACCCAACCCTCCAAAAACGCCTGTGCCCGGCGTGGCCCAGGCTGCTGTTCGCGCGCTTCCCTTGGAGCTCGAAACCGAATTTGCTGAAATGCAGGCTGCCGCCCCGGCCGGAGGGATTGTTCCGGCTCTTCTCGGGGCGGGGTTGCTGTTTCACGCGCTTCTCATTGCTGAGCGCACGCTTCTGGCCCTGCCGCCACGCATGTTTGTTCTGCGCGGCGCTCCCACTACCCTGCTTCTGCTGCTGCTGCTTCTCCTGCCTTCTTCGTTCCGGCAAAAGGAAGCTGGGCGGGCGGTTCTGGTTTTCTTTTCCATTCTGCTGGTCGTGGCGCTGCTGGCCGGCGTTCCGTTCGCTGGCGCCACGCAGTTGCTGCCGATGCAGACCGGCGTGGCGCTGCTGCTGCTCCTGCTCGGCTGGCTGGCGGCCATGCCCCGCCACTGGGCCACCATCGCCGCTGCCGGCTCGCTGCTTGCAGACGCAGCTTCGCTGCTGCTGGGGCCGGCTGCAAAAACAGCCGGGGTGCCCTTGATCCTTGAGTCGCTCTGGGCCCCCGCCTTTGCCGCAGCGATGCTTGCGCTCTGGGCCGCGGTGCGCCACAGCGAAGCCCGCCGTGATTTTGTTCTGCTGCGCCAGGCTGCGTTTGCCGGCCTGCCAAGCGGGGCGGCTCTGCAGGGAGAAGAAAACCGGCATCTCGATCCGGGAACGGGTGTGGCCAACCGGCTGGCTTTTGACATGCGCTTCCGGGCGGCCTGGGACCAGGCCGCGGCGCGGCGGCACTCTGTTGCACTCCTGTTCTTTTCGATCGATAACTTTGCCGAGCATAAGCGCGACCTGGGCTTCCGCTTCTCAGAGCTGCTGCAAAGCCACGTAGCCGGGCTGCTCAAGGATGGACTGCGTCGCTCGGACGACATGGTCGCCCGCTTTGACAACCATCACTTCGTGGTTATGCTGCCTGGCGTGGGCACCGATGGTGCTACCCAGATTGCAGAGCGCCTGCGCGGTTGCGTGGAGGCCCTGCCGGTCTTTGCAGGCCAAAAACGGCACCGCGCCACGGTTACCGTCGGCGCCGCGAGCTTGCGCGCCAAGCGCGGGATCCAGCGCGAAAAGCTGGTGGACTGTGCCGTGCAGGCCCTTGAACAAGCGCGAGCAACGGGAAGCAATCTGGTGTGCGTTGAAGGGCGCGGGTGTGTGCCCCGGATGAGCTAGGGAGCAGAGCGCCGGCTGGGCTGCTCAAACACTGCGTTGCCGGCGTTCAACAATGCGTGGGGAAAGCTGGTGCATAATGGACGTGCACCAGCCCGAATTCCGACTGCCTGCGCGCGGGAACAGAATCGTGTGAATCTCCCCAATTCCATCACGACGAGCCGCATACTGTGTGTGCCGCTTCTGATCTGGCTCCTTTCGCCCCACTTTCCCCTGCGCACGGTAGCCGGCGCGCAGGAGATCACCGTTTGTGTCTTCTTTTTGCTGGCTTTTCTAACTGACGGCGTGGACGGTTACCTGGCGCGGCGCCGGGGCGAGATCACCACACTCGGCATGCTGCTCGATCCGTTGGCCGACAAGCTCCTGGTCACCGCCGCCTTTATCGCGCTCGTGCAATATAACCCCCACATCATGAAGCCCTGGATCGCTACGGTGGTCATTGGCCGGGAGTTCCTGGTCAGCGGCCTGCGCTCCATCGCGAGCTCGGAGGGTTTTACGATCGCGGCCAGCGACCTGGGCAAGCTGAAAACCGTGATCCAGATCGTGTGCGTCGTTGCGGCGGTACTCGACCACCAGTGGCAGGCCTGGTACATCGGCTGGTTTCAGATCCCGGTCGATTCCATCGCCGTGGCCTCTGTGTACTTCATGGCGCTGGTTTCGATCCTTTCCGCCATGGATTACTTCCTTTCCTTCTGGAGCCACGTGAACCGCGCCGGCGCTCACCGCCGCGCCGGCGAAAATGCGCTGCTTCTGGCCCGCAAACAGCCCAACCCGTAGGGAGGCTAAGCAGACACCGCTTGCGCTGCCGCGGGTGCCGGGGCAGCCGGCCGCGTCAGGCTATGCACAAAGTGATACGGCGGCCAGGGTCCGGAAAGCTGCATGTGGCAGTCGCGCATCAGAGCAGAAACGGCGTGAAACTTGTTTTCATACCGCTCCACTTGCCGAGACAGGATGAGATGGCTCACATCCAGCTGCATTCTTCCGCCCTCCAGCCGGCGGCAGCTGATCTCCTCAGACAAGGGGGTAAACATACGATGCAGCTGCGTCGACAGGGAACGGGCGCGGGTCTGGCGTTCCCGCTGACGGGTCGCTGTTTCGCGCATGTCCGTCAGGTACGTCCGCTTGGCCGGGGCCCAGCTAAGAGCATCCCGTACCTGCTCACGGCAGCAGTCGTCTAGCGTCAACTTCAAGTGCATTTCGCTTTTGCCTTCAAGCGACGCCAGATCGGCAACGAAATGCCGCTGGTTCGATCGAATGGAGCGGCGCAGCAGCTCATCGTTGGCGAAGACGGTGCCGAAGCGGAAAGGAAGAACAGTCGCGGTCTTGAAGCAGTTCGCTATAACCCGCGCATGATTTTTGGCGTTGTTTGGGGAGGGAACCGCGGCCGGGGTGTACTCAGATACAAGCACGGCGAGATCGCTGGCAGGGTACAGAAACACCTGATTGCCTTCGACGCCGGTGACTGACTCGAGAGGAACTGGTTTGCGATGCCGTAGCAGCTCGGGGAAAGCTTGCTTCTCGGTGACACAGTAGGCATACCACGCCATAGGGGAACACTCCACGAACTAGCGTTCTGCTCGTTTGTGATCGCGCACCCGGAGCGCCACTGCCGCAACCGTTGCACGTCTCAATCCGATTGTGGTCGCATGCTAGCTCCCTTCGGTAACGATTGGCAATCGAAAGTCACCGGTTCCGCGCGGGCGCGGGCTCCCGTCTTTCCCGTTCAGCGGCGCAGAAGGATGATCACCACCACGGCTTCCGCAACCACCAGCATGGACAGGATGGTGACCGCCGCAGTCAAAAAGCGCGAGCGGTCTGCTACTTCGTGCAGCAGATGCGACAGCGTGCCCTGCTCGACAACGGTCTTTTCCAGGCTTTCGCGCAAGCGCCGGAGCTGCTCGTCGCCGGTGTTGAGCCTGCCCCTGAGGGCTTCGAGCTCTCCGGCCAGAGTGGATTGGCCCTGCCC
>CALMAN010000011.1:29331-31052 GCA_937859835.1 uncultured Acidipila sp. | reverse complement strand
GGGGGCGGGGGGGGGAGTCACCGGGGAAGCGGACGGATGGAGGAAACGATGGCAGAGGAAGCAATCGACTTCGGCAAGATGGCGGGGCTGGTACCCGGCATCGTGCAGGATGCCTCCTCGGGCGCGGTCCTGATGACGGGCTTCCTCAACGAGGAAAGCTACCGGCAAACCCTCGCCACCGGGTATGTGTGTTTTTGGAGCCGGACCCGCGGCCAGCTTTGGACCAAGGGCGAGAGGAGCGGCAACCGCTTGCGCGTGCTTTCGGCGGCAACCGACTGCGACCGGGACACGCTGCTTTTTCGCGTGGAGGTCGAAGGCGATGGGCTGGTCTGCCACGAGGGCACGGTGAGCTGCTTTACCCGGCCGATCGAGCTTAGCACCGGCGCGGAAGCCGCGGACGCGCAGATGCTGGAGCCGCGCTAGCCGTGCCGGGAGCGGAACCGAGCACGGGTACGCTGCGGCTGGGCATCCCCAAGGGCTCGCTGCAGGAAGCGACCATTGAGCTGTTCGCGAAGGCGGGCTGGAAGATTTACGCGAGCGGCCGGTCGTACTTTCCAGAGATCGACGACCCGGCGATCGAGTGCATGCTGATCCGGGCGCAGGAGATGGCGCGCTATGTGCACTCGGGCGTGCTGGATGCCGGGCTCACGGGGATCGACTGGGTGGTGGAAAGCGGGCTGGATGTTGAAAGCGCCTGCTCGCTGGTGTACGCCAAGCAAAGCCGGCGGCGGGTGAAGTGGGTGCTGGCCGTGCCCGAGGACGCCCCCTGGCAGCAGGCTGAAGAGCTGGCCGGCAAGACGGTCGCGACCGAGCTTGTGGAAGTCACAAAGCGCTATTTCGCGGCAAAGAACGTGCCGGTGCGGGTGGAGTTTTCCTGGGGCGCGACCGAGGTCAAGCCGCCGATCCTCGCGGACGCGATCGTGGAGATCACGGAAACCGGCTCCAGCCTGCGCGCCAACCGGCTGCGCATCCTGGACACGGTGATGGAAAGCGAAACCCACCTGATCGTAAACAAGACAAGCTACGCCGACCCGTGGAAGCAGAGCAAAGTCAACACCCTGGCGCTGATGCTGCGGGGCGCCATCGACGCCCAGGGGCAGGTCGGGCTGCTGCTGAACGTGCCCCACACCCACCTGGAAGCGGTGCTGGCGGTGCTGCCGGCCTTGAACGCCCCGACGGTGTCGCCACTGAGCAACGGGACCTGGTCCGCGATTAACAGCATTCTTGAAGAAGGGGTGGTGCGGGATGTGATTCCGAAACTCAAGGCGGCGGGTGCGACCGGCATTGTGGAGTACCCCCTGAACAAGGTGGTTTTGTAGCCGGAGCTCTCCGGCAAACAATGCGGGGAGCAATCGCTGCGCTGCCCGTTGGCGGGCGACCGGGTTCCTGGAGATGGGAGAACGCCCCCTCGGGCGGCAGCCAGGAAACCCGGAAAAGCAGGAGCCCCTGGGACCTGCTGCAGGCGCGCTCGGAGGCGCGCGGCGAAGGCCGTCCCGTTCCGCAGAGGGACGCCGGGGAGCGTTGCACCAGCACCGGCCCCTCTGCGGATACCGCCGTCTTCCCCCTGGGCCAGCGAAACCCGCAGCCACCCCCCAGAAGACAGCCCAGAAGGAAGAAAGCCAGGAGACAGCCATGAGCACCCAAGCCTTTACCACCATCAACCCTGCCACCGGCGAAGCCATCGAAACTTTCGAAACCTTCACCCCTGCCGAGACCGAGGC
>CALMAN010000011.1:20673-29321 GCA_937859835.1 uncultured Acidipila sp. | reverse complement strand
GTTCTCCGCCGGTCGGAAGCCGCGTTCGGGAGCTTTCGCAGGAGCTCCGCCTACGGGCGTGCCGAGCTTCTCCATCGGCTGGCCGGCGCGCTTCGCCGGAATCAAGACAGCCTCGCGAAGACCATCACGGCGGAGATGGGCAAGCTTTTTTCCGAGGCGCAGGCCGAGGTGGAAAAGTGCGCTCTTGAGGCCGACTGGTATGCCGAACACGGTCCCAGCATGCTTGCCGATGAGCCTGCGCCGACCGGCGGGATCGAAGCCTACATCTCCTTTCACCCACTCGGCCCCATCCTCGGCATCATGCCCTGGAACTTCCCGCTGTGGCAGGTGACGCGCTTTGCGATCCCCACGCTGCTGGCGGGCAACGTCGTCCTGATCAAGCACTCGCCCAACACGCAGCGGAGTTCGCTCGAGCTGGAGCGGGTGGTGCACGAGGCTGGCGTACCGGAGGGCGTTTTTCAAAACCTGATCCTGCGTACCGAGGACATTGTCCATGTCATCCACGACCGCCGGGTGCAGGGGGTGTCCGTCACGGGCAGTGTGCGCGCGGGCTCGGCCGTTGGGTCGCAAGCGGGCAAGGTCATCAAGAAGACCGTGATGGAGCTGGGCGGGTCCGACGCGTTTCTCGTGCTCGGCGACGCGGACATCCCGAGGGCGGTGGCCGCCGGGATCAAGGGCCGGTTCGCCAACACGGGGCAGGTCTGCCTGGCAGCCAAGCGGTTTCTCCTGGTGGACAGCATCGCGGATGAGTTTGAAGCGAGCTTTGTCCGGGCCACCGAAGCACTCAGGACCGGGGATCCCATGGACCCGGCGAGTCAGCTTGGGCCGATGGCGCGCGCCGACCTGCGCGATGCGCTTCACCGGCAGGTGGAGGCGAGCGTCGCGGCCGGAGCGAAGCTGCTGTGCGGCGGCAAACCGGTCGCCGGCAAGGGCGCCTTTTATGAACCCACCGTGCTGTCGGGCGTGGAGCCGGGCATGCCGGCTTTTGACGACGAAACCTTTGGCCCGGTCGCTGCCATCACCCGCGTTCCCGATGCGGACGCTGCCGTGGAAGCGGCCAACAACAGCCAGTTCGGGTTAAGCGGCAATCTTTGGACAAGGGACATCGAGCGTGCGCGCAAGCTGGCGCGCAGGCTCGAAACCGGCGGCGTGTTCATCAATGGCAGCACGGCGTCCAACCCGCGGGTTCCAGTGGGCGGCATCAAGAACAGCGGCTATGGCCGGGAGCTTTCGCACTACGGAGTGCACGCCTTTGTGAACGCGCAGACGGTCTGGATCGAACCGCAATCGACCGAAGGAGACACGCGCCCAAGGAACTGATCCGCGGGCACTGCGTATGGGGGAGGTGGAAAAGCGCTCGTTCTCCGGGCTCCCGCTCACCGCACAAGCGGTTTCTGCTCCCGCGAATCTGCGCGAGGGGAGTGCGCCGATGCCGAATCTTCTATGGTAGGGAGAAGCAGTTTGCGGCGCGAACACACCGCCGCGACGGCAAGCAAGAGCAACAGCGAGGGGGAAGCACATTGCAGATTGTTCGCACTACCGGGATCAGCGGCAGGCGCGGCCGCGCACGCGTGCGCGAGCTGGCCGGGCGCGGGGCTGCGCTCGACAATCGCGTGCTCCCGGCCGCCCAGCGCATCGTGGGGGCGGTGCACACGCAGGGCGACCGGGCGCTGCGCTCCTGGTCGGCCAAGCTGGACGGCCTCCCGGCGAAAACGCCGTTCGCGATCCCGCCCGAAGAGATGAGCGAAGCGCTGCGGACGCTCGCCCCCGCCATGCTCGGGGCGCTGGAGCAGGCAGCAGCGCACATCCGGAGCTTTGCGGAGCGGCAAATGCCCGGGGACTGGGATCTGGAGCCGGCCCCGGGGCTGCTCGTCGGGCAGCGGGTGCGCCCGCTCGACGCGGTTGGCTGCTACGTGCCCAGCGGCCGCCATCCCCTCCCTTCGACCCTGCTGATGACGGCCATTCCCGCCCAGGTGGCCGGGGTCCGGCGCATCGTCGCGGTGTCTCCGCATCCGGCGCCGGAGGTCCTGGCGGCGGCCGCGCTGCTCGGGATTTCCGAGTTTTACCGGATCGGGGGCGCGCAGGCGGTTGCGGCCCTGGCCTTCGGCACCGAGTCGGTGCCGCGCGTCGACAAGATCGTGGGTCCGGGCAACGCGTATGTGACGGCGGCCAAGCGGCTGGTCGCCTTTGACGCGAGCGCCGGGGTCGGCATCGACATGCTTGCGGGCCCGACCGAGATCGTGGTGACGAGCGAAACCGGCGCGCCCGAAGAGATTGCCGCCGACCTGGTGGCGCAGTCCGAGCACGACCCGGACTCGGTCGCCATCTTTGTCACCACGCGCGCCGAGCTGGCCCGCAAGGTGGCCGCGGCGGCAAAGGAGCAGGCCCGCGGCAACCCCATCGCGGCGCTCGCGCTGGATCGCAACGGGGTCGCCATCATCGCGGGATCGCTCGAGGAAGCCCACGGCATCACCAACGAGCTTGCGGGCGAGCACCTCACCGTGGATACGCTCGAGGACCTGGGCTGGGTGCGGAACGCGGGGTCTGTGTTTGTTGGGCGCTGGTCGCCGCAGCCGATGGGCGACTACCTTTCCGGCCCCAATCACACCCTGCCGACCGGCGGCCAGGCGCGGCTGCGCGGAGGCCTCAGCGTGCACGACTACCTCAAGATCGTGACCGTGCAGCAGTACACGGCCGAAGCGCTGGCAGAGCTGGCGCCCGCGGCCATCCGCATCGCGGAAGCCGAAGGACTGGCCGGCCACGCCGAAGCCATCCGGGCGCGGAACCGGGGCGCTTGAGCATGGAGGTCCAAACGCTGCCCGAGCCCCGCGCCGCGGTGCGCGCCATGAAGGAGTACCACCCCCCGCTTGGCGGCCGCGAGGGCCTGCGGCTGGACTTCAACGAGAACACGCTGGCCTGCTCGCCGGCGGTGCGGGCAGCGCTGGGGGCGATCACGGCCGGCGACCTGACCCGCTACCCGGAACGCGGCCCGGCAGAAGCACTGGTCGCCGGGCACCTTGCTCTCGCCCCCGAGCAGGTGCTGCTGACCAACGGCGTCGACGAGGCGATCCACGTCCTGTGCCAAACTTTTCTCGATGAGCGGGCCGAGGTGGTGCTTCCCGTGCCGACCTACTCGATGTACGAGGTGTATGCGTCGGCTACCGGCGCGACCGTGGTGCCGGTCCCGGCGGCGCGGCAGGACTTTGCCTTTCCCTACGCGCCCGTGCTGGCTGCCATCACGCCCCGCACCCGCCTGATCGCGCTGGCGAGCCCGAACAGCCCTACCGGCGCCGTGCTGGGGCGCGAGCAAATCCTGACGATTGCCGGCCGGGCGCCGCACGCGGCGGTGCTGGCCGACGAGGCCTACTTCCACTTCCACGGGGAAACGGTGCTCGATGCGCTCGACCGCTACCCAAACCTGGTGGTGGCGCGCACCTTTTCGAAGGCCTACGGGCTGGCCGGGCTGCGCCTGGGCCTCCTGGCTGCCGCGCCGGCCATGATGCACTGGCTGCGCCGCGTGATTTCGCCCTACAGCGTAAACGCGCTGGCGCTGGCGTGCCTGCCCCCGGCGCTTGCGGATACGGCGTTTCTCCACGCGTACGTGGCAGAGGTCCGGGCCGCGCGCGCCGGCTTTTACGCGGTTGCGGCCGAGCTCGGGCTGCGCACCTGGAGGTCGGAAGCGAACTTCGTGCTGGTGGAGATCGGGCCCCGGCACCGCGAGTTTACCCGCGCCATGCACGCGCGCGGCATCCTGGTGCGCGACCGCTCGGGCGACCCGGGCTGCGAGGGATGCGTCCGCATCACCATCGGAACCCAGGAGCAGATGGTGCGCTGCCACAAGGCAATGCGGGCCGTGCTCGCCGGGCTGTAGCGCTACCATAGGGGAGTGACTGAAACCCCCAGTGCGCCGGCCCCGGCGAAACGCGTGTCCCGCGCGGCCCCGAAGCGTACCGCCTCGATCGACCGCGATACGGCGGAAACCAGCATCGCGCTGCGGCTCACCCTTGAAGGGACGGGGCGCTACACAGTGTCGACCGGCATCCGCTTTTTCGATCACATGCTGGAGCTCTTTACCCGGCACGGGGCCTTTGATCTGCAACTGAGCTGCAAGGGCGACCTGGATGTGGACCAGCACCACACGGTCGAAGACGTGGGCATCGCGCTGGGCGAGGCGTTTGACAAGGCGCTGGGCGACAAGCGGGGGATCCACCGGGCCGGGTACTTCCTGATGCCGATGGACGAAACCCTGGGCATCGCGGCAGTGGACCTGAGCGGCCGGGTGGCATGCAAGGTCAAGACCAAGGTCAGAACCGAGCTGGTCGGCGATCTGCAGAGTGAGCTGGTGGAAGACTTTTTTGACGGGTTTGCGCGCGGCGCACGCGCCAACGTGCACCTCAAGGTGATGTACGGCCGCTCCAACCACCACAAGCTGGAAGCGCTGTTCAAGGCCTTTGCCCGCGCGCTGCGGGTGGCCTGCTCCCGCGACCGGCAGCTGGGCGGGATGCTGCCCTCAACCAAAGGGCTGCTGTGATCGCGGTCGTCGACTACCAGGCCGGCAATCTCGCTTCTGCCATGAAAGCCATCACGGCCGTGGCCGACGATGCGGTGGTGACCGGGGACCCGGACGTCGTTTGCCGCGCGGACCGCATCATCCTGCCCGGGGTCGGTCACTTCGCGGCGACGCGCCGCCTGGATGAAACCGGCCTGACGCCGGCAATCAAGCTCGCAATCGCGCGGGGCACTCCCTTTCTTGGCATCTGTGTGGGCATGCAGTGGCTGCTCGAGGGAAGCGAGGAAGCGCCGGAGCAGCCCGGCCTCGGCCACTTCCCGGGCCGGTGCCGGCGCTTTCCATCGGGTGGTGACACCCAGTTCCCGCTCGAAAGCGCAAAGGTTCCCCACGTCGGCTGGAACGCGATCACCACGCGCAGCGAACCCACCCGGCTGCTCGCCGGCATCGGCGAGCCGGCCATGGTCTACTTCACCCACTCGTACTTCGTCCCGGCGTACGGTACGCCCATACCCGGGCCCGGCGCAGAGGGCCTCTACGACCCGACCGCTGCCACCTGCCGCTACATCGAAACCTTTGCGGCCGCCCTGGAGCACGAGCATGTGATGGGGGTCCAGTTCCACCCGGAAATGTCGGGCGCGGCCGGGCTCACGGTGCTGCGGAACTTTGTGAGCTGGCGTTGCTAGCGCGCCGCATCATCGCGTGCCTCGACGTGGACGCCGGACGCGTTGTGAAAGGCGTGCAGTTTGCGGACCTGGTCGACGCGGGCGACCCGGCCGCGCTGGCCGCGCGCCACGCCGACGCCGGCGCTGACGAAATTGTGCTCCTTGACATCACCGCGACCCACGAAGGCCGCGGCACCCTGCTCGACACGGTGCGCCGCACCGCCGCAAAACTCTTCATCCCGTTCACGGTCGGCGGGGGCATCCGCTCGGGCGACGAGACAACGGCGGTCTTTGATGCGGGCGCCGACAAGGTATCAATCAACTCCGCGGCGCTCGCCGATCCATCGCTGATCGAGCAGATCGGCCGGCGCTTCGGCGCGCAGGCGGTGATCGTCGCCATCGATGCCCGTCGCGGCAGCGGCCGGCCGGAACAGGCCGAGGTGTATGTCCACGGCGGCCGGAGGCTGGCCGGGCGCAAAGCGCTCGAGTGGGCGCGGGAAGCAGAAGCGCGCGGCGCAGGCGAGATCCTGCTGACCAGCATGGACGCCGACGGGACCCGGGCCGGTTTCGACTGCGAGCTCACGGCAGCAGTGAGCCATGCCGTGCAGATCCCGGTGATCGCGTCAGGAGGCGCCGGAACTGCCCAGCACTTCGCCGAGGTCTTTACCCGGGGCCACGCCGATGCCGCGCTTGCCGCCAGCATCTTCCACTTCGGCGTTTCCGACGCCCGCGCCTTGAAGCAACAACTGGACCGCGACGGCGTGCCGGTGCGGCTGCCATGCTGATCCCGGCGATCGACCTGATGGGCGGCCGCATTGTGCAGCTGGTCCAGGGGGAAACGCTGCGCATAGCTTCTGATGACTTCGACTACTGGATTGAGCGCTTCCAGCCCTACCCGCTGGTGCAGTTGATCGACCTCGACGCAGCCAAGGGGCAGGGCAACAATCGCGCGCTGATTGCCCGCATCGCCCGCGAGCTCCCCGTGCAGGTGGGCGGCGGGGTGCGCACCGCCGGGGAGGCCGAAGCCCTGATCGCGCTGGGCGTACGCCGGGTCATCTTTGGCTCGGCCCTGTTTCCCAGCACGGGCGTGGACACGGCGCTGGCGCGCGAGATCGCGGAAGCGATCGGGCTGGAACAGTTCTACGCGAGCATTGACACCAAGGGCGGCCGCGTCGCCATCCGCGGCTGGCGCGAAGAAACAAGGCTCACCCCGGATGAGGCCATCCGCGCGCTTGAACCCTTTTGCGGGGGCTTCCTGTACACCCACGTCGATACCGAAGGGACGCTGCAAGGGTTTCCGCTCGGGGTAGCGCGGAGGCTCCGCGCGCTGACCGCGCGCCGGCTCATCGTGGCCGGGGGCATCCGCGACCAGGCGGAGATCGACGCGCTGGACGGGCTCCGGGTGGACGCGGTGGCGGGCATGGCGGTGTATACCGGCTTGATCGCGACGTAAACTCTCCCCATCGCTCGGGAGTCCCGGGAGCTCCAGGAGGCAAGGCTGCCCGGGGTTGCCGGGCGCAGCTAGCTGCCGGAAGTACGCTGCCGCACAACATAGCCGACGGCGGCAAACAACAGCGCCATCAGGGCCATGGCAAAGGCAGCGCGCGTCCAGTGCACCAGCACCGCGGCGCCGGCCTGCAAGGCCCAGAGCACGGCAAGCACCGCCCAGATCATCCACAGCCGCATACCCACCCAGCCTAGCATCGGGCGGCGCGGGGCCCTGGGGGCTCGCCCGCTCCTCCCTGCACGACGTTTGTGCGACACCCGTGCGACGGAAAAGCGTCCTACGCCCGTGCCGAGGCGTCCAATCGTGAACAAACCCAAGAAAGCGAGAGACGGCGCAAGCTGCCCACCTACAAGGACAGGTCGTGAACACACAAATGATGCACTCCCCTTCTTCAGTTCCTTGCGCTTTGCGCCGCCTCCCGCAGCTTGGGCGCGCCACGGCCATGCTCGGCGGCACCCTGGCTTGTGCGCTCACCGTGGCGGCGCAAGGCACGGGCAGGGCGGCAGACAGCAGCGGTTTCCCTGACGCCCCATCTGCCCTGCTGGCGCAACAGGGCAGTGGAAGCAGCGCCAGCCCCGCATCGCCCGGCGCCCAGGGCACAGCACCTGCTGCTGCCGGCGCGGGGCCGCAGCAAACCAAGCGCATCCTCGGCATCGTTCCCAATTTCCGTGCTGTTTCCGCGGACACCAAGCTGCCGCCCCAGTCCGTGAAGCAGAAGTTCTCGAGCACGGTGCAGCAAAGCTTTGACTACTCGTCCGTGGTGTTCTCGGCCATCCTCGCCGGTGTCGATGAGGTCGACGACTCTGACCCCGAGTTTCACGAGGGTGCCGCCGGCTATGGGCGCTACCTTTGGCACACCTACGCCGACCAGACCGATGAAAACTTCTGGGTGCAGGCCATCCTTCCGTCGCTGACACACGAAGATTCGCGCTACTACACACTGGGGCACGGCAACATCGCGCACCGGGCGCTGTACGCCTTTGACCGGACCCTGATTACGCGAAGCGACCGCGGCGGGGAAACCTTCAACATTTCCGAGGTGATCGGGGCAGGCGCGGCATCCGGCATCTCCACGGCCTACTATCCGAGCGCGGAAAGAACCTGGACCAAGACCGGGCAGCGCTGGCTTGAAAACGTCATCATCGATGGCGGCACCTACATGTTCCAGGAGTTCTGGCCCAACATCAACAACGCCGTGTTTCACCAAAAGGAGTAGCGCCATCGCGGACAGTACGCCAGAACAGCCTTTGCGGGTCGCCATCCCAAGTTCGGTCGATGAGGCCCTGCTGCGCTATCTACCCGGCGGCGTGGAGGTAGTGCGCTACGAGGTGGACGGCAGCAACACGCTCGACGTGGACGTGCTGGTACCCCCTTCGTTTGGGAAGCAGGCGGCCGCCGTGCTGCCGCGGATCCACGCCCGCTACATCCAGGCCATCTCGGCGGGCGTGGAAACCCTTGCGCCGCTTGTGCCCGCGGGCACCACCCTGTTGAACGCGCAAGGGGTGCACAACAGCGCAACCGCGGAATGGGTGCGCGCGGCCGTGCTCGCTTCGCTCAAGTGGCTGCCCTTGTACGGCGGCCTGCAAGCGGAGGGTCGCTGGGGTGGGCGGGACGAGGCCGAGCCCTGCTGGCGCGGGATCTACGGCAGCCCGCCGGGTCGCGGCATCCCCGTGCTTCTCGAGGATCTTGCGGGCGAAACCGTGCTGATCGTCGGCTACGGATCGATCGGCAAGGCGATCGAGACGCGCCTGCTGCCGTTTGAGCCGGCAGAGATTCTTCGCGTGGCACGCACGGCACGGCCGGCCGCACAGCCGCCGGTGTCCGGCGTGCAGGAGCTTGCGGAGCTGCTGCCGCGTGCCGGCGTCGTGATCCTGATCATGCCGCTCACCCCGGAAACGCACCACCTGATCGGGCGGGATCAGCTCCAGCTAATGCGGCGCGGAGCCCTCCTGGTCAATGCTGCGCGCGG
>CALMAN010000011.1:0-20663 GCA_937859835.1 uncultured Acidipila sp. | reverse complement strand
CCCCCTGGGCATCCACTCTGGTCCTGCCCGGGGCTTCTGCTCACTCCGCACATAGCCGGGTCCACGCCGCTGTTTCTCGACCGCGTGTACCGGTTCCTTGGCCAGCAGCTCACCCGCCTGCGCAATGGGGAAGAGCCGGAAAACATCATTCGTGGGCACTACTAGCAACCTGCATCCTAGTACCTTGGCCAAGCGAGCACGTTGGTCGCGAGGACTATTTCCGAGATGGCAACTTTCACGGTCGGCGTAGACATGGGCGGTACCAACCTGCGCGTTGCCGGGTTTTCCTCGGCGTGGGAGCGCCTGGCCGCGGTTTCCGTGCCGACCCGGGTAGCTGATGGGCCGCGCGCGGTGCTGGGCGACATGGCTGCGGCCATCCGACAGGTCATCGACAGCTGCGGCCCGGCCGAACTCGAGGGCATCGGCATCGGCAGTCCCGGACCGATCGAGCTGCCGGAAGGCCGCCTGCTTGAGCCGCCGAACCTCCCTGGCTTTCACGCGCTGGCCCTCCGCGCCGAACTCGAAAGCCTGCTCGACGTCCCGGTCCCCATCGTGGTGGAAAGCGACGCCAACGCAGCCGCACTGGCCGAAGCGCATGCAGGCGCCGGGGAGCAGCACGGCGCTGACTCGCTGTGCATGCTGACCCTGGGCACGGGGGTCGGCAACGGCATCATCTTTGACGGACGCATCTGGCATGGCGAGCGCGGCATGGCGGGCGAAGCCGGGCACATCGCCGTGTGGCCGGACGGCATTGAATGCCCGTGCGGGAACCGCGGCTGCCTGGAACTGTTTGCCTCGGCTACCGGCATCGTGCGGATGGCGCGGGAAACCGCCTACGAAGGCCGCTCGCCGCGCACCCGCGATCTGATCGAGCGGGGCGCCCCGGTGACGGCCCAGGACGTGACCCGGTTTGCGGAAGAAGGCGACGAAGGGGCGCTGGTGGTTTACGACACCGTGGGCCGGGCGCTGGGGATCAGCCTGGCCGGGCTCGTCAACACGCTGAACGTACCCTTGTACGTCATCGGCGGGGGCGCGGCCGCGGCCTGGCATCTGTTTTCGCCGGCCCTGTTTCGCGAGCTCGAGTCGCGCAGCTACGTGTACCGGCTTACCGCGCCCAGGGACAAGGGGAAGTTCACCCCGGGCAGGACCAACGTGCTTCCGGCCATGCTCGGCAGCGGCTCCGGGCTGCTTGGAGCCGCCATGGTACCGCGCTTTCAGCGCTGAGGCTCCGGGCTTTGTGCAGGGGGGCGCCGGACCGGGCTTCTCAGGCAGCCCGGGCGCAGGGCGCCCTAGTGTAGAGTTCGGGGGAGAGTGCCGACGGAAACGGAAACCCGCCCGCCGGGAGTGGAACGCGGCTTAGCGGGCCGCGATCGAACAGCCTTCCCGCACCGCGTCGCCCACGTCAGCAATTGGCAGGCGCACCACAAACTCGGTGGCGCCCAGTTTGCTCGTGAACTCAAGGTCCCCGTGGAAGTTGCCCACAACGATCCGGTGGGCAATGTCGAGGCCGAGCCCGGTGCCCACGCCGGCCTCCTTGGTGGTGTAGAAGGGTTCAAAGATGTGCCCGGCGTGTTCGGGCGGGATCCCCGGGCCGCTGTCGCGGATGCCTACGCAGATGGAGTTGTTTTCGGTCCACAGCCGCACGCGGATGGTTCCGTTTTCCGGCGAAGCATCGATGGCGTTGTCGAGCAGGTTGGTCCAGACCTGGGCCAGCCCGGCGCCCACGCAGGAGATCTTGGTCGCCGCGGGGGGAAGCTCCCGTTCCACCTGGATGCTTTTTTGCCGGAACTTGTGGCTCAGGATGGTAAGCGTGCTGAGCAGGCTATCGCGCACATCGACGGCCTGCTGCCGGTTCTTGTCGTCGTAGGCGTACTTTTTCACCGCGACGACCAGGTCGGTAACCCGCGCCACGCTTTCCTCGATGGTGCCCACAAACTGCATGCTGCTGATCAGCGCTTCCAGGTAGTTGAGCGCGTCGGACAGGATGCGGGGAGGAAACGATTCCCGCGCGCAGGCGATGTCTTCCCGCACCCAGCCGGCACTGACCAGGGTAGGCGCGAGCCGCCACGGGTTATCCACCCCGATGCTTTCAAGCCAGGAGGAAAGCTCTTCTTCCTGGTCCGACTGTTCAAGCGGCGACAAGGCCGGCGAAGCGCTGCCGTGCGAGACCAGCACCTGCTCCTGGAGGTGGGCCAGGCAGGCCAGCTGGTCGCTATCGAGCGGCGTGCGCGTCATGCGGAGGGAGATCTGCTGCAGCCGGGACACATTTTCCCGCAGCTGCGAAGCAGCGCGCTTGGCAGCGGCTCCGGGATTGTTCAGCTCGTGCATCAGCCCGGCGGCGAGGGTTCCGAGCGAGACCAGCTTTTCCCGGTGGAGCGTCATGGCCTGGTAGGTTTCAAAGCGCTTGGTGTAGTCGGCGAGCACGGCTTCCCGGGTCGCGGGCGAGACACCCAGAATCTTCCAAAAAGCGTCTTCAGGAACCCGGAGGAGCCGGGTGGGCTTGGTGGCCAGGCAGGTGGCCCGGACGGCGCGCCAGCCGGAAAGCAGCGGGACCTCCCCAAAGGTGTCGCCGGTTCGCTGCGTGGATACGTGCTCTTCGCGTCCGCCCTCTTGCCTGCTGATCGTGACTTCGCCTTCCAGAACCGCATAAAAGGAGTAGCGTCCACCGATCTGGGTCGGCAGGTGGTCGCCAAGCGCCAGCGTGACGCGGGTCGCTCCCCGCAGCAGGGACAGCTCCTCTTCCCGCAAATGCCGCAGCGTCGGAAACTGCTTCAACTCCCCGAGCGTGACGTCCAGCTCCCCTGCCCTCCCTGATGCTTCCGGTTGTTCCATCATCGCCATCGCAAGCGGACAGCTTCGGCTGCCGCTACCCTTTCCGGTTCCCCGCTGCTAGAACTGCGCCAAGTACTGGTGCATAAACTGCACGGCGATCGACCCTTCGCCGACCGACGAAGCAACACGCTTGACCGAGCCGTGGCGCACATCCCCGGCCACAAAAACGCCGGGCACGCTGGTTTCGAGCAGGTACGGGTCGCGGCCTTCCTTCCAGATGGCGGGCAGCCTGCCTTCCCTGCGCAGGTCCGGGCCGGCCAGCACGAAACCCCGATCGTCGCGCAGGATCGAGCTCGGCAGCCACGCGGTCTTCGGCGCAGCCCCGATAAAGATAAACAGCGACGAAGCCGGGCGCTGGGCGGCCTGGCCGTCCTTGCTGACCACGATCGCCTGGAGGTGCTTGTCGCCCATCACTTCGCGCACCTCCGTGCCCATTTCGACCTCAATGTTGGATGTTGCAGCAATCTGATCGATCAAGTATTTCGACATGCTCCCGGTCAAGGAGCCGGCGCGCACCAGCATGGTCACCTTGCGGGCAAACTTGGCGAAGTGGAGGGCGGCCTGCCCGGCCGAGTTCGCGCCGCCGACGATAAACAGCTCCTCGTTGGTGCAGGTGGGGGCTTCGCTGAGCGTGGCGCCGTAGTACAGCCCCGCGTTCAGGAGCCGGTCCGCCCCTGGCACCTCCAGCCGGCGCCAGTGCACGCCCATCGCCAGCAGGCACACCCGGCAGGTGACCTCGCCCCCGTCGCCCAGCTTGACGGTGTGGTACTGGTCCTTGGTGCAAACGCCCCCGGCGCACTGGGTAATGAACTCGGTGCCGAAGCGGGTGGCCTGGGTGGTGGCCCGCCGCGCCAGGTCTTCCCCGCTGACCCCGGACGGGAAGCCGAGATAGTTTTCAATGCGCGAACTCGACCCGGCCTGGCCGCCCGGCGCTTCCGGCTCCACCAGCAGGGTTTTCAGGCCTTCGGAGCTCGCATACACGGCGCCGGCAAGCCCGGCCGGCCCCCCGCCCACGATCACCAGGTCGTAAAAATTACTCTTGGCCTCGGTTTTGAGCCCGACCCGCGCGGCCAGCTCGGGAAGCGAGGGCTGCGCCAGCGCGGAGCCGTCCGGAAACAACACCGCGGGCAGCTTCACGTCCGGCACGCCGTACTGCAGCAGCAGGTCGCGGGCCTCGTCGGTATGCTCGGGGTCAAGCCAGCGAAAGGGAACCTGGTTGCGGCTGAGGAAGTCGCGGACCTGGTGGTCCTTTGCCGACCAGCGCAGGCCGATCACCTGCAGCCCTTCGTAGCGGGGCGTGTGGCCGCTGGTCCAGGCCTCCAGCAGGTCATTGAGCACCGGGTACAAGCGCTCCTCGGGCGGATCCCAGGGCTTGGTCAGGTAGTAGTGAATCCGCGCGCTGTTGATGGCCTGGATGGCTGCTTCCGTGTCGGCGTAGGCAGTCAGCAGGGTGCGTTTCGCGTCCGGAAACAGCCCCTGCATTCTTTCAAGCATGGCCACGCCGGTCATCCCCGGCATGCGCTGGTCCGATACGACCAGCGCCACCTGATCGCCCCGCTTGCGCAGCTGCTCGCACGTGTCGAGCGCCGCCTGGCCCGAGCCGGCCCGCAAGATCCGGTAGCGCTCCCCATACTCACGGCGCAAGTCCTGGACCACAGCTTCCAGCACACTGATATCGTCATCGACCGCGAGGATGATGGGCTTGCTCATACAATGCCATTCTAGCGGAGGAAAACACCCTGCAAAGGCGTACGATCTACAACAAATGGGTAAGATTTACGCGGTCTTTCCCGCGAAAACGACTCTTTTCTAGGGATGACTTTCTGTTTAATGCAAATACATGAAGATTCTTCTTGCAAAGCATCCAAATCGGGTTAATCTGTCGTCACCAATAAGCACATCACATGGTCGCGAACAATAGAGGTAACCTGCTCCAGCGGTACCTTGTGGTATAGATGTCCCAAACTGAAACCTTTTCCTCAGATTCTGTGCGCCTGATCTTCCGCGTGGTGCAACCCGCACGGAACTTCTACCGTCGTGCTAAACGCATTTGGGACGGCGGAGCGGCAAAGGTGGCCACAAGGATCGCATAACGATGAACAAGGTAATTCTCGCCGACAATCAAGCAATCTTCCGGACGGGTACGGCCAAAGTCCTGTCTATGGAGGATGATTTCCGGATTATCGCACAGTGCCCGGACGCGGACCGCCTCCAGAATGCACTGGTCACCTTTCGGGGCGTTACCGTACTGTTTGGCTCCACGCTGAAACAGGATCCGCATCACCTGATGCAGCAGCTTTGTTCGATGGGCAGCCGCGGCATCGCCATTCTTGAAAACAGCGAAAGTCCCCAAGCGTACATTGCGGCGCACGTCCACGGGTTGTTTTTCCGTTCCATCACCGGGCCTACCCTGGTGGATTGCGTCCGCCGGGTCGGACGCGGGGAACGGGCGATCCACGCCGCGTCGCATGCAGCGGCGCCGCCGGACGAAGATCTGGTGGGCGCACGGGTGCGCGACCGGCTGACGCCAAAAGAGATGAAGATTGTTGCCCTGATCGTGCAGGGGTGCAAGAACAAGGAGATCGCGACGCGGCTCGGCACCACGGAACAGGTGATCAAGAACTACCTGCGGGGCGTATACGACAAAACCGGCGTGTCGGACCGGCTAGAGCTGGCTCTGTTTACGATCCACCACCGCATCCTTGCCGAAGCAGCCGCCGCTGCCGGCAGCATGATCATGCACGCCAACTAAAGCGGCTCCGCCCCTGCCTGAGCCGCGGCCGGCCGGAAAGCGTGAAGGGAGCCGGAGCGGCTACCCCGCTACCGGCTAAGCCGCTCGGCGACGGTTTTGGCCTGCGTGAAGTGGAGGAGGTAGTCCGGGCCGCCGGCTTTTGAGTCTGTGCCCGACATGTTGAAGCCTCCAAACGGATGGGCGCCCACCATGGCCCCGGTGCACTTGCGATTCAGATACAGGTTGCCTACGTGGAACTCGCGCCGGGCTCGATCAAGGTTGGCCGGGCTGCTTGAGTACACCGCTCCGGTCAGACCGAACTCGGTTCCGTTTGCAATCTCAAGCGCTTCGGAAAAGTTGGCGGCGCGCAGGATCGTAAGCACCGGTCCGAAGATCTCTTCCTGCGCGATGCGGGCACCCTGGGGCACATCCGCGAAGACGGTTGGCTCGATGTAGTAGCCGTCGTCCTCGGTCGCCACCGGGCCGCCTCCGGCGATGAGCCGGCCCTCTGTTTTTCCCGTTTCAATGTAGCCAAGTACCTTGCGCCGGGCCGCTTCGCTGATCACCGGCCCCATCCGTGGGTTCTCCTTGGGGTCGCTGACCGAGATCGACTCGACGCCGGCCCGGATCTTCTCGAGAAAGACGTCGTAGATGGGATCTTCGACGATCGCCCGCGAGCCGGCCGAACACTTCTGCCCGCTGTAGCCGAACGCCGCCGCGAGCACCCCTTCGACCGCCTCGTCCACATTCGCGTCCGAGGCGACCACAATGGCGTCCTTGCCGCCCAGCTCCAGAATGGTGCGCTTGATCCAGATCTGGCCCGGCCGGGGCTTTGCTGCTTTTTCGTGGATTTCAAGACCAACAGGCCGCGAGCCGGTAAAGGCGATAAAGCGCACCTTGGGGTGCTCCACCAGCGCGTTGCCGCAGTGGGGCCCATCGCCCTGGAGCAGGTTGACGACCCCGGCAGGCATCCCCGCTTCTTCGAGCACATCGACAAAGCGCGCGGCGATGGTTGGCGCTTCGGGCGAAGGCTTTAGCACGACGGTGTTGCCGGTGACGATCGCCGCGGCAGTCATGCCGGCCGCGATGGCCAGGGGAAAATTCCAGGGCGGAATGACCGCACCGACGCCCAGCGGCAGGTAGCTCAGGTCGTCGCGCTCGCCCGGGTACTGGATCGGCGTTTCCGAGCCGGCCAGCCGCAGGGCTTCGCGCGCGTAGAAATCCAGAAAGTCAAGGCACTCCGCGACTTCGGCGTCGGCTTCGGCCCAGTTCTTGCCGACCTCGTAGACCAGCCACGCGCAAAACTCGAACTTGCGCTCCCGGATCAGCTCTGCGGTGCGCAGCAGCAGGGACACGCGATCCTCAAGCGGCGCGTACTGCCAGGCGGTAAAGGTTGTGAACGCGGCTTCCACCGCCGCTCCGGCTTCCCCCACGCCGCCGGACTGGTGAACGCCGATCACTTCCGCGGGCTTTGCCGGGTTTCGCGACTCAAACTTGCTCGGGAGCAGCACGCGCTCGCCGCCAAGGATGAGGGGGTACTCCCGGCCAAGCTGATCGCCGACCAGGCTCAGCGCGGCACGCATTTCGTGCCCGTGCCGCCCATGCGAAAAGTCGGTAAAGGGCTCATTCTCAAAGCGGCCCCGGGGCATGCGGTGTGGGATCTGGGTGCTGGCAAGCGTTGTTTGCATGGCTTCCCTAGTGTAGCGCCCTTCGGTCGAGCCTTTGCGCCACACGAGGAGGGATCGAGTTCTCGCGCCACGCGTGCGGCTCGCTCGCATGGAAGCAGCGAAAAGCGTAGCTTGCTAGTGCTAGTCATTCCACCAACTTCAGGCTGGTCCTCTATGCAACGCACCCGTCGGGCTTGGGAGTCGGCCGTCAGCGCCTTCAGCAACCTCCCTGTCCCAGGGCCGGCCGTAAACGCGAGCCCGGAAGCTGCCCCGGCGCGTCCAGCCCGGTCCTTGACGGGCTGAAGCATGCGCCCGGGCTTCGGGGAGCGCTCGCAACCTTTGCCGTGTACAGCCTGACGCTGCTGCTCACCATCGCGGTGGCTTCGCTCTCCTACGAGAGCTTTGAAAAGCCCTTTCTGCGCCTCAAAAGCCGCTTCACATTCATTCCGTCTCACCCGGCTTAGCCGCTTTGTCGACCGTGATGTAGAACAGGTCGGTATTTGCCCGGAGGTGGTCGCCGTAGGTCGCCGCCGTCATGGTTTCGGGCAGCACCTGCCAGTCGACCGTGGGGGTGATGCGCTGCCAGTGTTCCGGCTCGCCCACCTCGACCGGCATGGAAAAGGCCGCTTCATCCACCTTCCACCGGTAGGACACGCGGCCCACCGCCGGGTCAAAGCGCAACTGGAGCTCGGGCAGCGCGGTGTGGCGGAGGTACTGGTTGAACTCCGGGGTCAGATCCATGCCGGTGTACTGGTTAAAGAACGCGAGGACGTCTTCGGTCAGGATGGTCCCGTACTTGAAGCGCTGGTAGCAGTCGTGCAGAAGCGCAAACCACTTCGGGTCGTCGTTGAGGACGGTGCGGAGGGTATTGAGAAACAAGGCTCCCTTGAAGTACTGGTCCTCATCCGGCTGCTGGTTCCGCTCATGCGCGGTCAGGATGGGCGCCTTGTTCTTGACCTTTGCCTGGAGGCCATTGACGTAGCGGATCGCATCCGCCTTGCCGTAGAAGTACTCGACGTACAGGGTTTCGAGGTAGGTGTCCCAGCCTTCGTGGATCCACATATCGGAAACGTCGCGCGCCGTCACGGCGTTGCCGAACCACTCATGCCCGCTCTCGTGGATGATGATGAAGTCGAAGCGGGGACTGATGCCGACCCCGGTCCAGTCGCGCCCATAGTAGCCATTGGTGAAGTGGTTGCCGTAGGTCACCGCGCTCTGGTGCTCCATGCCGGTGTAAGGCACCTCGATCAGCTTGTAGCCATCGCGCAGAAAGGGGTACGGGCCGAAGTAGTGCTGAAAGGCCTCAAGCATACTGCGCGCCTGGGGGAACTGCTGCTTTGCCTTCGCGAGGTCGGCCGGCAGAGCGTAAAAGTCCACGGGCACGCCGCTGTAGGTGTCGCTCCAGTGCGCGTACTGCCCTATGTTGAGCGACACGTCGTAGCTGTTGATGGGGTAGCTGACGTGCCAGTCCCAGCGGGTGTAGCCGTCGCCCAAGGGGGTCTTCGCAACGAACTTGCCATTGGACACATCGGTCAGCCCGTCCGGCACTTCGGCCGAAATGTCCATGCCGTCCTGAGGCTCGTCGCGCCACTGGTCCTTGCTTGGCCACCAGACACTGGAGCCATCATCCTCGCAGGAGGTGACGACCCATGGGTTGCCGGCCGGGTCCTTGCCAAAGGTCATGCCCCCGAAGCGGCCAACCGTCCTTGGATGCCCGGAGTAGAAAAAGTCAATCGTGTATTCGTTGCCGGTGTGCAGGGGCTCGGGGAAGTCGACGTACACGGCGCCGTGGTCGCGCGTGAACTTCAGCGGCAACGATCCCAAAAGAATTTTGTCGACCGCGAGATCGGGATACAGGTCGATCTGGATGCGCGAGCTTTCCACCAGCATGCGAAAGCGTATCTGGTTGTCTCCCCGGATGGTTTGCGCCGCGGGGTCGACACGCACGTGGAGCGCATAGGAAAGCAAATCGTTGTTGGCGCGGTAGGGGCCGTACACGCCGCGCAGCCGGCTCGACTCCGCGGCAGAGGCCGCCCCTGTTGCCGCCGCGGGGTGCGGATGGCTCCGGGCAGCGGTTTGGGCAGCGGTTTGGTTGGCGGTTTGGTTGGCGGCTTGGTTGGCGGCGGTTTGGGCGTAGACCACCGGCGGGAAAAGGAGGGCAAAGGCGGCAAGCAGGCGGAAGTTCATCCCCACCAGCCTAACCGTACTGGCCGGCCTAACCGCACCACTAATCCCCCGCGGTGATCTGCTCCGTTTGCTTGGACATCTTGGCAGTGCGCTCGAGCTTGTCCCAGTTAAAGGGCCGCCCATCAATGGCCCGCTTGAGGGTCTTGAAAAGCACGAGCGAAAACAGCTGCCGGTACGAAAAGCGCTGCAGCCAGATGTGGAACAGCAGCAGGCCGTCGCCCTTGCTGCTGGGGTGCTTGCGCTCGAGCGAGAAAGCCAGGGCCGAGGTGACGAAATCGATCACCAGAAAGGTCGCGAAGTACACCAGGAGCTTTTCGAAGTTGACCGCGCTGGCTGCTTCCGGGTGGAAGTAGCGCTGCCACAGGTAGCTGACCAGGCCGGCGACAAACATGAGGTCGATAAAGGGCGAGACCAGCGGCAGCAGGATCTGGAAGATCAGGATATTAGGCAGCGCAAACAGCCCCATGGCGCGATTGGTGCGGATTGCCTGCTTGTGCTTGAAGACCGCCTGCAGGATGCCGAAGGACCAGCGAAAGCGCTGCCGCATGAGCCCGCGCGCGGTGACCGGGGCCTCGGTAAAGGCCAGCGCGCGGTCCTCATAGATGACCTTGTAGTTCTGCTCCAGCAGGTTCATGGTGAGGTCCGCATCCTCGGCCACGGTGTTCACCGGGTAGCAGCCGCCGCGCCGCACCGCGCCCGTGCGCCAGGCGCCGATCGCGCCCGGCACTACCGTGACCACGTCGAACAGATCCAGCGCGCGCCGCTCGAAGTTCTGGCTGGTGATGTACTCAAGCGCCTGCCAGCGCGTCCACAGGTTGACCCGGTTGCCGACCTTGGCGTTGCCCGCAACCGCCCCGACCCGCTCGTCGGCGAAGTGGCAGATGAGTCGCGAAATGGCATCGGGCGCGATCACCGTGTCGGCATCGATGCCGACGTAGAACTCTTCATCGAGCTGGTTGATAGCGAAGTTCAAAGCCTCGGCCTTGCCCGCGTTGCCCTTGGTGATCACGGAAACGCGGCCGGAAGCGATCTCGGCGCGGTAGGCCTGCCGGGCGACCAGCAGCGTCGCGTCCGTGGAGCCGTCATCGATAACGATGACCCGCAGAGCCGGGTAGTCCGAGCGCAGCACCGAGCGCACGGTGCGGACGATCACGGTTTCTTCGTTGTAGGCCGGGACCAGCACGGCGATTTGCGGAAGAAACTCACCCGGCTGTGTTTTGCGCTGCCGGAAGCGGTCGATCAGGGCGCAGATGCCGATCAGCAGCAGGCGCGCGCTCATCAGGATGTCGCCTACCACGAAGACGTCGACCACCAGGTGTTCGAGCGAGGAAAACAGAAAAAAGGCAGCCTGGTCGACGCGCGCCTGGAACCACATCTTCTGAGACAAGGGGGGCATGACCTCGGCGCGGGTCTTGCCCATAAGCTCGGAAACGGGCACAAACTCGTAGCCCCGGGCGCGCAGGGTCGTGATCAGCAGCGGCAGTGCGGCGACGGTGGCGCTGCGATCCCCGCCGCCGTCGTGCATCAGGATCACGGAGCCGCGAAAGTCCGGCCGGTCGGCCATCAGGTGCAGCTGGTCGAGCACGTGGTCGACGATCTGCTGGGGCGTCTTTTTAGGGTGCTCGCTCCAGTCGTCGGTGTCGATCTTGTCGCCGATGATGGTGTAGCCCATCTGCTGGATCCGGTAGGCGGGCTGGGCCTGGTCGTTGGTGTCCGGCTCCTGGTCGATCGAGTACGGAGGGCGGAAGTACAAGGGCTGGACGCCCAGCTCCGCGCCGAAAAGCCGCTCGGTCAGGTTGAGCTCAAGGCCCAGCTGCCGGTCGGAAACCTCCGAAATGTCCGGGTGGGTAAAGGTGTGATTGCCGATCTCGTGGCCCTCGCGCAGGTAGCGCTTGAGCAGGCCGACGTGATCCTGCGCGGCCTCGCCGATGACCATAAAGGCGGCATGGACGTTGTACCGCTTGAGCACGTCGAGCACGCGTGGGGTCCAGGTCGGGTCCGGCCCATCGTCAAAGGTCAGGGCCAGCTTCCGGCTCTGGTAGCCGTAGTAGCGCAGCACAAAAGGCTGCGGCAGGTCGGTCATGCGCTCGTCGGTGACCGTTGAAGCCGCGGCATCGAGAAAGACCTGCCGCTTGCCCCAGTGCGGGGTTTCGGTAACGCGCAGGATGTCGCCTTCGCCCACGTTTGCGACGCTCGCGCCGGGCGGCACGGCGGTGAGGTGCTCGGGCGCGCCCGTCCCCGAGGGGTGGTCCCACACCTGCCACAGCGTCCCATCCTCGGACCCCAGCTTCCACAGGGCAAAGGTGCGCAGCCCCATGTTGCGCGCGGCCCGCATCTCGTTCAGCGCCGTCACGCCGTCCAGAAACCACACCTGGTGGCGCACATGGGCGTCGTCGTCCTGGTAGGCAAAAAACGGGTTCAGCTCGTCGCCGTTGAGCGTAACGGTCGCGCCCGCATCCTGGGCCAGGTTCCAGGCCTCCTGCACCGAGTCGAGTACATCGACGCCCTCGACCTTTTCCGACGTGAGCCGGCCTTTTTTGTCGATCGGCTGCTGCCAGTCGTAGCCGTAGTTGCCGATGGCGCACAGCAGCTTCTGCTTGGGCACGTACTTGATCGCGCGCTGGAGATTGGCTTCAAACCAGTCTTGCGAGGCAACGGGGCCCGGCGCCGAGCTGTCTTCGTGCTCGTCGTAGTTCATCACGATCACGCCGTCGGTCACCGCGCCCAGGTCGCGCAGCACGCCCGCGTCTTCCTGCGCCGGGACGTTGACGTAAAGCTTCAGCCCTTTCGCGGCAAAATCCTGGTGCAGCGCCAGGAGCCAGTGCGAATACAGCTTTTGCGCGTTTTCGGGCACCTCTTCCAGATCCATGCAGATGCCGCGGTAGCGGGGGTTGGCCGAAAGCAGCTTGTCCAGTTCCACGTGCAAGCGGTGCCGGGCGGCCGGGTTCCTCAGAATCAGGGCGACCACCTCGCCGTTCCACTTGCCCGTGTTGTTGTTGTAGTTGTTGAGCATGGGGAAGACTTCGGTGTCTTCCTTGGCTCCGGCGATGACGTCGGCAACCCGGTTGGTGGGGTCGATCCCGTGCACGCCTCCCTTGTCGACCACGCTGTAGTAGCTTGCCGGATAAAACATCCCGATGGCCTGGAGTTCGCCGGTGGGCTGGGTCACGTGCAACCAGTCCGGAAACAGGATGTCGACCTGATGGATGTGCGCCTTGAGCGAGGCGTAGCTTTGCTCGTCGTTTGTGTAAAAAGCAGCGCGGATGCCTTCCGAGCCGGTCAGCGCGGCATCCGATGGACGCAGGTGCGTTTTGCGCCGGGCCGGCCGCGTCCCTCGCAGCTTGGTTCCGGTTGCCGGGACGTAGGCGTGGTAGTTGTGCTTGCCATCCGGAAACGGAAGCCCGGTCATCGATTGCTTCCCGAGGACCCCGGCAACAAAGAGGACCAGCACCAGCGTCGACAGGATCGCTCCGGCGTCCAGCACCCGGCGGAGGCGCTTCCAGCGTTTTCGCTCCGGATCGTAGAAAACAGGCTTCATGCGTAGGCTCGGCCTTCCCCCGCCGCTCTCGGTGTCGCTTCAATCCTAATCGAGTGTGCCCGAAACGCGAGGGCGGATTGCAGCCGCCGGGCTGCGCAATCACAGTCGCATGCTGCCCGGCTTCCCTGCACGGCCTTCCTGCCCAGCTTTGACGCGCCGGTGCCGGCCGGGCAGCTACACCGGGTCCCGGCCGGGGGCACATCCCGAGCGCCGGTCGCGGCGCTGGTCTCGGGGCCGGTCGCGGCGCTGGTCTCGGGGCCGGTCGCGGCGTCGCTTCGGGGCCGGGGAACGGTATCATCCTAGCCAGTGTCCCTTCCATCGCAGTCCCAAGTTGTGGGCGTGCGCAGCAGGAGCGTGGCGACCCGCGGCAGCTGGGCATCGCTTCAGCCGTATGCGCTGCCGCTCACCCTGGGGCTGCTGCTGCGGCTCTGGTTTGTTCACCACAACCCTGACCTCACAGGCGACCCGCTGTTGTACGGCGCGATCGCGCGCAACCTGCTCGAGCACGGGGTGTACGGCTTCAGCGCGCAGGCGCCGACGCTGATCCGGCTGCCGGGGTATCCGCTGCTGCTGGCCGCCTGCTTTCGTGTCTTCGGCGTCGAGCACTACCACCCGGTCCTGTTTCTCCAGGTAGGGCTTGATCTGGCCGGGTGTTTGGTCGTGGCGCGACTGGCGGCTCAGCTTGCACCGGCCCCTACCGCGCGCCGCGCGGCCCTCGCGACCCTGTGGCTGGCGGCGCTTTGCCCCTTTTCAGCCGCCTACACCGCCGCGCCGCTGACCGAAACCGCCGAGCTGTTTTCGATCAGCGCCGCCCTGTTCTGCTTTGCGCGCGCCCTCGGCCTCGGGCCCGTGGCGGGGAAAGCGCCGGCCATGCTTTTCGCGCAGGGTAGGGCGGGCAACCCCGGCTGGCTCGCGGGCGCGTGCCTGGCCTGGACCGTAGCCGCGCTGCTTCGGCCGGACGGCGCTCTCCTGGCCGTCGCGCTTTGCCTGGCGCTCGTGGTGGCGGGCGCGCGGGCGGGCCGGCTCCGGCGCGCTGTGGCGCTCGCCGGCGCCCTGGCCCTTCTGTCCGTGCTCGCCTTTGTTCCCTGGGCGGTCCGCAACTGGCGAACCTTTCACGTTTTCGAGCCGCTCGCGCCGCGCTACGCAACCGATCCCGGCGAGCCGACCAACCCTGGCTTTCAGCGCTGGACCAAAACGGTCTGCGTGGACCTGGCCTGCACCTCCGAAGTCTACTGGGCCGCCGACGATGACCAGATCGGCATCGACGAGCTCCCCAGCCGCGCGTTCGACTCGCCCCAGCAGCTGCGCGCCACCGAAGACCTGCTGGCCGCCTACAACCGGACCACCAGCATCACCCCCGAGCTCGACCGGCGCTTCGGCGAGCTGGCCGACGCGCGCATCCGGGCCCACCCGGCGCGCTACTACCTCGCCCTGCCGGCCTTGCGGCTTGCTGACATGTGGTTTCGCCCGCGGGTCGAGCTCTTCAACATCGACCTGCGCTGGTGGCGCTACGGGCCGGAAGGGCCGGACCCCCTCCTGGCCTGGGCGTTTGCCGCGCTCAACGCCGCATACCTGCTGCTTGCCGTGGCCGGCGCGCGCGGGCGGCCGCCGCTGCTGGGCGTTTTTGTGGGCTTTACCCTGCTGCGCTGCGCCCTGCTGTGGACCATTGAAGCGCCGGAGCCGCGCTACACCCTGGAGTGCTTCCCCGTGGTGTGGGTGCTCGGAGGCCTGGCGCTGGCACGGTTCAGCGCGGGCCGGCGCCCGGCGGCAGCAGTTGCTGCCCAGGCGTAGCCGGAGCGAAAGGCGACGCGGGGCTGTCGGGGTGGGAGCGAGGCCCTTACTTGCGCACCACCTGGACATCCTTGGGAACCTTCAGCGTAAAGGCGCTTTCAGGCGTCGCGTTGAGCCGCACATCGGTATAGGTCGCCGTGCGGGTGTCGCCGCTCGAGGTGTAGAAAACCTGCTTGCGCGAGGTGGCCGTGGCCGGGTCGATCCAGATCTCGACGTGGGTAAACATCCCGTTGGGCGTGGGGTGCCTGGGGGCCAGGTTGAGCCGGGCAACGGCGGTGCCGTCCACCGTATCGGCGCCCTCGTAGCTCACGGTCCAGTTTGCCTGGAGATCCTTGCCGCTGCCGCCAAAGCCCAGGGTCGCATAGCTTTCAAACTGGGCGCGGTTCGCGCCGGCGCCTAGGAGCGTTTCCTGCTTGATCTCCGGCTGGTACAGGGCGAGCTCCCCATTGTGAAACAAGACTTCGCGGGGCGCCGGCTGCCCGTTTTCGGTCGCGACGTGGACCACCATGGCGGTGCCGCCGCCGCCCCGGCGAAACGCGATGGTCCCCTTTTGGACGTCGTGCTCGTCCACGACCGCGGTCAGCTGGTCCCAGGTAAAGTTGGCCTGCGCGCTCGAAAACCTGGCCGCGGCGGCGTCGAGCTGCGCGAGCACTTTGGAGAGCTGCCCTTCGCCGGCGCCCTGCGCGTGCGCGGAGGCGGCCGCTGTGGCCAGCAGCAGCGCGGCCGCACCCGCTGCGAGGAAGGCCCGCCTCACCGGTGCGCCCATACTTTGTACGCCGTCACGGTGCCGCTCGCGTCCTTGAGCGGCTCCCAGCGATCAATGGTGACCGCGCCCGAGACCGGCGCGATGGCCTGCGCCAGCGGCGCTTCCATCTGCCGCGCCAGCACGCCCGTTCCCCGGTGCACCTGGCCGGCCGGCACCTCGTAGATGGCGCCGGACTCCGTGGCGCGAACCAGGACCTCGCTCGGGGAAAGGTGGTCGGCTACCGGGTGGTCGCCATAGTCGAACAGGTGCGGGGTGATGAAGATAAAAGCAAGGATCAGCGTCACCATCACGTCGTAGTGAAAGCTGCCGCGGTCATACCGCCAGAAGATGTAGTTCCTGATCACGCCCACGTTTACGCCCAGTCCTTTCGCGGCCCGATGGCGGTCAAGCCGCCCATGTAGGGCTGCAACACAGCAGGCACCCGCACGGTTCCGTCTGCTTCCTGGTAGTTTTCCACCACCGCGACCCAGGTGCGCCCCACCGCCAGGCCCGAGCCGTTCAAGGTATGCAGATGCTCGGCCTTGCCCTTGGCGTTGCGAAAACGAATATTTGCCCTGCGCGCCTGGAACGCTTCGCAGTTCGACACCGAGGAAATTTCCCGGTAGGTGCCCTGCCCGGGCAGCCAGACTTCGAGGTCGTAGGTTTTCGCCGCCGAAAAGCCCATGTCGCCCGCGCACAGCAGCATCCGGCGGTAGGGCAGATCCAGGCGCTCCAGGATGGCTTCCGCATCGCGGGTCATCCCCTCGTGCGCGCGCTCGCTGTCATCCGGCCTGGCAAAGCAGACCAGCTCCACCTTGGTGAACTGGTGCTGCCGGATGACCCCGCGTACATCGCGCCCATACGAGCCGGCCTCTGACCGGAAGCACGGCGTGCACGCGGCGAGGGAAAGCGGCAACTCCGCGGCCTCCACAATCTCATCGCGCAGCAGGTTGACCAGCGGCACCTCGGCCGTTGGGATCAGCCAGTGGTCGTTTTCGCGAAGCACTCCGGCCTGGTAGCCGTCGGCGTCTCCGCAGCGAAACAGGTCTTCGGCGAACTTGGGCAGCTGCCCGGCGGCGAACAGCGACCGGCTGTTGACCATCAGGGGCGTCGCCACCTCGGTGTACCCGTGCTCGGTGGTTTGCACGTCGAGCATCCACTGCGCCAGCGCCCGCTCCAGCCGGGCGCCCGCGCCCGTGAACACCGCAAAGCGGGCCCCCGAAAGCTTGGCCGCGCGGCCCAGGTCGAGCACCCGGAGCGCCTCGCCCAGTTCCCAGTGCGGCCTGGGCGCAAAGGCGAACTCGCGCGGCGTGCCCCACCGCTTCAGCTCGACGTTGGCTGACTCGTCGGCGCCCGCCGGCACATCGGCGGCCGGGAGGTTGGGCACCGTCGCCAGCACCGCGCGCAACTCTTCTTCCGCTGCGGCGGCTGCTTTTTCAAGTGACTCGCCTTCGGCCTTGAGGCGGCGCACCTCGTCCATGATGGGCGCCGGGGCGGTGCCGGCCCGCCGGGCCCGCGCCACTTCATCACTCAGCGCATTGCGCTCGGCCTTGAGCTTTTCCGCTTCGGTGATGCGTGCACGCCGGTGGGCGTCGAGGCGATGGAAGTTCCCCAGCACGGGCCCCGGATCAAGCCCGCGCGCACGGAGGCGCTCTTCAACGGCCGGCAGGTGGCTTCGCAGCAGGGTCAGGTCATGCATACAGGAGCTAGTATAGGGCACTTCGCCCGCCCAGCCGCATCCGGGAGCGCGGGAAATGCTCATTGTGCCTCAGCGGGGATGGAGGCTGCCGGGGTCGTTGGGGCTGCGGGCGTTGCCCGGGCCGCCCACGAACTGGATGGCCGGGATACGCTGGTCCACATCCGGCAGGGGCGGAAACCGGAGGTGCGGTTCGGCCTGGTACCAGTAGGCGACCGAGTAGTAGTTGTCGGAGCGGTGGTTGCCGTGCCCGTGCTCGATGGTGCCCCGCATGGACCGGGTAAAGGGAACCGGGGAGTCAAAGTGAAAGCGGTACACGCTGGAGCGCTCGCCGGCCAGCTCCCTGCCGACCACCGGCGCGCCGTGGAGCAGGTAGTCCTGCGTGCCGCCGAAGTCCCAGGCGCCCAGGAAATAATCCTCGCTGCCCGTGCCCACAATGGCCGGTTCGCCGTCGATGGTGAACAGGTCGTTGCCTTCGCCCCACCAGCCATCCTGGTTCTGCAGAACCGACAGGGTCACGCCGACAAACTGCCCGTGGCCCTGCGCAGCAAAGAACTCGTAATTGTCTTTCCCGTCCGGGTTGCGCCGGTAGTTCACCAGGGGGTCGCCGTTCTCGTACCACTGCCCGGTCCAGCCGTGGTTGGGCTGCTGCTGCCGGTATGCGGCATGGAAGTAAAGCGTCCCGGGTGGCAGCGGTTCGGCGTCCACGCGGTAGTCGATGTTCCAGTACAGGTGACTGATCGCCTGCTTGCCTTCGTCGGTCACGGTGATGCGCGCGTGATGGGCATAGGGCATGGGGAAGTAACTGTTGAGCGCCCGGTCGCTGCCGGCTGAAAGCAGCAGCGACTCCCACTGGAAGTAGAGGCCGTTGCCGAGGCCAAAAAAGTCGCCGATAGGCGCTTCCACGCTGGGCGAGCTTTCCCCGTCCCAGTACATCCGCAGCACGATGCGCTTAAGCGCGTACGGCTCCCCGTCGTCCAGGGTGAACCAGATGTGCGAGATCATCCCCGGCCCGTCGGCGTCGAGCACGGTCAGTGTTTGCCCGGGCGTCACGGTGCGCGCGTCCGCGTTGGCGCCGGTCGACTCCCGGCTCGAAGAGCGGCGCAGCGTGTAGGTCTGCTGCTGGGTGGGGTTCGGCATCCACCCCCAAACCTGCCCGTACGCGATGCAGCCTGGGATGAGGAGGGATAAGAACAGCAGACGAGGTGCGTGCATGCGTGCTCCTTGCAGGCGGGTTGGGCTTTCCTGGGGGGTGGAAAGAGAAGCCCGCGTACGCTCCCCTTCCCATGACGGTACAGCAATGGGGCGGCGCCTGGGCCGTTGCCGGGCCGAGCCCGGGCGCACTTCGCCCGGAACTCCAGGGCGGAGCCTGCCCGGCAGCGTGTGCGCGCGCAAAAACCAGGCAAGGGCGCGCGTAGCCGCCCGGCGACCAGGAACAAAGGAATGGACGGGAGATTTGCCCGCCGGGACGCTGCGCTTCGCTCCCACCGACGAGCAGGCGGCGCTAGGATAGGGATGGATGCTCCCAAGCCGCTTTCAACCGAAACCGGGTATGCCGGGCCGCCTGCTGGGCCGCCTGCCGGGCCGCCTGCTCGCCCTTGCGCTGGCCGCCTGCTCGCAGCTGCCGGCGGCCGAAGCAACCGCCTACGACGCGCACCCCAAGCTCATTGTGTTTCTCATCATCGATCAGTTTCGCGCCGACTATCTCCAGCGCTACCGGGCCGAGTTCAAGGGCCGGGGATTCCGGCTCTTCCTTGACAAGGGCGCTTACTTCCCTGACTGCTACTACGGCTATGGCAATACCAAGACCGCGCCCGGCCACGCCACGCTCGGCACCGGCGCGTACACGGACGGGCACGGCATCAACTCGAACGAGTGGTGGGACCTGGCGCGCAACACCGAGCGGCCTGTGTCTTCGGTCGAAGACGACCGCTACACGCTGGTCGGCGCTGTTGCGGCCGCCGCTTCCGCGCCGGCCGCGCAGGGGGGAGCAGGCAGCGCTACTGCTGCCCCCTCCACAAGCGCGCCGGCCGCGCCAGCGCCCAGCCAACCGTCTGGACCCCAAGCCGCGCCCCCGTCTGGGCCCAAATCTGCGCCTACATCGGGGCCTCCATCCGCGCCAAGAACAGCCCCCGGCGCCTCGCCCCGCAACCTGCTCGCCTCGACCCTCGGCGACGAACTGCGGCTCGCCACCGGCGGCCAGGCACGCGTGTTTGGCGTTTCGCTCAAGGATCGCGCCGCCATCCTCCCGGCCGGGGCCGGCGCCAACGGCGCCTACTGGATCGACGCGACCACCGGCCGCTTTCTGAGCTCCTCCTACTACATGACGGCGCTGCCTCAGTGGGCCGAGGATTTTGACAGCGGCCCCGCCATCCAGGAGGCCGCGGCGGCCGCCAACGTCACGAATCTCACCAACTTTTACTCGCAGGTGGGCGTGGCCGACGCCGCCAACTCCTACGAGATCGCCTTTGCCGAGGCCCTGATCACGGGCGAGCAGCTAAACGCCGACAACACCACGGACCTCCTTACGCTGTCGCTTTCCGCAAACGACCTGGAGGGCCACCACTACGGCCCTGACTCGCCGGAAGAGCGTGCCATGGTCCTCGGCCTCGATGCCGATCTTGACGGCTTTGCCACCTGGCTCGATACCCACGTCCCCGGCGGCCTCGCCAACGTGGTGCTGGTGCTTTCCGCCGACCATGGCATCGCACCCACGCCTGCCACCTCGTCTGCCCTGGGTTTGCCCGGCGCCTATATCAACACCGAAAAGCTGGTCGCCGACCTCAACCAGGCCATGAACGCCAAGTTCTCGCCCGGCGAAAACGTGGTGTACGTGCTGCCCCACCAGGAGCTGCCTTACCTGTCGCTGAACCGGCCCAGCTTTGAGCGCGCCGGCATCATCGAGCAGGAAGCCGAGGACGCCGTGAAGGCCGCCATGCAGCACGCCTTTCTTTCGCTCGCCCTGCCCCCTGGAACCATGACGGCGCAGCCGACGCCCCAGCCGAAGCTCACGACCGCTCCGGAAGCTCCGTCCACCTCACCGGTTGCGGGTGGCGGCAGCGCCGCCGCTGCCGCCGCGCCGCCAGTTCCTGAGGAGCGCCCGCCGGCTCCGGCGCCCCCGCGCAGCGCACCCAACCCCGGGCTTTTTCGCGTGTTTACGCGGCAACAGATGGCTGCCGGCGAGCTTCCGCCTACCCAGTTCGGGCAGCTGCTGGCCCACAGCTACAGCCCCAATGGAGGCTGGTATGTGGCCGCTATCCCGGATGCCTTCCAGATGGAGGGCTCCGCCGCGGCCGGCGGCACCACCCACTTCTCGCCCTACGCCTATGACCGCCACGTGCCCCTGGGCTTCTACGGCGCGCCCTTTCTCCCGGGCACCTACCGCGGCCGCGTGGAACCTACCGATGCCGCCGCCACCCTGGCCTCCCTGCTGGGCATCAACCAGCCCTCCGCCTCGATCGGGCATGTGTTGACGG
>CALMAN010000010.1 GCA_937859835.1 uncultured Acidipila sp. | reverse complement strand
GGTCTGATTCCTGGTCTCCTTCCGGACCTGTTTTGGCGCTCGATACCTGTGGCGCGGCGACCACCCTGGCCCTGGGCTGCTTCGAGGACGGCCACCTTGCCCGGCTGCGCGAAGCCTCGCTGCTGCCGCGCACCGCGGGGCAGCAGCTGACCGTGGCGCTGCGAACGCTGCTCGGGGACCAGCCGGCCTCGTCGCTCCGGGCGATTGTGGTGGTGCGCGGGCCGGGCAGCTTTACCGGGATGCGCATTGGGTTAAGCGCGGCCAAGGCTTTGTCGCAGGTTGCAGGGGTGCCGCTGTTTGGGGTGTCCCGGCTGGCGGTGCTGGCTTCCGGCAGCGGGGCCGGCAGCGGGGTTCTCGATGCGGGCCGCGGACGCGTTTACTGGGGCACCGTTGCGGGACCGCCCGAGTTGCTGACGGCAGAGGAGGCACGCGGGCGCGTGGCGGGGGGAGCCGGTGGCCCGGTCGCCGTGTGCGAGGACGCGGCCGAGGCACTTTTTGCCGGGTGCGCGACCGTGCGGCGCGTGCGGGAACCTACGGCGGCCGACGCGCTCGCCTCCGCCCGCGACCGGTTGCTCGCCGGGGACTCCGATGACCGGGGGGCGCTGGACGCCTTGTATGTGTGGCGACCCGAGCAGATGCTGCGCCGCGCGGAAGGTGCGCCGTGAGCGGGCCGGGGGCGAACTCTCCAAACGGCCCCGGAACTAACTCCGGAGCTGGGCCCGGCGCTAACTCCGAAACTAACTCCGAAACTAACTCCGAAATTAACTCCGGAGCTAACTCAGGAGCCAACTCCGGCACGAACCCCGGAACTGGCACGGGTGCCGGCCCCTGGGCCGGGTATGTGCGCGCCATGCGCGAGTACGATCTCCCGGCGGTTCTGGCCATAGCAGCCGCCGTGCCGACGGCACCGCACTGGCCGCTCGCCGAGTTCAGTCGCATGCTCGACGTGATTGCGCGGGAGCCGACCCGGCGCAGCGCGTGGGTCGCGCGCGAAGGGAGCCTGGTGCAAGGATTTGCGATCCTGAGCCAGGCTGCCGGCGCGGCCGAACTGGAAGCGGTGGTGACCGCGCCGGAATGGCGCCGGAGGGGCATCGGCCTCCAGCTGCTGATGGCTGCGATCTCGTGGAGCCGCTCGGTGGGTGCGACGCGGCTCCAGCTTGAAGCGCGAGAGTCGAACGGGGAAGCGCTGCGGCTGTATGCGCGCTGCGGCTTTGCGAGCGACGGCATGCGGCGGGGGTACTACCGCAACCCGGAAGAAGATGCTGTGCTGCTCAGCCTGGACCTCCAGGCGGCAAGCCGGAGTTGAGTGTGCGGACAGGGAACGCGGCCTGCTGCGAACCGCGCCGCTTATAATCTGAACGATGGTTCGTGACGGGTACTGGTACGGCATCTCGTTGGTGGTGGTCGCCGTTGCGGTCGCGCTGCTGACCCATAGCTGGGGGTGGGCGGCGCTTCCGCTGCTGCTGGCGGCCTTTTTCCTCTGGTTCTTCCGTGACCCGGAGCGCCTCATCCCTCAGGCTGCGGGCCTGGTGGTTTCGCCGGCTGACGGCAAGGTCACCAGCATCGAGCGCATCACGACGCCCGAGGGCGAGCGCACGCGCATTTCGATCTTTCTGAGTGTCTTCAACGTCCACGTAAACCGCGCGCCGGTCGCCGGGCTGGTGCGCGCGGTGCGGTACCAGGAGGGTGCGTTCGTCAACGCCATGGACGCTGCATCCGCGGACCGCAACGAGCAGAACATTTGCGTGATGGAAGCCGATGGCGGCTATGAGATCGTGTTCAAGCAGATTGCCGGCCTGCTGGCCCGGCGCATTGTGTTTCGCTACAAGGCGGGCGACCGGCTGGAGCGTGGGCAGCGGGTCGGGCTGATCAAGTTCGGTTCCCGCACCGATCTGCTCCTGCCTGCGGAGACGGACGTCCGGGTCCGGCTGGGAGCCACGGTGCAGGGTGGGTCGAGCATCCTTGCTTATGTCGCTGCTCCGGTGACGGCGCGGTCTGCACATATCGAGGTTTCGCAGCAAGCCCTGAACCAGATGCAGGAGCAGCCCCGGTGAGCGAGCAGCCCCGGCTTGCCCCGGTTCCGCTGAAGCGGCAAGGGGCGCCGGGAAGGACGCGCCGCCGCAAACCGCGGGGGATGTTTATTCTTCCCTCGGTGTTTACAGCGGGCAACATCGCGGCTGGCTACTACGCCATCACGCAAAGCCTCCAGGGCTCGCCGTTGGAGCCGCAACACTTCGACTATGCCGCGCTAGCCATCGGCTTTGCCATCCCGTTTGACACCATTGACGGCCGCATCGCCCGCATGACTGATACCACCAGCGACTTCGGCAAGGAGCTTGACTCGCTGGCGGACGTGATTACCTTTGGCGTCGCGCCCTCGCTGCTGGCCTACACCTGGGGCTTTCAACTGCTGCCGCATAGCATGGGATTTTCAACCCGGCACGAGCTGGTGGAGTTGGGCGCGCTGATCTGTTTTCTGTTTCTGCTGTGCGGGGCGGCGCGGCTGGCGCGATTTAACAGCATGGGCACGCCGGCGCCCAAGAACCCGGGCCGCCCGGGGCGCAAGTATTTCGTCGGCATGCCGATTCCGGCTGCTGCCGGCGCCATTGCCGCGGTCGTGCACTTCTTCAACGGCATCCCGGTCGCCGTGCCCTGGGTAGGGCTGCTGTGGGCTGCCTACGTGGGCGCGATCGGCTTTTTGATGGTGAGTACATGGCGGTTTTGGAGCGGCAAGGAGATGGATCTTGGCGCCACGCATCCTTTTCGCTGGATCGTGCTGCTGGGCGCCTTCCTGTACGCGCTGGTGTTTTTCTCGCAGTATGTGCTGGCGGCCATGGCACTGGTGTACATGTTCTCGGGCGTGCTGGCGCGGCTGCTTTATGGGTGGCAGCGGAAGTCGGCGCAGCTCGGCCGTACCTGATGTAAAAGGATAGGGATGCCGGACAAGGTACGAATCGCAATTGTGGGCGCGGCAACACTGCACGGGAAGGAACTGGCAGAAGCGCTTGAAGACAGCTCGTTTGCCCTGGCAAAGGTGCTGCTGATGGACGAAAACGAAGGCCTGGGCCAGATTGAAGCGGTTGGCGACGAGGTGACGGTGATCCAAAACATCGACGCCGACTCGTTCACGCAGGTGGACTACGTCTTTTTCGCCGGGTCCGCCGCGCAAACCGCCGCGCACTGGCGGGCCGCGGCAGAGGCCCACGCCAGCATCGTCGACATTTCAGGCGTGCTTGAAAGTGAACCGGGCGTGCTGGTCGCGTCGCCCTGGGTGCGGGACGCGATCGAAAACCCGACCACGCCGGCGCCCGATCTGCACACCCCTGCACTGGTGCCGGCGCATATTGCCGCGACCGCGCTCGGTTTGATCCTGGCCCGCCTGCAGGACGTGGGGGCGGTCCGGAGCGCGTGGGCCACCGTGCACGAGCCTGCCTCGGAACATGGCCGGGCCGCGGTCGATGAGCTGCACCAGCAGACTGTGACGCTGTTGAACTTCCAAAGCATGCCGAAGGAAGTGTTCGACATGCAGGTGGCGTTTAACCTCACTCCGGTGCTGGGCGAAGCGTCCAAGGTCGACCTCGTTGCCACCGAAGCGCGGATCCGCAGGCACTATGCGCTGCTCGCGGGCGGGCGTTTGCCGGCGGTCGCCGTGCAGTTGCTGCAGGTGCCTGCGTTCCACGGCTACGGCATTTCGCTGGGCGTTGAGCTCGAGCGCGCCGTCGCGCTGGAGCACCTGGAAGCAGCGCTGGCCGGCTCCTACCTGGACGTGGTGATCGGCGACGGCGACCCGCCGAGCAACCTGAGCTGCGCCGGGCAGGAAGACATCCTGCTGCGGGTGCGCCAGTCGGACGCGAACGAGGCGCTGTCCACGCGCTTCTGGATCTGGGCCGCCTTTGACAACCTGAAGCTTGCCTCGCTGAACGCGATCGCGTGCGCGGCCGAGCTGGGGCGGTTCAGGCCGCAGGGCAAGGTGCAGTAGAGGCCGCAGTGCAGCGGCGGGCTTGCGTTCCACGCCGCAAGCGCAGCCCTTCGCCAATGTGTGTGCGGCTTGGCCTGGGCTCAGTGACAGCTGCTGCGCACCACTTCCTGCGGTCTTGCAGGTTCGCCGGGATCGGCGCGCGGCCTCGACTTCTTTGCGGCGATCGCCAGCCAGGGGATTGCGGCTGGAAGCGCATTGTTTCCGCCTGCTAGGAACTGCGTGTTTCTGTTTCCGCAAGACCTGCGTCGCCTCGACGCTCGGTCCACAGCGCGTGCTGCTGCAGAATAAAGCCGTCCGTCATGCCGGCAATGTAGTCAGCGACGACGCGCGGGGCGCGCTCCCTTCCGCCGCCAAGCCCGCCGATGCGGGCCTGGTAGCCGGGCGGCAGCAGCTCCGGCTCCCGCACCCAGGCGTGAAACAGATCGCGAATCACACGGTCGGCCATCGCATGGTCGCGCCGCAGTGTCGCGGAGCCGTAAAGCTGCGCGTGCAGGTACTGCTTGGCCAGGAGGCGCTCGCGCTCGATCTCCGGCGAAAACGCGACCAGCCTTTGCCCGGCGGCGCGCACCTCGGCAAGCGTCCCGACGTGCCCTAGGGCGGCGCGGCGCACGGTTTCCTCGAGCAGATCGCCGACCAGCGCGTTCAGCATGCGCTTGAGCGCTTCGTTGAAGATGAGCTGCGGGCTTGAAAGCGCGTGCTCGCCGGCCATGGGCGCGTAGAAGCGTTCAAACAGCCCCAGATGCGCGCGCATGTGCCCGACGTCCAGCAGCCCGGCTTCCATGCCGTCGTCCAGATCAGCCGTGAGATAGGCGATTTCGTCGGCAAGGTCGATCAGCTGCGCTTCCAGCGGCGGCTGCTCGTCGAGCAGGTAGCCCCCAAGCTCCGGCTGCTCTTCCACGGTGTAGTCGTGGGAGTGCTTGATGATGCCTTCGCGCACAGCAAAGGTGAGATTGAGCCCGCGAAAGGCCGCGTAGCGCGACTCAAAGTGCTCCACGATGCGCAGGGCATGGAGGTTGTGGTCGAAGCGGAGCCCGTGCTCGCGCAGAGCTTCGTCCAGCGCCCGCTCGCCGGCGTGGCCAAAGGGTGGGTGGCCGATGTCGTGCACGAGCGCGAGGGCTTCGGTAAGGTCGGCATTGCGCCCGCGCGCGGTCGCCACCGTGCGCGCGATCTGCGCGACCTCCATGGTGTGAGTCAGGCGCGAGCGGAAGTGGTCGGAAGGCTCCCCGGCAACGCCCCCGGCGGAAAAGACCTGGGTCTTGCCTGCAAGGCGGCGAAACGCGCGGGCGTGGATGATGCGGGCGCGGTCGCGTTCAAAGGGAGAGCGGTACGCGTGCTCGGGCTCCGGATGCTCCCGGGAAGAGAGGAGATCGTCCGGCGCACTGGGGGCAGCGCAGGAGCGGAGCGGAAACGGCATGCCTGTTTAGAGTAGCGCGAAGCCGGGGGCCCGGTTCTGCTCGCGAGCGGCCGCGAGCGCGGCAGCAGCGATCAGGGTAGCAGCGCTCGGTGCAGCGCGCGGGAGCAGCGCTCGCTGCAGCAGCGCCCGAGCAGGACATTAGGGGTGTTGCTTGTCTGCCTTTTCGCCGGCGGGCGGGCTTTCCTTGGCGAGCTTTACCCGCGCCGAATCGAGCTTCTTTTGAAGCCGCGCGCCCTCGTCCGGCTCAGCGTCCGCCGGGTCGGTTTTGCTGTACAGCCGCAGCGACTCTTCCCACTGGGAGGCCGCCTGCTTGAGCCGGTCGGTTTTTTCGTACAGGTCGCCCAGGTGCTCGTGCACGGTTGCGTCCTGCGCGCTGCGCTGGCTGGCCTTGAGGAGGTTGTTCTCGGCCAGGGCGTACTGGCCCAGCTTGAAGTAGGTCCAGCCCAGGGAGTCGAGGTTGGCATAGTTCTGCGGATCCAGCTTCACCGCTTTCTGGATCATGGTGAGCGCTTCGTTCAGCTGCGTGCCGCGATCGGCCAGCATGTAGCCATAGTCGTTCAACACGGTGCTGCTGTTTGGGTCCAGGGCTAGCGCTTTTTTGTAGCTGTCCTCGGCGGCGTCGAAGTGCTTCTGGCGGTCCTCAACGATGGCGCGCTCCAGGTAGACGGCGACCTTGTCCTGGTTGTTGGTGCTCAGCTGCTCGGCCTTGTCGAGCGACTCGCCTGCGTCCTTCCACTTCCTGGCATGCATATCCATCTGGGCCAGCGAAAGAAACACATCGCGGTCTTCCGGGGTGTTGGTAAGCAGGCCCCGGGCCAGGGTTACGCCTTCTTCAAACTTGCCGGTGCTGGCCAGCTGGTTGGCAAGCGCCAGCTTGAGGCCGCGGTTTTTTGGGAACTTCTGCACAGCCTGCTGCAGCGTCGCCGTGGCTTTGTCGTACTGGTGCGCTTCCCGGAGCGCATCCACCTCCGAGCCGTAAGCGCTGAGGGTGTAGTCGCCGCCGAGCGGCAGCAGCTTGTTGTAGGTGGCCACTGCCTCGTCGGTGCGGCCCTCGTCGGAGTACACGCCCGCCAGGTGGTCGACAAACAGGGCGTAGTTGTTCTTTTCGGCAGGGGCGTAGTCGCCGGTCGAGTGCTCGGCATCGGCAACCATCTTGGTCAGGAGCCGTTCGGCCTCGCTGTACTGGCCGAGCTGCTCGTAAACAAGGGCTTCGTTGTAGCGGATCTCGAGCGAGTCGGAGGCGAGCGGCGCTGCCTTTTTGAGGTTCGCGAGCGCTTCATCGAGGCGGCCGTCATTGCGCTCAATCTCGGCGGCATGGAGGTAGGCTGCCGCGTCGGTGGGGTCGCCGTCGATCACGTCGTTGTAGGCGGCCAGCGCGGCCTTGTCCTGCCCGTCGCGGTGCAGGGCGTCGGCCAGCGCGCGCTCCGCGTCCAGGTTGTCCGGCTCCAGCGCCAGCGACTTCTGGTAGGCGGCGATGGCGCGCTTGGTTTCCTTGTTCTGGTCGTAACTCGCGCCCAGGGCGTACTCGGTTTTCGCAGTCTGGTCGGCTTCGGGCAGGCTGCTCAGCACCTGGATGGCGCCGCGGAGGTTGCCCTGCTCGGTGTCGATGCGCGCCATGTTCAGCACCACTTCTTCCGAGTGCGGATCGATCTTCTGGGCCGCCGCGAACTGCTCCTGCGCATGCCCGGGGTCCTTGCTAAAGGAGTACAGCTGCCCAAGCAGCAGATGGTCCTCAATGTTGTTGGGCTCAAGGGCAACGATGCGCGTGTACTCGCCGATGGCCAGCTGCAGCATCTGGGCCTGGCCGGCGCTTTGCCCGTCCCCAAGCGAGCGCAGATAGATGCGGCCCAGCAGCTTGTGCGCGTCGAGCGAGTTGGGGTCGCGCGCTATCTCGGCCTGCGCGGCTTCGATGGAGTCCTTGACCCGGCCGGTGCGAAAGTAAAGCTCGGCCAGCGCATTGTTCAACTCGGGTGAGCCGGGATCGATCGCGAGCGCAGCCTTGTACTCGGTGATGGCCTTGTTTGCCATCTCCGGCTGCCCGCCGGAAACGGCCTGCTCCTCGTAGCCGTGCGCCAGCATGGAATGGTAGTACGCATCGGCCTCGGACGGAACGGCGGGCGAGGAGGCTGCTTTGGTTTGTGCCTGGCCGGGCAAGGCCAGCAGCAGGGAGGCGAACGCAAGAAGCGCAGCGGAGGCGGCGGGGCGGGTGCGCGGGGAAGGAGCGGTCGTGGGAGTCATGGCGTG
>CALMAN010000009.1:1242-2683 GCA_937859835.1 uncultured Acidipila sp. | reverse complement strand
CGCTCTGAATCGAAGCCCTGGTGAATGGCGGCGGTAACTATAACCGTCCTAAGGTAGCGAAATTCCTAGCCGGGTAAGTTCCGGCCTGCACGAAAGGTGTAACGACTTGATGACTGTCTCAACGAGAGACTCGGTGAAATTGTAGTACCGGTGAAGATGCCGGTTACCCGCAACTGGACGAAAAGACCCCGTGCAGCTTTACTACACCTTGTTATTGTGTTTTGGTTTAGTTTGTAGAGCGTAGGCAGGAGCCGCAAGGCGCCAATGGAACACTGCCCTGGCTATGCTGAAACACTAACCTTCGCCGTTATCCGGCAAAGGAACCGTAACAGGCGGGTAGTTTGACTGGGGCGGTCGCCTCCCAAAATGTAACGGAGGCGCACCAAGTTTCCCTCAGGCTGGTTGGAAATCAGCTGTAGAGTGTAAGAGCATAAGGGAAATTGACTGTGAGACAAACAGGTCGAGCAGGCACGAAAGTGGGTTCTAGTGACCCTTTGGTAGCGCGTGGGCGCGCCAAGGCTTATCGGATAAAAGCTACGCCGGGGATAACAGGCTTATCTTGCCCAAGCGCTCACAGCGACGGCAAGGTTTGGCACCTCGATGTCGGCTCGTCGCATCCTGGGGCTGGATTAGGTCCCAAGGGTTGGGCTGTTCGCCCATTAAAGCGGTACGCGAGCTGGGTTCAGAACGTCGTGAGACAGTTCGGTCTCTATCCGTTGCGGGCGCAGGAAATTTGACGGGAGCTGTCCCTAGTACGAGAGGACCGGGATGGACAGACCTCTGGTGTACCAGTTGTTCCGCCAGGAGCACACGCTGGGTAGCTATGTCTGGTACTGATAAGTGCTGAAAGCATCTAAGTACGAAGCAGACCTGAAGATAAGATTTCCCACAGCAGAAGCTGGTAAGACCCCCGGAAGACCACCGGGTTGATAGGCTGCAGGTGTAAGCACGGCAACGTGTTCAGCGTAGCAGTACTAATCGGTCGAGGGCTTGATTACAAATTACTGAGAAAGCAATCATTCGAGATTGCTGCGTTCTCCCCATTGCTTTTTGATATGCAGTTGTCCAAGGACAGCCCCTGCGGGGGATGTACCTAACGATTTCTGGTGGTTATCGCGGAGGGGTCCACCCGTTCCCATTCCGAACACGGAAGTTAAGCTCTCCAGCGCCGAAGATACTTGACGAGCAATTGTCCGGGAAAATAGGTCACCGCCAGATTAACCTTGAAAGGCTCGTAAAGCAATGCTTTACGAGCCTTTTCTGTTTCCACTTCTCTTCAACCCGCACATGGATTAACACTCACACAAAAACATAAGCAAAGCTAGGTCAAGCCGTTCTTGACTGGCCCTTGCTCACGTCTTTTGCGCTGAGGCTTTTTGGCGTCTTCCGCTAATCAGCTTCTTTCACCTTTACGAAAGAAGACCATGTCGCGTTCACTTAT
>CALMAN010000009.1:0-1232 GCA_937859835.1 uncultured Acidipila sp. | reverse complement strand
CGACGCCCTGCGGGAGCAGCGGGAAGACCGGGACGCCCTGCTGGAATATTTGATGACTTTCTGGCTGGGTGACGCGCGTATTCGGGCGGCTTTGCTGTGGGGGTCATTTGGGCGGGGCAACGCCGATGATCTCAGTGACCTTGACCCGTGGCTGCTGGTCGCGGACGACGCGGCTCCTTCTATAGAGCCTGTCCTGCGAGGATACGCGGAACAAACCGGCAGCCTGATCTGCGGCGCTGAGAACATACCGCAGTATGCGCCGCCCGGCGGCGGCTATGTCGGCTTTCTGCATGAAGGGCGTCACGGGCTGCTGCAAGTGGACTGCTACTGGCAGCCGGTTTCGGTCGCGCTGCCTGAAGCGGAATACGCGGTTTTGTTTGACCGGCAGGCGGAGAGTTATGCGGGTCAGGAATATCCAGAGCTTACTTTGGCGGAAGAAGCGCAGGGGCTTCAAGCGGAAGTGGAACATGGCCTTCGTTTCACTTGGTTTATGTTCTCGATTACGGCAAAGTCTTTGGCACGCGATCCGGCGTCTGATCTTGGTCTGATGTTCTACCCGAAGCCGGGGCTGGAAGCAGCGGCGGCTCGACTGGGACAGGCAGGGGTGCTGACGCCGGAAGATTGGGCTGTGCCGGAGCAGCCGTTAGAGAAAGTGGCGCGGCTGCGGCATCTGGTTAGTAAGACAGAGCAGCTTCGGGTCATCGCAAACGCCCAGGGCTGCACGTTTTCTTCCGCGTACACGCCCTGCTTGCTCCGCTACCTAGATATGGTGGAGGGCATTCTCAGTGAATAAGTCTCCAAAGCGTATTCATATCATCGGCACCGGCGGGAGCGGCAAGACGACTTTGGCCCGGCAGCTCGCGGCTGCTTTTGAGGCTCCCTGCTATGAGCTGGATGGCATCGGCTATGACGGACACTCGAAGCGTTCTCTGGAAAATCGTTTACACGATGTCCGGCAGATTGCAGCACAGCCGCAGTGGGTGTCTGAAGGCGGGTATCTCTGGTGGGTGGACGAGCTGCTTCAAAGCGCGGACGTGATCGTTTGGCTTGATCTGCCCTGGACCCTCTGCTGCCAACGGATCGTTTTGCGTCATGTTCGTGCCGACCTTGCCCGCACCAACGCCCATCCCGGCTTTATGAACATGCTCCGGTTCGCCGCCGGCAAACGGCAGTATTATCTCAACTCGACTCCTGCCGTGCCTGCCGACCCCAATGACGACGCGGCGATGAAC
>CALMAN010000008.1:8603-25785 GCA_937859835.1 uncultured Acidipila sp. | reverse complement strand
CTTCTACACGCTTGGCTACCTTGACCATCTCGAAGCGCGCGGCGTACGCGTCATCAACGGTGCGCAGGCATTTCGCTCGGAGCTGTCCAAGGCGTCGCAGCTCACCCTGCTCGACGAGCTCGGCGTCGCGTACCCCAAGGCCCGCGTCGTCCACCGGCCCTCGCAGGCTGCGGCGGCCACGGATGGGCTGCGCTTTCCGGTCGTTGTGAAGCCCAACATCGGCGGCTCAGGCGCGGGGGTCAAGCGCTTTGACGCGCGTGAGCAGCTGGCCGCCGCGGCCGAAGCCGGCGAGCTCCTGTTTGGCCTCGACTCCACCGCGCTGGTGCAGGAGTTTATCCCGGCCGCGGGCGGCTTTATCGTGCGCTGCGAGGTGCTCGACGGCAAGTTTCTGTACGCGATCAAGGTCCACACGACCGGCGAAACCTTTGATCTTTGCCCGGCCGACATCTGCCGGACGACTTCCGGCGTCGATCTGAACCGCGCGGCCTGCGCCCTCGATGCGCCCAAGTCGGGCATCCGCGTCGAAGGCTACGAGCCGCCCGCGCCCGTAATCGCCGAGGTGGAGCGCATCATGGCCGCCGCCGGTGTTGAGCTGGGTGGCGTCGAGTACATGCTGGACGCACGCGACGGCGACAACGCCATCCCGCTGTACTACGACATGAACGCGCTTTCGAACTTTGTCGCCGATGGCGAGCGCGTCGTGGGCTTCGATCCGTTTGTGAGGCTGGTCGACTGGCTGGCCGCGGAGGCGGCCAAGGCAGAAGCGCAACCGTCGCGCACCACCGGGTACGATGGGGAGCTCCTTGCAGAGGGGCACCCCGCCGGGGCGGCTCGCTGATGCGCTACGGCTTCTGGATGCCGGTTTTCGGCGGCTGGCTGCGCAACGTCGACGATGAAGGCATGGAAGCGAGCTGGGCCTACACGAAGCGCCTGGCCCAGCGCGCCGAGCAACTTGGCTACGATCTGTCGCTGATTGCTGAGCTCAACCTGAACGATATCAAGGGCGTGGCGGCGCCTTCGCTCGATGCCTGGTCAACCGCCGCTGCGCTCGCCGCTGTGACCGAGCGGCTGGAGCTGATGGTGGCGGTGCGGCCCACCTTTCATAACCCCGCGCTGCTTGCCAAGCAGGCTGCCAACATCGACCACATCGCGAACGGCCGGCTCACGCTGAACGTGGTATCCAGCTGGTGGGCGGATGAAGCGACCAAGTACGGCATCCACTTCGACCAGCACGATGACCGCTACGCGCGCACCCGTGAGTGGCTCGACGTGGTGGCCGGCTGCTGGGCCGGCGCGGACGAGCAGGGCCAGAATTTCTCGTATGCGGGCCACTACTACCAGGTGGAGAACAACGTGCTCAGCCCCAAGCCCGTCCGTACGCCCCGCCCTACGCTCTACGCGGGCGGCGAATCGGAAACCGCCAAGAACCTGATTGCTTCAAAGTGCGACGCATACCTCATGCACGGCGACTCGCCCGCGACCGTCGGGCAGAAGATCGCTGACATGCGTGAGCGCCGCGAGCGTGCGGGTCTCGCGCCGGGCTCGCCTGCAATGACCTTCGGCGTCGCCGGCTATGCCATCGTGCGCGACACGGCCGAGGCCGCGCAGAAAGAAGTGATCCGCATCACGGACGTCCAGCAGTCGGCCGCTGGCTACAAGAACTACCAGCAGTGGATTACCGGCTCAAAGCTGGAACAGAAGGTCTCGCTCGAAGACTACTCGGTTTCTAACCGCGGACTCCGCTCGGGCCTCGTCGGCACGCCCGGCCAGGTGCGGGAGAAGATCGCCGCGTTTGAAGAAGCCGGAGTCGATCTCCTGCTCTTGCAAATGTCGCCGCAGCTCGAAGAGATGGAGCGCTTTGCGGAGCAGGTGATGTAGTGGCAAATGCTGCCGTTCTGCGCGAGTTGATGGCGCGCGAACCTATGTCTCATCGTCCCGAGCTGGGCGCAACCCGGGGGCGATTTCGCCAGCGTGTAAGGGAGGTCGCAAGACCCGACCCACGGGGCCGTATGCAGGCTTGCCGGTGAACCCGTCCTAAGACGGTGGGAACTCTCCGCGGCTCTTTAGGCATTCCGAACTGGCGGACACTGCGCACCGAGCCGATTGTCGAGTCGAGCTCCCTGTTCAATGAATTATAGGTTCAACCGGCTTGACCGAACATACCTGCTTTGCAGGAGGGGTCTCACTGTTCGGATGCTAGCTGCCCGTGCCTGGGATTGCAAGTGCCCGGCCCACACCGAAGTAAGTCTTTGCTCGGCGTTGCCCGGGCCCGCGAGCGCTCACCCTACCCGCAGCACCTCATCGAGCAGGCCGGCCAGGGAATGCGCGCGTGTTCGCGTGCTTTCTTCCTCGCCCGTCAGCGCATCCAGCCGGTCCTGCGCCATCATCAACTCATCGGCGATGTTGACGGCGGCCAGCACGGCCACGCGCAGTGAATCCACGGTAGCCCCGTGCGCGGCCACCGCGCGCATGCGCGCATCCACCAGCGAGGCAAGCCGCTCAATGTAGGCAGGGTTCTGTCCGCGCAGGTGGTAGGTCTGGTCGTAGATCGATACGGTGACGTAATCGCCGCCCTTGCGCGGCTCGTTGCGTGCGTTGCCGGTGCTCATCCCAGTTGCCTGCTCCCGGCTCAGGACGCCAGCTCGTCCAGCTGCCGCAGCAGCCGCTCCACACGCCCGCGCACTTCGGCGCGCTCCCGCTCCATGGTCCGGAGCTCGTCGTGCGAACGCTGCAGCTCGCTGCCCTGCTCGTCCAGCAGCTGCTGCAGCGCTGCCGCCGTGTCTTCTGCTTTCTGCCGTTCGCGCCGCTCCGCGCGCAGCAGCTCCACCATGCGCATCACACGCTGTTCCAGCACGCTGAAGTCGTCTGTTTGCTCAAGAACGTGCACCTGTTGCGCCGTCGACATACCTGGGTCCCCAGCAAAAGTATAGCCCCCTCTGCCGCGACCGCGTCACCCTTCACGCTTTGCAGGAAGTACTCGAAAAGGTGCGCCCCGCCCACGCAAAAATCTCGTTACTTCCTATGCGCGCCGTCTTCTGCTCCCTGCCAGACGGCGCGATCCGGTCGCAGCTCCGGGCGGTCGCCATGTTTGACACCGCCCCGTACCCGCTCCTATCGTTTGCTTTCGCGAACTCCACGCAGAGCAAGAAGAGGGGGCATCTCTTTGCACCATCCCAAGCGGACCTTCAAAGGATCGCCCGGGCGCCACCGAGCGAGTCCGAGATCGCTTTTGCTCCCGGTCGCGACCCTTCTGGCTTTTCCAGCCCTGATCCATGCGCAAAACGCAGCCCCGGAAAGTTTTCCGTTTAAGAACCCCTCCCTGCCGACCAACCAGCGCCTGGACGATCTGCTCCAGCGTATGACGCTGGAAGAAAAGGTCGGCCAGATGATGAACGAATCCCCGGCCATTCCACGGCTGGGCATCCCGGCCTACGACTGGTGGAGCGAGGGCCTGCACGGCATCGCCCGCTCCGGCTACTCGACCCTGTTTCCGCAGGCGATCGGCATGGCCGCGACCTGGGATCGTGCGCTGGTCCACCAGGAAGCAGATGTGATCTCGCTCGAGGCCCGGGCCAAGTACAACGTCGCCAGCGCGGCGGGCAACTACGGCCGCTACTTTGGCCTCACCATCTGGTCGCCCAACATCAACATCTTTCGCGACCCGCGCTGGGGCCGCGGGCAGGAAACCTACGGAGAAGATCCGTTTCTGACCGCGACCCTGGGCACCGCGTTTGTGCAGGGGCTGCAGCCGCGCGACGGCGCTTTCCTCCGCACCATCGCGACGCCCAAGCACTACGCCGTGCACTCCGGCCCGGAAAGCACGCGCCACACCGCCGACGTGGACCCTTCGCCCTACGACCTGGAAGCAACCTACCTGCCGGCCTTTCGCGCCACGGTGGTCGACGGGCACGCGCAGTCGCTGATGTGCGCCTACAACGCCGTCGACGGTCTGCCGGCCTGCGCGAGCACGATGCTGCTGGACACCACGCTGCGTCAAAGCTGGCGCTTTGGCGGCTTTGTCACCTCCGACTGCGGCGCGGTCGATGACTTCTTTACTGGTCACAAGACCTCGCCCGATGCCGAGCACGCAGCGGCCACCGCGGTGCTGGCCGGGACCGACACGAACTGCGGAGGGACCTACAAGGCGCTGGTGGGGGCGGTGCATGACAACCTCCTGCCCGAAAAGGCAATCGATACGGCGGTCCGGCGCTTGTTCGCCGCACGCATCGAGCTGGGCATGTTTGACCCGCCGGCCCAGGTGCCATATAGCCGGCTGGCAAGCGCCGAAGTGGACACCCCCGAGCACCGTGCCCTGGCCGAGCGCGCCGCGCGCGAAGCCATGGTGCTGCTCAAGAACCAGGGCAACACACTGCCCCTCAAGCCGGGCATTCGCACCATCGCCGTCGTCGGCCCCAGTGCCGCATCCCTGTTGGCGCTCGAGGGCAACTACAACGCCATTCCGTCGCACCCGGTGCTGCCGGTCGACGGCATCGCTGCCGCGTTTCGCAGCGCGGAGGTGGTGTATGCGCAGGGCTCTCCGTTCGCCGACGGGGTGGAGCTGCCGGTGCCCCGTACACTCTTCCGGACCGCAAGCGGAGAAGAAGGGCTGACTGGCCGGTACTTCGCCGGCGACAGTGCCACGCCGGTGCTGACCAGGACGGACAAGCAGATCGACTTCGACTGGACCGATGCCAGCCCGGTGCCCGGCCTGCCTGAGGACAACTACACGGTTCGCTGGAGCGGGACCATTACGCCGCCCAGGCCGGGTAGCTACCAGCTGGGCCTTCGTGTCGGCCGGTGCAATGACTTCTGCGATGGCCTGACAGGAGCCGCGCGCGAAACCGAAGGGATCGCCGTCACGCTGGACGGCAAGGCCGTGGATCTTGCCCGGCACACTCCCGGTGGGGATGGCTGGGGCTTCATCACGCCGGAGATCGATCTCCAGGCGAGCGATGGCAAGCCGCACTCCATCACCATCGAGTACCGCCACCACAACCCTAAAACGGCCGCGACCGTGTCGCTGCGCTGGCTGGCGCCGGCAGCGGCCGAGCTCGAGCAGGCCGTTGCCGCAGCCCGGCATGCGGACGTTACGGTCGCTTTCGTCGGGCTTACCTCTGAGCTTGAAGGCGAGGAGATGGCGGTGCACATCGAAGGCTTTTCCGGGGGCGATCGCACCTCGATCCAGCTGCCTGCCCCGCAGCAGCACCTGCTGGACGCGCTGGCTGCGACGGGAAAACCGCTGGTGGTTGTGCTGATGAGCGGCAGTGCGCTGGCCGTGGACACCGGCAATGCCATCCTCGAAGCCTGGTACCCGGGGGAAGCGGGCGGCACCGCGATCGCCGCGACACTCGCGGGGGAGAACAACCCGGGCGGCCGGCTGCCTGTAACCTTTTACGCCAGCACGGCCGACCTGCCCGCGTTTGAAAGCTACTCCATGCGCAACCGGACCTACCGCTACTTCATGGGGCAGCCGCTGTACGGGTTCGGCTACGGGCTGAGCTACACCAGCTTCGCGTATTCCGGCCTCAAGCTGTCGAGCTCAACGCTGCAGGCAGGCGATGCGCTTACCGTCGCTGCCGAGGTTCGCAATACCGGCAGCGTCCCCGGCGACGAAGTGGCGGAGCTGTACCTGCTGCCGCCCAAAACCGAGCTGTCGCCGCAGCGCGCGCTGGTGGGCTTCCACCGCGTCCACCTCGCCCCGGGAGAGTCAAAGCAGGTCGAGTTCGCGCTGGGGCCGCGCCAGCTCAGCGTGGTCGATGCCCAGGGCAACCGCTCCATGTCCGCAGGCAGCTACGCGCTTTCGCTCGGTGGCGGCCAGCCCGGAGCGGCGCAGAATCTAACCGGGACTTTCACGATTATCGGGGAACGGCCCTTGCCAAAGTAGCGCTGGGCAAGGGTTTGACGTATCGGGCTGGAGTTGATTATGCAAAACTCAGGATACGTGCACAACTCCAATTAGCCACCTGCTCCGTGCACGCAACAGCAAAGGTTTCTTCAACGGGAACCAATCAAGACCCCAACTCTTAGGAGTCTCGGGATCATGAACCTGTTCGTTTTTAAGCCTGTTACTTACATCATTATTCAGCTTCTTACCGAGTCCACTTTCTCGACATTGGTCAAGCTTGTTCTTCTCGTCGTTATCAAGCTTGTTCTTTTCAGCCTAAGCCATCATCGGCTCGCGGTGTTCGTAACTATTTCCTCGAACTTCCCTCCTGCCCGTGGTAGGTCGCAGCGTTCACCAACGACCAGAGCAGAAGAGACGATTCTAGGCCGAAGAAACGACAAGCAACGCCAACCACGCCAGCCGCAGCACCGACCCGAACGGTGACGTTCTGGACGTTGCCGCAATCGCCCGACTCCTCACGGATTCGGGCGATTCGATCTTTTGCCTGTTCGCATCCGAGGAAGTTCCTAGCCGGAAGGTTGGCCGCAAGCAGATCACTACCAGGACGGAGGCGGTGCTGCGCTGATCGAGGGCAGCTTGCATGGCGACGCCGCCGAGCAAGCAATGGTCACCGGCGACACCAAGCCCTTGTGAAAGTCCCTGCAATCGAGGAAAGGTCAAAGTGGAAGGCGGTGCTGCATAAGCGCACGGTCATCCGGTTTATAGGTGAAAACACATCGATCCCCAAGCGGTTCTGAATGGTTCTCGTTGCAAGACGAGCAGGAAGTGGATCACAAGTTCGCCACCAAGGATGAAGGGACAGCAGCAAGCGAACAGCGGTGGGGCAAATTCCTGACTCGGTGGCGTTGAACCCCGTTCACCACCAGCGCTGGGCATGTGGTACGGCCAGGGCGGCCGTTGCCCCCTGTCTTGCCACGCGCGGACTGCCGCCGATCCCTGCGGCGGGTCCTGCGGGCAGCCGGGCCGGGCTATGCTGGGCATAGCCCCCGAGCATCCAATCTGGAACCACACCGGCACTGGAGCACCTGCATGTTGCGCTACAAAAAGCTGGCTACCTACTGTTGCTTTCTCATCGGCGCCCTCCTGCTTGCTATCGCGATCTTTGCTCTCAGGGACCACGGCTTCGGCCCCGTGTCAGGAACCGAGCTGATCCTTTCCGTGCTCCTGCTGGCGGCCGGCACGGTGCTTCTGGTGCGCCCGTCCAAGCCAAAGATCAGTGTGGGCCACGCTGCGCTCCACGTACCCGGCTTCCATGCCACCCAGGCCGGCAAGCATATTGCCATCGAAGGCAAGACCGGCCGCCTGTGGATGCGCGACAATCAGCGCGGCGAGCGGGTGATCGCGCCCGAGCAGCTTCTTGACTGGCGCGTCACCGCCGACGACACGAAGTTCGGCATCGAAGCCACAACCACCGACCCCGACACCCCGGTGCTGTTCGCCCGCACCGGCGACCAGCGCGAGTCGGCCGACATGTGGGCCGAGCGCATCGCCGCTTCCCGCCGCAAGTAGCGACCAAGAACGCTTTCTCGTCGAAAAGCGCGCACTCGCCGGGCGCTTCGTGCCTCCCTCCGCCGCCTGCCAGATCGCACGGCAAATCTGCGCGATGACCAGCTCGCGCACCCCGCTCCGGCTCGGGTGCATCCACCACCAGCACAGCCACGGCAAGCCTCCTGGCGTCCTTCGTCGCGATACGCCCGGCGTCGCCGGCCGCGTCTGTTCTGCGACCGTCGCCGTGCGGAGGGACGTTTGCCCCGCGGAAGATGGCCTGCTTCGACCGCATGCAGTGTGGCCAGTGCGATCGGGAGCTTGGAAGCGGACTGCATCGGCAGCATTGCGTGAGCATGGAAGCGTCCCCTCTTCTCCTCAAGCAGGGCTACGCGCGGGCGCCTATGGGGTTGTTTGCCCGGCCAGAAAAGCTGCGATGTGGTCGTTTAGAAACTTTTCGTCCGCCGGGCTTGCTCCTGCGCCCGCCGGATGCCCCCACAGCGAAGGAATCGGCAGCAGGGTGCAGTGCGGGATAAACTGCGCTTCGTAGCGCGCGTCCCCGACTGGAAAGTACAGGTCGGTCGCCGAGGGCATGAAGAGTACTGGCACCTGGATCGATCGCAGTGCCGCCTTTTCGTCCCCGCCGAACCCGGCGGTCGCGCCCACGTCGTTGCTGTTCCAGGTCCGCAGCTGCAGGATGAGGTTGTTTGCGTCGGCGCCCGGGATGAAGTGCGTGCGGTAGTGTTCGATGACCCCGGCGAGGGTGGTGATCTTTGGGTCATCCTGCCGCCACAGCTCATCGCGCCACCACTCCTGCGAGAAAAGCCACGCGGTCCACACCAGCGAAAACGCCTCGATCCCCCGTTCCGGCTCCCCCGTGTAGTTGCCGCCCGCGAACGCGGCGTCGGTGGTGATGGCGGTGATCTCGCTCTCGTTGCGCACCACGCCATGGCCGTACGTCTTGGCCGTCCCGCTGGTCGCCACGATGCGGTCCATGTAGCCCGGGTAGCTGACGGCCCACTGAAAGGCCTGCTGCGCCCCCATGGAAAACCCGATGACGGCGCGCAGATGCTGGATGTGGAGCTGCTCGGTGAGCATCTGGTGCACGGCGCGCACGTTGTCGCGGATGGTCATCACCGGGAAGCGCGGTCCGTGGAAAGGCTCCGGCGTGTTGCTTGGCGAGGACGAGCGGCCGTTGCCGAACTCCTCGCTGGTGATGAGAAACAGCTTCTTCGGGTCGAGCGCATGCTCCGGCGACTTTGCCGACTTTACCAGCCAGCCGTAGCCGTGCATCTCGGCCATGTAGTGCGAGGGCAGCAGAATGGCATTGTCCCCGGCCGCATCAAGGTGGCCGTAGGTGCCGTACACCACGCGCGCTTCCGGTAGCACCGTGCCGCTTTCCGTGCGGAAGTTATGAATTACGTACTCATGCTCGACCGGCTCCGGTGCGGGGTCCTGCGCTTGGGCCAGGGCTGCGCCTGGGAGCATGCCGAACAAAGCGGCGAGAAGGTACCTGTGCATGCGACTCGTGCGGGACATGTTGGTGAAAGAGATGCTGCGCAGGCCCATGGCGGAGCGCACCGGGCAGCTTAAAACGCCGCCGCACCGACGCTTTTCTCCGCGCGATCCGCGATGGCGGCGCTGCCGAAGACACGAAAGCCCTTTACGTCCCGGAGCGAGAACGCCGTGCGGCTACCGGCGGGCGTGCGGACCCGGAAAAAGTCGGCGCCGGCGACATCGCTCAGCGAAAAGGCGGGACGCGCGTCCGGAGCTTCGGTCTGGATCTCAAGGTTGGCGACCTGGAGATTGTCAACATGTCTGCAAAAAAGGCCGGTGGCCGGCAGGTCGCCAAACATCGAAGGCTCCGGGTACGCATTTTCGTTCTCCGGGGGAACGCGGGCCGCCAGCTGCTCCGTTCCTCCACCCACCTGTTGAAAGAAAGCATTGTTGATCTGGATGTCGCGGATCGGATAGCCGGGCACGCCGCTCAGGATGGAGGGCAGCAGGGAAGCGCCGGAGCAGGTGATGTTGCTGAGAACAATGCGGCGCATGGTGCCGACCGGGACGCCCGACGGCCCGCGCATGCGCCGGCCCAGGCGTAGAAAAAGCGGCGACTGCGCGATGTTGCGCATGGTGATGCCGGTAAAGGTGATGTCCTCGCAGCGGGCGCCGTCCACGGATTCGAGCGCCAGGCCGCGTGAGCTTTCAAAAACGCAGTTCGAGATCGCGATGTTGAGGAACCCGCCGTTCGACTCGGTGCCGCACTTGATGCGCCCGGTGCGATGCGGCGCAAAGGCGGCAGGCATGGGCTTCCAGCTCCCATCGAGCACGGAGCCGAGCTCATAGCCGCCGGTGAGAAAGCAGTTCGTGATGGTTACATTTTCGGTTGCGCGCGCGTAGCCCAGAGCGAAGCTGCTCTTCGGGCAGATGCCGTCATCCCACGGGGAGTTGACGGTGCAGTTGGAAACGCGAACATTGCGGCAGCAGTCCAGGTCCATCCCGTCGCGGTTTGTGTCGATGCGCAGATTGTCGATGGTCAGGTTATCGACGCCGGTCGCAAGGATGCCGAACCAGCCGCCCTGCAGGATGGAAAAGTCGCGCAGGGTGACGTTGTAGCAGTTCTTGAGCGCAATGGTTTTGTTGCCGACGCCGGGGTGTGTATCGCGCGGCAGGTCGGGATCGCCGTTGTTGCCGCGACTCAAGCCCTTGCCCCAAAGGAGCCCCGGGCCAAGGATCGCAACGTCGTGGATGCCCTCGCCCCAGAGCAGGGAGTTATGCCAGTGGTTGTGGCCGAAGTCCTGGTAGGCCTCAAATGCGCTTCCCTGCGGCTCGGCGGCATCGTAGCCGCCGGTCAGGGTTCCTTCCCGCGGCGTTTCGGCGGCCACAATGGTTGCGCCCTGGTCGAGGTAGAGCGCGACGTAGCTGGCCAGGTGGAGCGAGTAGCAGCGGTAGGTACCGGCCGGAAAGTAGACGGTTCCGCCGCCCGCTTTGGCAACGGCGGCGATCGCGGCATTGATGGCGGGCGTATCCAGGCTGGTGCCGTCGCCGGCAGCGCCGTGTTCCCGCACGTTGAGCCATCCGCCAGCCTGCGGGCCAGCCGTGTGCTGGGCCGGCCGGCCGGTGTGGGCCTGCGCGCGAGCGCCGGGGGCAAGCGCGGCGATGCTGGTACCGGCTGCGAGCCGGAGCAGCGCGCGCCGGTGTATCCGGGTCGCCACGGAGAACAGTTCGGAGCTGCCGGCGGCAGAGTGCATAGGGCGCTTCCTTTTCTTGCGGGGCCGCGTGGAAGGTGCCTTCCGGGCGGCAGCCGCCATTTGCTTTGCCTGGCTCTTCACGGCTCCCGGCGCCTTTTCACGACGGGGCAGGCCGGTTGCTGCGGGCACAAGCAGGGCCTGTCGCGATCCCCTCCCCACGGGAGCGCTTCGCAGTTGCTGCGCGGGGGTGCGTCCGCAAGCTTACTCCTAGCAAGGTTACCCCCAGAAGCGTGGCGGCTATTTTCCGGTGAACAGTTCCGAATAGCAGCCGATAGGAAGAGCACACAGGCTCGGTGAGCCTTATGTTCGCTCAGGGTTAGGGAGCTCATGTTCTCCATCATCGGCATTCTTGTTGTATTCGCCGCCGTGATCGGCGGATTCCTGATGGAAAAGGGAAACCTCGCCGTCCTGATCCAGCCGGCAGAGCTGGTCACCATCGGCGGCGCTGCCCTGGGCACCATGCTTGCGGCGAACCCCATGCACGTGTTGAAAGGCATTCTTAACGGCTTGACGGGCGTGCTGGGCGGCCCGAAGTTCCCGAAAAAGCGTTACCTCGACACGCTCAAGATGATGTTTGACCTGTTTACCAAGGCACGGAAGGAAGGCCTTGTTTCCATAGAAAGCGATGTGGAGGAAGCCGACAAGAGCGAAATCTTCAAAAAGTACCCGGTCTTCCTCAAGGACCACCACGCGCGTGATTTTGTGTGTGACACGATGCGGATGGCGATCACCGGAGGGGTCGGCACCTTTGACGTGGACCGGATGATGGAGCTCGATATGGAGGTGCAGCAACACTGCGCCGAAGCCCCGACCAGCGCGCTCACCACGGTTGCTGACGCGCTGCCCGGGCTTGGCATTGTGGCCGCCGTGCTGGGCATTGTGATCACCATGGGTTCGCTGGGCGGCCCGCCCGAGGCGATCGGTCACAAGGTCGCTGCGGCGCTTGTGGGTACCTTCCTGGGCATCCTGCTTTGCTATGGTTTGCTGGGTCCGCTGGCCTCGGCGATGACCAAGCGAGTGGGCGATGAACACGCGTACTACCACATCTTGCGAGTCGTCATGCTCTCCTTCATCAAGGGGTTGTCGCCGATCCTCGCCGTAGAAATGGCCCGGCGCGCAATCCCTGGACACGTGCGTCCGAGTTTTACAGAAACTGAAAACGTCTGCCGCGGCAAGAGCCCTGACGGCAGCGCTGCGGCGAGCTAAGGAAATGGCAGACGTTCAAGCCCCCATTCTGATCAAGAAAAAGGCCAGCCATGGCGGCCATCACGGAGGCGCCTGGAAAGTTGCCTACGCGGATTTTGTGACCGCGATGATGGCTCTCTTTATCGTGCTTTGGTTGATGAGCAGCACCACAAAAGAGCAAAAGGAGGAGATTGCCGGCTACTTCCGCGATCCGCACGGCATTTCCTCACAAAAGGGAAGACAGCAGCCGGGCCCCGGCGCAAACATCCTGCTGAATAAGCAGGATATGAACAAGCTAAAAACCCAACTGCTTGAATCCGTCCACCACGTGGATCCGCTTGACAAGCTCAAGAAGCAGATTGAACTCACGATTACTCCGGAAGGTTTGCGGATCGAGTTAATGGAGGACACAAAGGGAACCTTCTTCAAGACGGGAAGCGCTCAGCCGACTCCCCTGCTCGTCGGTCTGCTCAAGGTACTCTCTGCGCAGCTTGGGACGCTGCCCAACCGTATCTCGGTCGAGGGCCACACCGACGCACAGCCCTACTCTGATGAGCGGGTTTACAGCAACTGGGAGCTTTCCTCGGATCGAGCCAATGTGGCTCGCCGCTTGATGCAGGCCAGCGGCGTGCGTCCGAACCAGATCTCGCAGGTACGCGGCTTTGCCGACCAGCGCCTGCGCAATACCGCCAACCCATTCGACGCCGCCAATCGCCGCATCTCCATGATTGTTCAGTTTTTGGAGGTGGGCAGAGATGCGCCTTCTGTACCGGCGGCGGCTCACGCAGCGCCGGGAGCGAAGCCGAAACCGTCTCCGGAAGCAGCGCTTGCGGACAAGCTTACCCAGCCCTCGATAGCGGGCGAGGAGAGAACCACGGCCGAATAGATTAGACCAGATGCTCATCTCCGAACAGGAGTTTGGAGCCATTTCAGAGCAGGAAAGCGGCCCGTGCAGGAGTGGGAATTATGAGAGGCACGTTAGTACCGTAAGAAGAAATCTGCGCTTGGCACAATTTTTCCGTCCGGTATAGTCAGTCCTCAGGAACCCACCTCCATGAACAGCAACGGACTGCTCCCGCACGATCATGGGCAGCCTCCAACCTCGCACGCCCTTGAGAGCGCGCAGGGGGGGAACGCACCCCAGAGCAATGAGCCCCAAACGCCCACGGAACGCGGGAAGGGAACTCTGCGCATTCTTGTCGTTGAAGATGATGTGCCGCTCGCGCGGCTCCTCGTTGCATGGTTAAAGACCGAGCAGTTTGAAGCAGATCTGACGCACGACGGCGAACATGCGCTGTCCAAGATCGAGGACGGCGATTATCAAATGCTGCTGCTCGACCTCAACCTTCCCAAGGTCGATGGGACCACGCTGCTTGCAAAGCTCCACAGTGAACGGCCACAGCTGCCGGTTCTGGTGCTGACCGGTCGCAATCGCACCGAAGACATGGTCTTGGCGCTGAACCTGGGTGCCGACGACTACCTCGTCAAGCCGTTCTCCCTGGTGGAACTGCTGGCGCGCATCCGCGCCGTTCTCCGTCGCCGTGGGCAAATCAGCGCCGAAGCGCAGCGCAGGAGTCAACCTGGTCTGCTGCTCCATCGGGAGGAGTACTGCGTTGAACGGGACGGGCGCCGCATCGATCTCACGCCACGGGAGTTCGCGCTGCTCGAGTACCTGCTGGAGCGTGCTCCCAAGCCGGTTTCCCGGGCGACGCTTATGGAAGAAGTCTGGCGTGTTCCATTCGATCCTTCGACCAACATCGTGGACGTGTACATGAAGTACCTTCGCGACAAGATTGATTGCACCGGTGAGCAGAAGTTGATTCGCACAGTGCGGGGTGTCGGGTATGCGCTTGCTTGTGCTTAGCTCTTCCCAGCAGAGGCAAGCTGGGCAGTGTGTCGACCGAGCAGCGCGGCGCTGCCGCGTCCCGAGCCTCCGTTTCTCTTGCCTGCGCCCTGATCGCTCACGTTGCGGTCCCGCCCGCGAAAGCCGGACAAGGACGCCGCTTCCTGGCGGGACGGGAGCTTTATGACGGCGCCTCCGCTGCTTAAAGCGCGCGCCGAGGACCAGCAGCCGGTGCATATCCTGCTGGTCAGCCCGAACCCACGCCTGCGCCTGCAACTGCGCGAAAAGATAGGGGCTCCGCGCTGGAGCATGACGGAGGCCGGCAGCGGGGCCGAGGCGCTCGAGCAGTTGGCTTCCCGTTGCACGGAAGTGCTGCTGCTCGATCCCATGCTTCCCGACATCGTCGCGAATGAATTCAGCGCGATGGTGCTGCAGCGTTTTCCAAGCATCGAGATCCTGACCTTGAACGCGCAGACCGGACACCTGCTGCTCGCCAATGCATCCCCAACCCCGGTGGCCTCGCAGCTGACCGACCTGATCTACCGAGGCAGCATCGCCGACGCGTCGCAGTACTCGGCCGTCCGCACCGGGTCCCCGGTGCGCGATGGGGGCGAAGCGCGCACCGGTTTGCGCGGCATGGTCGGCTCCTCTGCGCCCATGCAACGGGTGTACCAGCTGACCGAGATGGTCGCCCGCTCGGAAACTACGGTGCTGATCACCGGCGAAAGCGGAACAGGCAAGGACCTGGTCGCGCAGGCCATTCACATGATCAGCCCGCGCGCCAAGCACCCCTTCGCGGTGGTCAACTGCGCGGCCATCCCGGAAGCGCTGCTCGAAGCAGAATTGTTTGGCTACGCCAAAGGCGCGTTTACCGGGGCGATGCAGTCCCGCATCGGACGCATCCACGCCGCGCACGGGGGAACGCTGTTTCTCGACGAGATCGGCGACATGCCGCTTTCCTTGCAGAGCAAGATCCTGCGCTTTCTCGAGCAGGGCGAAGTCCAGCGGCTGGGCGGCAACGACAACCTCAAGGTCGACGTACGCGTCGTCGCTGCTACCAACGCCGACCTGAAGTCGCTCTCGCAGCAGAAACTTTTTCGCGAGGACCTGTACTACCGGCTGGCCGTTTTTCCCGTGCAGCTGCCCCCGCTTCGCGAGCGCGAGGAGGACGTGCTGGTGCTTGTTGAAACCTTTGCTCAGAAGTTTTGCCCCGGCGTGCGCATCGCCCCCGAAGTGTTCGATCTGCTGCGCACCCACACCTGGCCCGGCAACGTGCGCGAGTTGCGCAACACCATGGAGCGGGCAGCGATCCTGCTGAACGGAGAACGCGTGCTCTCGGCCAGGCACATCCTCCTGTAGCACTCAGCCCGGCAGGGAACCGGCGGGAGGCGTGGTCGCTTCGAAGCGCCTTTCGTGTTTGGCGCCGCGTGTTGCTGTGGCGGCGAACAGGGCGGCGCGACGAATGCATGGGCGCATCGGTGGTTCGCTCCCTCACCTCATGAGCCCGCTCCGGTTCCCCCAAGCAGCTCCGCTCGAGCAAGCACCAACACGTACGCTTCCCAGCGTCCGTAGACGCGGGAACTCCTAGCCCGATGGTCCGCTACCAGAGCCCTCCTCAGTGCAGCCGGAAGTGCCGCCGTCTTCTCGGGCAAGCCCTCCATCGCGATGGAGCGGGCCCGCGCACTTTCGAGTGTCCCGTTCTAAGTCACGCCCACCCGGTCTCAGGAGATTGGCCTCCTTCGTGCATGGAAGCTAGGCAGATGCTGCCCAGTTCTCATCCCGCACCAATGTTCGACCTGCCGGAGCTCCCGGGGCGCTCCGCAAGCGAAGAAGCGCTTCTGCTTGCAGACGCTTTTTCCGACTTCATCCATGCTTCCGAAAAGCTCGAGGGCTCCTACCGCGATCTGCAGGCGGAGGTGGCACAGCTGGGCTCGGAGCTGGCGGCGCGCAACCGGGCGCTCGAAGCGAGCCTGCGTGAAAACGAAGCGATGCGCCTGGCGCTGGTCGAAATCGTCGACTCCATGCCGTGCGGGGTTCTGGTCCTGGGTGAAAACGAGAGGGTGCTGCGGATCAATCCCGAAGCCAAGCGGCTTTTGGACCTGCCCGAGGAGCAGGATGCGTGCGGGGACCTGGCCGGGATCGCTGCCGCAACCTCGGTGGACCTGCGCCCGCTTGCCGCTCTGGAAGGCAAAAGCGAGTTCTCCTTCCTCCCCGGCAGCGGCGAAACGGCTGCGCCGCACCCTGAGCAGGCGAGGCGCTGGGTAGAGCTGCGGGCCCGCCGGCTCGCCGGGCAGGGCAGCGGCGTTCACACCATCCTCATTCTGGGCGATGTTTCGGCGCACAAGCAGGCCGAGCAGGACCGGGAAGCCGGGCGCCGGGCGCTCGCGCTGGCCGAAGTGGCCGCAACCCTGGCGCATGAAATGAGAAATCCGTTAGGGAGCCTGGAGCTTTTTCTACGCCTGCTCGAGGGGGAACCGGCACGTTCTTCCCAGTGGTTGGGCCATTTGCGCGCTGGCTTGCGCGCCTTGGCGGGAACGGTCAATAACGTGCTTTCCTTCCATGGCATCGGCTTTCCACACATGCGGGCGCTTCGGCTAGGAAGAGCAATCGAAGCCGCGGCTGAGTTTGTAAGGCCGATTACCGAGCAGGCAGGTCTCCTGCTGTCGGTACGAGGGACTGATCTTGAAGGCACTGTGATGGCAAACGAAACCGCTCTGCAGCAGGTGCTGCTCAACCTGGTTACCAACGCGGTGCGGCACACGGGCGCGGGCGGCGGCGTGACGATTGCCCTCACTCAGACAGATGCAACGCATGTCCTGCTGGAGGTAAGCGACACCGGCCTGGGCATTGCGCCCGAGCACCTCCGGGACGTGTTTCGCGCCGGCTGGAGCGCGAGCGGCGAGCGCTCAGGCCTGGGTCTGGCAGTATGCCAACGGATCGCAGCGCAGCATGGCACTGAACTTCGGGTGGCGAGCGTACCCGGGCACGGAACCAGATTCTCCATGGAGCTTCCTCTGCTATGAACGCATCTGCCCACACACAGAACCCCAGCGGCCGTTCTGTGCTTCTGGTCGACGATGAGCCGGGCATCCGCACCGCGCTGACAGCGCACTTTTCGCGCGAGGGCTGGCAGGTCACGGCAGCCAGTGGTTTGCGCGAAGCCGAGTACCGGCTGGCGCAACGAGACTTTGACCTCCTGGTCAGCGATGTGCGGCTGCCGGATGGATCAGGGGCAGACCTGCTGGGGCGCGCGCCCGGCAGCACCCCGGTGGTGCTGCTGACTGCCTACGGCACAGTGCCGGACGCTGTGGAAGCGATGCGCTGCGGGGCGCGGGACTACCTCACCAAGCCGGTGGCATGGAGCCAGCTGCAGTCGATCGCTGAAACGCTTGCCGGCCAGGGCAGCCCGCTGGCGGCCCAGGGCGAGCAACAGCCCGTTCCCGACTCGAGATCTGGCAGCCGGGCTTCGGGCGCGAGCGACACCCCTGCGGTGACGGGCGGCATCGTTGGGCG
>CALMAN010000008.1:0-8593 GCA_937859835.1 uncultured Acidipila sp. | reverse complement strand
GGCACCCACGCTGCTGGGGGCGCTCGCGCGCGCCCGCGCCGCAGCCAGCACGGACGCGGATGTGCTCGTGGAAGCCGAAAGCGGGACGGGCAAGGAGCTGCTCGCACGCTTTATTCACGAAGCGAGCGACCGCGCCGGGAAACCTTTTGTAGCGGTGAACTGCGCCGCCGTGCCTGAGCACCTGCTGGAAAGTGAGTTGTTCGGCCACGCCCGCGGCGCCTTTACCGGCGCAACCCAGGCCAGGCCGGGCAAGTTTGAGTTGGCGCACGGGGGCACGCTGCTGCTCGACGAGATCGGCGAGATGCCGCTGCACCTGCAGCCCAAGCTCCTGCGAGCTCTGCAGGAGCGTGAATTTGAGCGCCTGGGGGAAACGCGCACCGTCAAGGTCGACATCCGCGTGATCGCGACCACCAACGTGGCGCTTGCTTCGGCAGTGGATCGCGGTGCCTTTCGCTCCGATCTGTACTACCGCTTGAATGTCATTCCCCTGTCGCTGCCGCCGCTTCGGGAGCGCGCCGAGGACATCGGCTTGCTGGCCCAGTATTTTGCCCGGCAGTGGGCGGCGCGCGCGGGCCGGCGGGAGCCGGTGCTTGCGCCGGACTTCCTCCAACTGCTGGAGGCGCAGCGCTGGCCGGGCAACGTGCGGGAGCTTGGCAACTTCATGCGGCGGGTGTTGTCGCTGCAGCTGGCAAGCGCTGGTCCCATCGACAGCGCATGCTTCCTGCGGGAGTTCGGGCCGGCTCCTGCAGTGACAACACCCGAGCCGCCGGCTCCGGTCCAAACCACGGCGCCGGACACACGGCCGCACGTGCCCATCCGGGAGCTCGAGCGTCAGCACCTCGAGAAAACACTGGCGATGACCCGTGGCAACCGCACCCACGCCGCGGAAATGCTCGGCATCAGCCTGCGCACCATGCGCAACAGGATCCGTGAGTATGGGCTGCCGCCCAGGAGGTACGCATGAGCACCCCTTTTGTGCCGCTCAACATGGAGCGGTTCTTGCAGGTCACCGCGCAACGTGAGCAGGTGATCTCGGCCAACATGGCCAACGTCGACACCCCCGGCTACCACGCCAAGGATGTCAGCTTTGAAGAAACCCTTGCGCGCGCCAGCAACAACGCGGGCACCGATGGCGAAGCCTTTGCCGCGCTGCCGATCTCGGTTCGCGACGAGCGGGGGCTGATGGAACGGCCGGATGGCAACAATGTCGACCTGGACCGGGAAGGGCTCCTGCTTGCCAAGGCGCAGCTGCAGTACGGGATGGGCGTGCAGCTGATCAAGGGAGAGTTTCATGAGGTACTGAGCGCGATCAATGGAGGAGGGCAGTAATGGGACCGTTTGACATGCTCCAGATTTCCGGCTCGGCGTTGACGGCTGAGCGGCAGCGCTCGGAGGTCATCGCGACCAACATGGCCAACGCGAACACGACGCACACCGCTGAGGGCGGCCCGTTCAAGCGCAAGGAAGTGGTGTTTTCGGCCCAGCACGCGTCGGCGTTCCAGCTCCAGTTCGCCGCAGCGACAAACATGCCGCACTTCGCGGGTCGCGCTTCCGGGCAGGTGCGTTTGTCGCAGGTCGTTGATGATCCCACAGCGCCGGTGATGCGCTACGAGCCTGGCCATCCGGACGCAAACAAGGACGGGTATGTGGCGTATCCGGCCATCAACCCGGTGCAGGAGATGGTTGACCTGATGGGCTCGGTGCGAGCCTACCAGCTCAACGCCTCGGCGGTCGCTGCTTCCAAGCAGATGATCCAGCAGTCGGTCGATATTTTAAAGAGCTAAGCAGCAGAAGAAAGGGACAACACCATGAGCATCAGCATCCCTGCCGGCGGCGCGGCCGGCGCCATCACATCGATCTTCGGCCCGGTCGCGGCCGGCGCAGGCAACAGCAGCGACAGCAGCGGCTTCGGCGGCGTGCTCAAGGGCGCGCTCAACCAGGTCGCAAGCATGCAGAACGATGCTTCGCAGCAGGTAAACACCCTGATGGGCGGCGGCAGCGCCGACATGAGCAAGGTGATGGTCTCGGTTGAAAAGGCCGATGTCGCCTTCCAGCTCATGATGCAGGTGCGGAACAAGATTGTCAGCGCCTACCAGGACATCGAGAAGATGCAGTTTTAGGCCCCGCCGGGGCGATGTCCGGACTTGCGCAGGCGGCACGGCAGGACTCGCGCCCGGTGCAAAATGGCACCGTTGCTGGAAGCAACGATTGCCGCAACCAGAGACCATAGCACAGCATGCAAACAATACTGGGACAACTGGAACAGTTCTGGGCCGGGCGCAACCGGCGGCAGCGCGGCTTCTTGATCGCGGGCGCGGTTGCCACCGTCGCGCTTCTTCTGCTCTTTGCGCGGCTGATGGCGACGCCCGAGATGAAGCCGGTCATGACGGGCCTGGAGCCGGCGGACGCCCAGGCTCTCTCGGCGACTCTGACCGGCAAGGGCATCCCGAACGTGGTGAGCCCGGACGGGCGGGAAGTCCGCGTACCGGCGGACAAGGTCGATGCCGCGCGATTGGACGTCGCCGGTGCGGGCGCGCCGCACTCGGGCCGCATGGGCTTTGAAATCTTCGACAAGGTGAGCTGGGGCCAGACCGAGTTCGATGAAAAGGTGAACTACCAGCGCGCGCTCGAGGGCGAACTGGAGCGAACCATCATGACCCTCGGCGCGGTCAAGAGCGCGCGCGTGCACCTGGTGATGGCAACAGACTCCGTGTTTCTGGATGCGGCGCGCAGCGCCAAGGCCTCGGTCGCGCTGAAGCTGCGCACCGGCACGCTCTCGCATGAGGAGATCGGCGCGATGCAGCGGCTGGTCGCCGGCGCGGTCGACGGGCTCAAGCCGGCGGATGTCGCGATCATTGATGCAGATTCAAATGCATCGCTGGGCGGATTGCCCGATGGCATGGGTGGAGACGGCGAAGCGGAAAAACGGCTTGAGCAGCGACTCATCGCCACCCTTGGGCCGGTGGTCGGCGTCGACCACATCCGCGCCAGCGTCAACGTCGACTACGACCCGGGCACAACCGAGCAGAGCCAGGAAAAGTATGACCCGGCGGTTTCCGTGCCGCTGACCGTGCAGCGCTCGGATGAAGAGACCGGCGCGGGCGCCCAGGTGAGCGGCGTTCCGGGCACGACCAGCAATGTACCCCAGGCCAAAAGCTCTCTGCCCAACGTGCCGAACACGCCGGACAGCGGCGCGGAAAGCGCGAAAACAGAGAACTCGACATACGGGGTAAATAAAACGGTGACGCACTCGCTCGAGCCGGCCGGCCGGGTGCGGCGCGTCACCGCCGCCCTGCTGGTGGACGATGCCGTGATCCACAAGCAGCTGCCCAAGGGCAAGGTGCAGGAGGTGCGCGTAAAGCGCTCACCCGAGGAGCTCAAGCAGCTGCAGGATCTGGCTGCCGCGGCCATCGGCCTGGACACCGCGCGCGGCGACATCCTGACGATCGAAGACATGTCGTTTGACCAGCCGGTAGCGGCCGAGGTGCCGCCGGTATCGGCCGGCGAGCGGGTACGCAAGGCTTTGAATGACTACGCCGTGGCGATTCGCTACGGCTCGCTGCTGACCCTGTTTCTGCTCGGCTACCTGCTGATGGTGCGCCCGGTGCAGAAGCGCGCACTGGGGGGCGCCAAGGAGCTGCCCCAGCCCGTGGCCGTCCCGTTGCTGGCTGACGTTGAGCCTATGCAGCTGCCGCCCGCGCATCCGGGCGATGAGGCTTTGCGCTCCGGTGCACTCAAGGAGCAGCTTGTGCAAATGGTGAAGGCAAAGCCGGAGAACAGCACCCGGGCCGTGCAGGCCTGGCTGCGTGAGGACGCCCAATGAGCAGTGGTCTGATACAAAGCGGAGGGATGTCGGGCCTACGCAAGGCGGCCGTTCTGCTGACCGTGCTGGGCGAAGAAGCGGCATCCACCATCTTGCGCCAGCTCTCTGAGGACGATCTCCATCGCGTCACCGGGGAGATCGCCCGGCTGGGCACCGTGCCCAAGGACGCGTCCCTCCGGGTGATGGAAGAGTACCAGCAGATGGCTGTGGCGCAGGAGTACATTGCGCAGGGCGGCCACGACGCGGCGCAGCGCATGCTGGTCAAGGCGTTCGGCGAAAATGGCGCGCGCGAAATGGTAGCGCGCCTCCTGCGGGCCACTGAGTTGAGCGCGAGCCGGGTTGAATCGCTCCAGCGCATGGAGGCCAAGCAGCTGGGCCGCTTCCTCGAGGGCGAGCACCCGCAAACGGTCGCCCTGGTGCTTGGACACCTGGAAGCGAAGCCGGCTTCGGCACTGCTGATGCAGTTGCCGCCGCCGGTGCGGGCTGAATCCGTCAAGCGTCTAGCCCAGCTGCGCCAGTTTTCCCCCGAGATGGCCGAGAAAGTCTCCATGGTGCTCAACCGGCGGCTGCGTTCGGTCGGCGAGCAAACCAAGCACACCTACTCAGGCTTTGAAACCGTGGCCGACCTGATGAACAACATCGACGCGACCACGTCGCGGGAAATCCTCGAGATGATCGAACAGGAAGAAGCCAAGCTGGCCGCCTCGATCCGGGATCTCATGTTCACCTTTGAGGACTTCCTGAGTGTGCCGGAACTGCACATTCGTGAAATCACCGCGGCGGTCGATAAGAAGGTATTGACGCTTGCTCTTAAGGGCGCGAGCGAAGAGCTGCGCAACCACTTCTACCAGACCATGAGCTCGCGCGCGATCGAGATGATGAAGGAAGATGCTGAGTCGCTCGGGCCGGTCCGGTCGAGGGATGTGGCAAAAGCGCAGCTGGATGTTGTGGCGCTCGGCCGCACGCTTGAGCAGGACGGAAAGATCGTATTGAAGAGTGAGGGTGCCGATGAGTACGTCGTTTAATCGAGGGGTGTTTCCGCGTGTACCCATTGCTCCGGTGACCTCCTTCCAGTACCGGGACACCCCGCTGTCGATTCCCACGCTGCCGCGCGTCAAGTCCGCGCCGGCGGAAACCGAGCCGCATCACCGGGCGGAGGTCGAGATGACCGATGCCGAGCTGCAAGCATTGCTGGCCGAAGCGCGAGCCCAAGGCGCAGCGGCGGCGGAAGGGCGTCTTCGCGATGAGTACGGCGCAAAGGTGCGCGGGGAGTCGAACCGCATCACGGGGGCACTTGAGGCCTTTGAACAGGAGCGCAAGGGTTACTTCGCCCGGGTGGAAACCGAGGTGGTGCGGCTTGCGCTTTCCATCGCCGCGAAGATCCTGCATCGTGAAGCCCAGGTGGACCCAATGCTGGTGGCTGCTCTCGTGCAGATTGCGGTTAATCAACTGAAGGAAAATACGGCGGTGCAGGTCCGCGTGCACCCGGGAAGCGCGCCGCGTTGGCGCGCGCACTTCAAGCAAGCGCCGCAGTGGGCAAGCATCACGGTGATTGAAGACGCGGAGCTCGAGCCGGGGGACTGCCTGCTCGAAACCGAACTCGGTTCGGCTAACTTTTCGCTGGCTGCGCAACTGAAGGAGGTCGAGCAGGGCTTCTTCGACATCCTGGCGCAGACGCCCAGGGCTTGACCGGTGGCACTTGCCTCCTACTTCGACAAGCTCGAGCGCACGGGTACTCTGCGCTGGACTGGTCGCGTGCTCCAGGTCAGCGGCAACCTGATCGAATCGGAAGGTCCGTTCTGCTCCGTCGGTGAAGCGTGCGAAGTGCAGGGCACGGGTGGCCGATGCTACCCGGGCGAGATCGTTGGCTTTCGCGGTTCAACGATGCTCTCGATGACTCTCGAGCGGCCGCAGGGGATCCGTTTCGGGGATCGCGTCGTTGCCCGTGGAACACACCCGTCCGTTCGGGTGGGCGCGGAGATGCTGGGCCGGGTCATCGATGCGACCGGCAGCCCCCTTGATGGCGGTCCGGAGTACCGCGCCGAGCGAACAGCCCCGGTGGACGACTCAGCCCCCTTGCCGCTCGACCGCATGCCGATCCGCGAGCCCTTGGGATGCGGCGTGCGCGCGCTGGACGCCTTTGTGCCTTGTGGGCGGGGGCAAAGGCTGGGTGTCTTCGGCGGCTCGGGCGTCGGCAAAAGCACCCTGCTGGGCATGATGGCCTCGGGGACCTCGGCCGATCTGACCGTAATGGCGCTGGTTGGCGAGCGCGGCCGCGAGGTAGGCGAGTTCCTGGAGGTTCTGGGCGAAGAGGGCCGGCGTCGCTCGGTGGTCGTGGTGTCGACTTCGGATCAGTCGCCGCTGCTGCGCCTCCGTGCCGCCATGAGTGCGACCGCCATCGCGGAGCACTTTGCGTCGCAGGGCAAGCATGTGCTGCTGGTGGTGGATTCGCTGACGCGCTTTGCCATGGCACAGCGTGAGATTGGCCTCGCCGCCGGCGAGCCGCCGACCGCAAAGGGGTATACGCCCTCTGTGCTGAATCTGCTGGCGCGTCTGGTGGAGCGCGCCGGCAACTTCAAAGGCGGCTCGATCAGTGCCTTTTACACCGTCCTGATGGAGGGCGACGACCAGCAGGATCCGGTCGCGGACACGGTACGCTCTCTGCTTGACGGCCATGTCATCCTGGATCGGGCTCTTGCCTTGCGCAATCACTACCCGCCCATCTCTGTGCTCGACAGCTTGAGCCGGTTGATGCCGGCAATTGCCGCCCCGGCGCAGCTTGAGAAAGCTGGAGCTTTGCGCCAGCTGCTCGCCAGCTACGCCCACTCCGAGGATTTGCTGCGCATCGGCGCCTACCAGAAAGGGTCTTACCCCACTCTGGACCGTGCCGTAGAAGTTCTGCCGCAGCTGCAGAACTTCCTTCGCCAGCGGGCCGGCGAGGCTGCTGCGCTTCCGGAAACCCTTGAGCGCTTCCTCGCGCTCCCGAGCTGACCGGTGCCTTCTGCCTTCTCCCTCCGCGCCGTTCTCCAGGTGCGCGAGCTCGCCGTTGAGCAGGAAGAACGAACCCTGGCGCGGATTCTTCATGAGCTCGACCGGCTGCGGCGTGCCCTGGATCATACGGAAGCAGAAGGAGTGCAGGCCGCGCGAGCGCGGGAGCACGCGTTCACCTCTGCGACCCTGCCAGCCATGCATCTCCACGCTGCCTACGCAGCGGCGGACCTCCTGCGCAGGAGAGCCGCCCTGCTTCGCAAGCAGATCGCTGAGTTCGAAAACCTACGGGTGCAGCAGGTGGCTCGCTACGAGGAAGCCTTCCGGCGCCGGGAGCTGCTGCGCACCCTGCGCAACCACCATGCAGAGCAGCAGCGAGCGGCTGAAAACAAGCGCGAAGCCGCTGGAGCCGATGAGGCGTATCTGGCCCGGCATTTCGGCCCGGCTCATCGATCTCCAACCCGGGAAGACAAGTAGGCAAGAGCTGCCGGGTCCGGACCCGGCAGCTCTTGCCTAGCCGGAGCGACTTGCCGGGTTGCCCGGTCGCCGGGTGCCTCCCTTCATCTCAGCTAAACCCAGCATCATGAATGGATTGAGGGAGGCAGGGTGGCGAGGAAGTAGTTCCCGACTTTGGCTGCGCACGTGCACATAGAACTGTCGTGAACACCGTCCGACCCAGCACGGCATCCCCGGCGTCCGCACCAGAAGCGATGCTCGCGCCCGCTTCCTCCCCGGCAGCAACCGCTGCTGCGCCCGACCAGGGCGCCCCGGCACCCGACTTCCACGCAGCCCTCCTCCTATCCGCGGCATCCGCAGCATCCGCAACGAAGCCTGCGTGTCCAGCTCTTCCAACGTCAGGGAGCACAACGCCCGCGCGGCTCACAAAGAAGGAAACGAGCGGCGAAAAAGGAGTGAAGGAGGAAGCGCAGCCAGCCGTGTCAATCCCTGTTCCCCCGCCGGCAAACCCCGCTGTGTCGCTTCTGCCCGGCATGCCGATCCCTGCCGTTCTCCTCCCTGTTGCGCCAAGCACCGCGGGTTCGCAGGGAAAGAGCAATCCGGATGAGCGGGTCCCTGCCACGCTCCAAGAAAGCGCGAGCGGGCTTGGCATACCTGGAGCCACGGGGCAGCACGCGCCGCTGCCCGAGGGCAAAGCCTTTGACAAGAGCACAGTCGAGACTGCCCGCCCTCACCAGATCGTGGAGCAGCCGACCGGTACCGCGGCTGCTGCTGAAGGGGGGCAACCTGGAACCGTGACGCGAACCGCAGCCGTCGGCGAGGGGAAAGTTGCAGACAAGGATGGAAGCACTCTTTCGCCCGCTGGAAAGGCAGAAAGCGAAGCCCCGAGAGCCGAGGCTCCGCAGGCGCAGGCTGCGGCAGCTGCACTCTTACCTCCAGCCTTTGTCGCCTCCGCGTCCGAACCGTTGCCGCTGCCGCCCGGCACCGCCGCTGCGTCCGAACCGTTGCCGCCGGGCGCCGCCGCTTCCTCCGAACCTTCCCTGCGGAGCACGGGTCCAGAAACAAAGGAGAGCCCCAGCCAGGCAGTCGCGGTGGCGAGTTCCGCAAGCGGGCCGACGCAGAAGAAAACCGGCGAGCAGCCTTCTGGCACGGCCAACAACGATGCGAGGGAGCAGAACGCCGCGCCGCAACCGGTTGCGAGTGCGCCGCAGCCAACAGCCTTGGCTGCCAGTGCTGCCGCATCGCCCGGCTTTGCTGCCGCTTCACGGCAGGAAGTGACGGCAGATGACGGGCAGGCGAGAACCGCCTCGCTTGCCGGTCCTGCTC
>CALMAN010000007.1 GCA_937859835.1 uncultured Acidipila sp. | reverse complement strand
GGCCACAGCCGATCGGTGACGAAAATCTCGGTGTAAGCGATCTGCCACAGCAGGTAATTCGAGATCCGCATTTCGCCTGAAGTGCGGACCAGCAGGTCCGGGTCGGGCATGTCGCGGGTGTACAGATGCCGCTGGATGTCCTGCTCGGTCAGGTGTTCAGGGCGCAGCACGCCCTGCTCGATCTCGCGGGCCAGCCCACGCACGGCATCCACCAGCTCGGAACGTGCGCCGTAGTTCAGCGCCAGGGTCAGGGTGGTCCCGGTGTTGCGGCAGGTTTCCTCGGCCGCCCACTCCATGCGCTCGCGCACCTCGACCGGCAGCTCGCCCGTGCGGCCGATGTACTGGATGCGGATGTTGTTGTCGTTCATGCGCTGGACGTTGCTGCTCAGGTAGCTCGAAAGCAGGCGCATCAGAAACGACACTTCGAGGCGCGGCCGGCGCAGATTGTTTTCAAGCGAAAACGCGTACAGGGTCAGCCAGGGCAGATTGATGCGAGACGCTGTTTCGACCACATACTGCACCGACTCCGCACCCTGTTTGTGGCCAACAAAGCGCTTCATGGAGCGCTTGCCTGCCCAGCGGCCGTTGCCGTCCATGATGATGGCGACGTGCTCGGGCAGCCTCGACCGGTCGAGGCGATGGTAGATGGCCGCCTCCTCCGCGGAGAGCTCATGGACGCGGCTAGGCTGCTCGAGTGACAACGGCCGACCTCAGTTCAGACCGTAGCATAGGGCGGGATGCGTCGCAAAGCACACGCCGCAGCCCCCTTCTAGGCGCGCGCCAGGTGTTGCCGGCCGGTGGCGGCTTCGCGGGCCATGTCCCGCGCCTGGCTCAAAATCACCTGCCGGTGAAAGGCATCCATGCGCGCGACGAGCGGCAAAAGCTCTCGCAAAAACGGGTCCGCAAGCGTGTCTGTCAGCAACTGCTCGCGACGGGAACGCGCATCGTGCAGCAGTTCGCCCACCGGCGCGCCCAGGGCCGTCGCGAGACGGCTCAGAGAGGAGAGCGTCGGCATGGCCTTGCCGTTTTCTATCTTGGAGATGTAGGTGCGCGGCACCTGCATGCGCGTCGCAAGCTGGCGCTGGCTTAGATTGCGTGCGTGACGCATGGTGCGGACCGCCCGCGCTACATCCAGCTCCCCGGTGCAGTTTTCCGCAACTGCGCGGATGGCATGGGGAAGTGCTGGCGGCTCATCCAGCTCCAGCGGCTTGAGACAGCGCCGGCAGTTGCCGTGAGTGGTGCGGAACTGCACAAGCTGGCAGCGCTCGCAGCGCAACACCTCTCGCGCCTCAGGGGTAGCTAGGGTGGTTGCCATAAGTTGTCTACGGAGCGCCAGAGCAGGCAAACCGTGTGGGGAAAGGCATGGATGCCGTCCCCAGTGCCGTAAGCTTCTTCACCTTGCGCCCGGGTACCCCGGATGTCAAGTGAGATCCGGCACACGGGAGGTGACTAAAGGCACAAGAACCAGTGATCCGAACAGAACAGGTGATACGCGGAACCGCAGGAGCCGGGCGCCCGTGGCAGCAACGCCCACCCGCGCCCAACCAGCAGAGCGCCCAGTGGAAAGAGCAGTCGCGCCCCCTGCGTCACAGGCGAGCTCGCCGGCGAAAGAGCCTCCGAACCCTCCGGCTATGCTGAGTCGATGAGTCCGGTCGCAAAAGCACGCGGGAGCACACGGAAGCGGCGACGGCGCAAGCAGTCGAAGCTAGCCTCCTGGTGGCCCCTGCTGCTCGCCCTCCTCATGACTCCCTTTGCGGTACGCGCAGCCAGCCTGCTGGCGCTGTCGGGCCCCCAGGCGCTGCGGCTGCTCTTCCCTTTTGTGGCGCTCCTGCAGGCCCATGCTCCACGGAGCTTCGCGCTCGAGCAGCGCGACACCCTGGCCGAGTGGGGGATGTGGGCGCAGTTGCCTGCCTATGGCGTCCTGGCGAGCCTGTTCGCCCGCTGGCGAGGCACACTGGCGGCCTTCGCCGGCGTGCTTGCCCTGCACCTGCTGGCCGTCGGCGCCGCGATGCTTACGGGCAAGCTAGGGCACGGCTAGCCGCCGCTGTGCGGCTCGGCTGCGCGCAGCTCCTCGGCGATCACCTGCGCCGCTTCTTCCGCTTGGCGGTACTGCTCGGGCGGGAATGAAATCGCGCCTACCCTGGCATGGCCGCCCCCGCCGTAGCGCTCGCAGATGGCTGCCAGGTTGACCAGCTGCTCCGGCTGCGCACGCGTCCAGGGATTGGTACCCACGGCTACCTTGGCGCGAAAGCTTGAGCGCGACAAGCCCACAGAGTAGGTTGCCCCGGGGTGCAGGTAGTAGGGAATGAACTTATTGTAGCCTTCCACTTCGCGGTCGGCGATGTCGAAGAAGATCGTGCCGCGCCGTTCGCTGGAACGCTCTCGAATCAAGGCGATGGCGGCCCGGTGGCGCTCAAGCAGTGGGGGCAGCAGGGCGGCCACAAACGGTTGCTCCAGGATTGCTTCAAGCGTCATGGAGGTGAGCAGCGGAATCAGGCGGGGAACAAAGCCCGGATCGTCCGCGGATTCAATCACCAGCGTTAGCCGCATGGCGGGCTCGCGCATTTCCACCGCGGCGGTCGCGCTTTCGTATAAAGCCCCGTCCACAATGTCGGCCCAGTGCACCAGGGCGTTTACCGGCGCGCGATGGAACCCGAAGCGAGCGGCGGCCGTGTCCGCAATCAAGGAAGTGCAGGAAGTGTACTGAGGGTCGTAAAAGCGGCGGTCCCGGTAGTTGCTTTCGGGGTCAGCAAGGCCGCGCTCGTAGGCCGCGTGATCGGCAGGCGACAAAAACGCGCTCAGGTGATGGTCAAACCACCACGTGACCCGGGGCGAGGGCGAGTACTTGAAGTCCACAATCGCATTCTCGTCGCCGCTAAAGGATCCGTCCTCAAACAAAGAACCCGCGCGGTGCACAAGCCCGTGGTATTCATAAGTGGCGCGCGCATCGATGCACTCGCGATGAAAGCGCGTGAACAGCGATGCGGAGCAGGCTCCGTCAAAGCAGTTGCCGTGATAGAAGACGCGAACCAGCAATTGAGAAGCTCCCCCTTCCGCTCTCTTCCCAGACCGGATACGAAACTCTTAGGTTCGCAAGCACACCTCCCTATGTCAAGCCGGCGGTCCACATTGGAGTGGACGCCGCACGAGAAGCAAAGAACGGGCACGCATGCAGGCACCGGACCGGCCAGGGGTGGAGACAGCAGGATCGCCGCGGGGTACGCTCGACTCGATTTTTCTGGGGCCGGAAGGGCTGCGGGCGGGCTGGGCATCGTTCCTGTTTCTCCTCCTCCTGTTTCTTCTTTCGCTCGCCGTAAGTGCCACCGTGAAGCACCTGCTCCATCTCGCCCCACCCGTCAAAGGCGCTCCCGTGGGGGTCCGGGCGTTGTTCCTGGGCGAGCTCGCTTCGGTCGCCCTGGTGTTTTTGGCTACCTTTGCGATGGCTCGCATCGAGCATCGCCGGACAGGGAGCTTTGGCCTGCGGGATCCGGCGTTCCTGCCCCGCTTGGCCGGAGGCTTGCTGGCCGGTTTTGCCGCGATCTCGGCGCTGGTCGGGTGGCTATGGGCGCGGCATTTGCTGGTGCTCGGCGGTCCAACGCTTTCGAGCTCGCAGGCAGTCGTCTCCGGCCTTCAATGGGCGGTGGCCTTTTTGCTTGTCGGCTTCTTTGAGGAAATGCTCCTGCGCGGGTATCTGCTGTTCACCCTGGCCCGGGGCATCGGGTTCCCTTGGGCCGCGCTGCTGCTTTCCCTTGCGTTTGGGCTTGTCCATGGCAGCAACAAAGGGGAAACGCCGGTGGGCCTTTTTTCGGCCGGGGCTGTCAGCCTCCTCTTCTGCCTCAGCATCTGGTATACGCGCTCGCTTTGGTGGGCCATCGGCTTCCATGCCGCGTGGGACTGGGGACAGAGTTTCTTTTGGGGCACGTCAGACAGCGGCATGATGATCAAAGGCCACCTGCTTGACGAGCGCCCGGCAGGAGCAGCCCTGCTCAGCGGGGGCGCGACCGGCCCGGAAGGCAGCTTGTACGTGTTTCCCTTGCTGCTCCTGTGCACGCTGCTGGTCGTCCTGTGGTGGCGGCCAAAGCGGCTGCTCCGCGCCACCGAAGCCTAGCCGCTTTCTGCGCCCCGGCGTGGAGGCGGATGAGAGAATCAGCGAGTGATCCGACCTCCGTCCCGCCCTGCCCATCTCCCTGCGCCCAGTCGCCTGCTGCTCCGGATCGGGTTGGGGCTGGGCGTGCTGGGATTGCTCTTTCTGCTTGGCCTGGGGGCGCTCTGGCTGGGGCTGCGCCACCAGATGCGCATCGCGGCAGCACCGCTCGACGGCACCCTGCGGCTGCCGGGGCTCAGCGCCCCGGTTACGGTGCGGCGCGACCCGCACGGCGTTCCTCATATTGAAGCGGTGGCCGTCAGCGACCTCCTGGTGGCGCAGGGCTGGGTTACGGCGAGCGACCGGCTGTGGCAGATGGACATGGCGCGAAGGCTGCCGGCGGGGGAAGCTGCCGAGGTGCTGGGCGCAAAGCTGGTGCCGCACGATCGCGTGGAGCGCGTCCTGGGCATGCGCGACGTTGCCGAGCGTCTCGTGGCGACTCTGCCGCCTGAGCAGTTTGCGCAGCTGGAGGCGTATGCGCGCGGCGTCAACGCGTATATCGCGCTGGCCAGCGCCCGGGGGACGCTGCCGGCGGAGTTTTCGCTGCTGGTCTACAAGCCCGCCCCCTGGCGACCGGTCGACTCCATGCTGATTGCCCTGTCCATGTCCGAGATGCTCGACGAGCGCTGGCAGGCCAAGCTCAAGCGCGAACAAGTGACGGCGCGCCTGGTCGCGCACGGCGACGGGGCCCTCGCGGCGGACCTTTACCCGACCGGCTCCTGGCGCGACCACCCCCCGGTGCCCTCGGTTCCTGCGATCAGCGACCCCCAGGAGGTGCCGCAGATCCCACTTGACCCTTCGCAGGTCATGCTGCCGGTACCGGGCCTGCTGGCGCTTGCCGCCGCCGGGGAGGACGGCGCTTGCGCGGGCTGCCGGCCCGGCTCAAACGAGTGGGCCGTGAGCGGCGCCCATACGGGGAGCGGCAAGCCCCTGCTCGCGAACGACATGCATCTGGAACACAGCCTGCCCGATCTTTGGTACGAGTCGGATCTGCACGCAGGCAGCTTCCATGTCGCCGGCGTCACCGTGCCGGGGCTGCCGTTCATCGCGGCCGGGCACAACGACCACATCGCCTGGGGCTTTACCGCGATGGGCGGCGACACCCAGGACGTGTACGTCGAGCGGGTGAACGCACAAGGGCAGTACTGGGCAGCGGGCCAGTGGCGGCCCCTTACGCACCAGCGCGAGCAGATCCATGTGCGCGGGGGCGCCGACGTAAGCCTCGACGTGGTGCGCACCGGGCACGGGCCGGTGATCAGCTCCCTGCTCGGGCCCTTGAGCAGCACCCGGGGAGGACCGGAAGGGCGGACACTTTCGCTCCACTGGACCTTGTACGACGACGCCGTGAAGGGGCTGCCCTTGTTTGCACTCAACAGCGCCGGCGGCTGGGGAAGTTTTCGCGCGGCCATGCAAAGCTGGTGGGCGCCCACCCTGAACGTGGCCTACGCGGATGACGCGGGCCACATCGGGTACCAGGCTGTGGGCCTGATCCCCATGCGCGCGGGCGGTTTGCAAAGCCTGCCGATTACCCCGGGCGTCACGCAGGCGGCGCAGGCGGACCCCAACGCGGCACCAGCCAGCCCTGACGGCACACCAGCGCCGGCACCTACTTCGAGACCTACGCCAACACCTACGCCAACACCTACGCCGATACCTACGCCGGCACCAACGACCGTGGGCGAGTGGACCGGGTATATCCCGTTTGAAGCCCTGCCGTCGGTGCTCGACCCGGAGGGCGGCATCGTCGCGACCGCGAACGCGCGCGTGTCGCCGGATGGCTACCCGTACCAGCTCACGCTTGAGTGGGCCGCACCCTACCGCAACGAGCGCATCTGGAAGCAGCTGACCGGCAGGCGCGGGCTGACCGCGGCCGATATGCTGCGGCTCCAGACAGATGTGTATTCGGAGGTCGACCAGGAGATCGCGCAGCGCTTTGCCTACGCAGTAGACCACGCCAGCCACCCGACGGCGCGGGCGCGCGCAGCCGCGGACATCCTGCGCAGCTGGGACGGCGTGCTCGGAACGGACTCCGCCGCCGCCGCGATTGTGACCACCACCGAGCAGCTCTTCTGGCCGGCTGTGCTGGCGCCCAAGGTGGGCGACGCCTGGCGCGTGTACGACTGGTCGGAAAGCGCGTACGCCCGGGAGCAGCTGATTGCCCATCAGCCCGCTGCCTGGTTGCCGCCGGCCTACCGGACCTGGAACGACTTCCTGGCCGGACTGCTGGACGGCGCGCTGACCGGCACGCCGTCCAACCTTCGCTCCTGGCACTATGGCCAGATTCACAAGATCAGCATTCAGCACCCGCTGTGGAAGCTGTTTCCCGGCTACCGGAGCGGGATTGGACCCTTGCCGCAGTCGGGCGATCCTTCCACGGTCAAGCAGGTCACCGGGGGCCTGGGTCCTTCGCAGCGGTTCACCGCGGACCCGGGCAACTGGGATGGCTCAACCGAAAACATCGTGAGCGGCGAGGCAGGCGAGCCGGCGAGCGCGTTTTACCGCGACCAGTGGGCCAACTGGTACGAGGGCAGTACGTTTGCGCTGCCCTTTAGCCCCGGTGCCGTGGCGGCCGCGGCCCGGCATACCCTGCGCCTGGTGCCGTAGGGGTGCGGCAACGCCCGGCGCTTGCGTCCCTCTTTGTTGCCCTGTTGGTCGCGCTGGCGGGCACACTGCCGCTTCTGCTCCGGGGTCCGTCCTGCGGGCACGACTTTGATTTCCACCTGCAAAGCTGGCTGGCAACGGCGGCGGCCTGGCACGCCGGGATTGTTTCCCCGCGCTGGCTTCCCGGAGCCAACTACGGCGCCGGGGAGCCCCGCTTCATCTTTTACCCCCCGGCTTCCTGGCTGTTGGGTGCGGGGCTGGGCCTGCTGCTGCCCTGGACACTGGTGCCCGCTGCCTTTGCAGCCCTATGCTTCGCCGGGGCCGGGGCGGCCATGCACCAGCTGGGGCGCCGCTTCCTTTCGCTGCCCGGCGCCGCGTTGGCGGCGGCCTTGTACGCGCTGAGCCCGTACCTGCTATTTACCGCCTTTGAGCGCAGCGCCAGCGGGGAGCTGCTGGCCGCGGTCCCCATGCCGCTCCTCGTGGAGGCCCTGCTTCTGCCCCGGCTGCCCGTGGTGCGGACGGCCCTGCTCCTGGCAGCCCTGTGGTTTACAAACGCGCCCGCGGCCGTAATGGGCTGCTACCTGCTGCTGTTCGCGACCCTGTACCGGACGGCCGCCGCCGGCTTGGAGCTCTGGGGGAGAGGCAAGCGGAAAGCCCGCGCGCACCCGCCGCCCGGCAGCGCCCTGCTCGGCAGCGCCCTGCTACGTGGTGGGGCCGCGCTGGTGCTGGGCTGTACGCTGGCGGCGGATTACCTGTTGCCGGCCTGGTACGAACAGCGCTTCGTCGCCATCGACCGCGCCGTGGGAGCAGGGATGCGCGTTGACGACAGCTTCTTGTTCGGCCACACGGGCGAGCCCTTCCACGACGCGGTGCTGCATAGCGCGTCGTGGTTAGCCGTCGTGACGCTGGGCGTGGGTGCCGCCGCGGGGGGTCTCCTGTTGCTGCGGAAAGCGCCCGCGCCCGGAAACGGGCCCTCCGTCCGGGTTCCGGATCAGCCGCGGGATGCGGTTCCCTTCCTCACCTTGCTCCTGGCCGTTTGCTTCGTTCTGCAGCTACACGTCAGCCGGGGTCTCTGGCACACCCTGCCGGAGCTTGGGTTTTTGCAGTTCCCGTGGCGCCTGCTGCTTCCCGCTTCCGTAGCTGCCGCCCTGCTCGCAGCACGGGTCCTTGCCCCGCGCCCAGGGGCTCGCACCCACCTCTCCGTGCTTGCCCTGGCCGTGCTGTACGGCGCGGGCGCGGCAAGCTGGGCCGCGCGCACCCGCTTTCAGCCCTGCGATGACGAGGACAAGGTTTCGGCGCAGTTGCAGTTGTTGCGGGACGGCAGGGGCTTTGAGGGCACAGACGAGTACGCGCCCCGGGGAAGTGACAATGGCGAAATCCAGCCGGGGTTGCCGCCGGTGCGTCTGCTGCGCGCGCCGGACGGAGACGAGGGCGACGACAGTCATGAGGACGACAGTGGCGAAAACCCCGGGTGGCGCCCACAGCCGGAGACCGCCGTGCCCGGAGCCGTTTACGTTCGCTTCTGGGCCGCCGCGGCTCTCGAGGTAGCGGTACACCCCGCGCGGGATGCCTTTGCCGTGTTGCGCCTGGAGCGCTTTCCGGCCTGGGAGATCCGGCTCAATGGTCTGCCGTGCGGCCAGGCCTGCGTCCCCCGCGACGATGGGCTTGTCACCGTTCATGTGCCGGGCAATCGCTGGAGTACGATCCAGGCGACGGACGGCCCGACCGCCGACATCCTTTGGGGGCGCACCCTTTCACTCGGAGCCCTTTTTCTGCTTTGCTTGCGCCGCGCGCCCGCCGTCGCCCGCGCGCGCTCCGCTATGATGTGGTGGAATGAGCGTTGATTTACAAGGCCTGCTGCGATCTGGCGCAGGGGCAACCGATGCGGCGCTGGAGCGACTGCTCCCCCCGGCAAGCGCCGTACCTCCTTCTCTCCACGCGGCTATCCGCCACAGTGTCTTTGCCGGTGGCAAGCGGCTACGGCCGGTGCTGGCCATGGAAGCGGCGCGGGCCGTTGCCGGTGCACCCCCTCCGGGGATCGAGGAGCTGGGAGCAGCGCTCGAGATGCTGCACACCTATTCGCTGGTGCACGACGACCTGCCCGCTCTTGACAATGACGACCTCCGCCGCGGGCAGCCGACCTGCCACGTCGTGTATGGGGAAGCCATCGCCATCCTCGCCGGGGATGCCCTGCAAACCCACGCCTACCGCGTGCTCGCCGGGCTGCGGTGCCCGCCGGAAGCGCGGGTGGCGATCATTCAAGTCATTGCCGAGGCAACGGGCACCGAGGACGGCATGATCGGCGGGCAGGTTCTGGACCTGGAAGGCGAAAGCAGCGCCCCGACCAGAGCCTCGGTGGAAGCGATCCACCGCGCCAAAACCGGCGCCCTGTTTCGAGCCAGCGTGGTGGCGGGCGGCCTGTTCGCGGGCGCGGACGCGGAGCAAACAGAACACCTGACCGAGTTCGGCCGCAAGGCAGGGCTGGCGTTTCAGATCATGGATGACATCCTGGATGTCACGCAAAGTTCCGCGGCGCTGGGGAAAACAGCAGGCAAGGACATGGCCAGCCAGAAAGCGACCTGGCCCGCTGTCCATGGGACTGAGCAGTCCCGCTTAGACGCGCACCGGCTGGTCGATGAGGCATTCGCGGCGCTGGCCGACTTTGGCGCGCACGCCGAAGGGCTAAAGGCCGTGGCGGGCTACCTGGTAGAACGTACGCACTGACAAGGAGACGAGATTGCCATTGACCGAAGCGGACGTGCTCCAAGCGCTGCGCGACGTAAACGACCCAGAGCTGCCGGTGAACATCGTCGACCTTGGGCTCGTCTACAAGGTTACGGTGGAGCCGGACCTGGACGCACCGGGGATGCTGCCCCGCCAGAAGGTCGCCGTGGTCATGACCATGACCACCCAGGGCTGCCCGGCCCACGCCATGATCCTCGAGCAGGTGCGCAATCGCCTGGCGGGCGTCCAGGAGATCAGCTGGACGGAGGTCGAGCTGGTGTGGGAGCCGGCCTGGACGCCGGACCGGATCAGCCCGGCAGCTCAGAAGAAGCTCGGCATCGCGTCCTGACCGGCTTTGCGCGCACGCCCTTAGGCGACCTTGCCCATGGTTTCGCGGATGCGCGTAATCTGCTCGGTCGCCCGCTCGATAAACGTTTCTGCCCGCCCCAGAAGCTCCTGCCCGTCCTTGATGTAGGTGGGCAGCTTGGCCCAGATTTCCTGGGCCAGCTCAGGCCGCTCGAGCAGCAGAACCGTGGCCCCGGAGACCGCCATTGCGAGCGCCCGCCGGGGGCGTCCGCTCACCAGCAGAATCGCGCCGGCAACCATCGTGGTGGCGGCAACGTGGTGCGTCCAGTGCGGGGCGCTGCCGCGGGGCATCACCTCGCCCTTTGCTTCTGAAACGACTTTCGTTAAATCCATGGAGTTACCCCTTTTAACGTAGAGTGGGATGCCGATCGGCGCGTAAGCACTGTCCGGCACAAGCTTCTGGATCAGTCGAGGTCAAAGTCCCGGAAGGGCCGCTCGGTCGCGGGTGACTCCTTGGCCTTGCGCACTGCTTCTTCGAAACGCTTCGCCATGACGTCCTCCTTGTTCCGCTCCGCGTCCACGGCCTGGCGAAACAAGGACTCCTTGCGCTCCTCGCACTCGCGCATCACCCGGGCTGCGGTTTCAAACTCGTCAAACGTCCGTTTGCGCGGGGCGGGCGTGTGCGCGAGCACGGCCCTGGTTTCAGGATCGATGCGAAGCACCCCGCCGCATTCCGGGCAGGTGACGTCGAAGGGCGGGGACGCGATCCCCGGCGGTTTTGCTTTCGCCATGGAGGAAGTCCTTTTTGGGGATCAAAACTCGAGAACCTTGTGCCCCGGGCAAGGGTCGCCGGCAGCCTCGACCAGCACCCCCGGAAGCGACGGCCCGTAGCGCGCGAGCCCCGCCACCGCACCCACGGCCCGCTCCTGGAGGTGCCCCCCAGGGTACACGGCAGCATACAGGCTCGCAATCCGGCGCCGGATGGCCGTGTTCTTTTCAAGCTCCCAGCGTGCGGCTAGGCGGCGCAGGCGGCTCATCTGGTAGCGCATCTTGCTCGAGGCCACCCGCGCCGACCGACCCAGGCCTGGGTCCATGGCTTCCATCCAGCTGGTCAGCGCGTCGAGCTCCGTGGTCATCGCCGCGCCCGCGGCCTGCAGCCGCTGCTTGCCTTCGGGCGGGATCGACCGCGCACCCACGCGCTCGGTCATCACCTCGAGCGGCATGCGAAAGATCTCGGGCAGATCGATGCCGTCGTGCCCCATGGTCCCGGCCGCACGGCGGTCGAGCAGCGTGGCGCTGAGCCGGGGCAGCACGGGCGTTTGCCGCCCGAGCAGGGCGTCGTACAGCACGGCAGTCTGCGCGAAGTATGCGATCTCGGCCGGACCGCCGACGTAGGCGGCCGTAGGCAGGATGCAGTCCTGAAACACGGGCCGCAGCAGCGCATTCGGGCTGAGGCGCTCCGGCTCCGCCGCAAGAATCCCCAGCAGCGCTTCGGTGGTGTAGGCGGCGTGCCCGGCGCTCCAGCTTCCGTCGGCTTTGCGTTTGAGCGGCAAGCGGGTGTGCGGCTCGTTTTCGGCACCCCCGGCAAGCAAAAAAAGGAGGCTACCGCCCGGTTTGACCAGGACCTGCTGGTGGTAGCCGCGGGCCCGCAGAGCTTCCCCACGGGCCAGCAGCAACCCTTCAAGCTGTTCGGCTTCGAGAATGGCCTTGCGCAGAACCCCGGCTCCCAGGCTGTGCGCGGCCCGGCCGGCTGCATCGAGAACGATCAGGCCCTGGTCGCGAAAGGCGGCGGCAAGCCATTGCGCGAACGCGCCGGCAAAGGTAGCCTCCGGGCGATAACATCGGCGCAGCAGCTCCCACTCCTGGCCCTCCCCCCGCAGGCGGCGCGCCTCCTCCAGCGTGACGTTGTCGACCTCGTCGGCGAAGTGGAGCAGGATCAGCTCGGGCCGCACCTCGTCCACCATGCGCAGGAACAGGGCGTTGCAGGCCGCGCGGCCGAGGGCCTTGATCCGCAACGG
>CALMAN010000006.1 GCA_937859835.1 uncultured Acidipila sp. | reverse complement strand
GTCATCAACAACTATTACGACTCGCCGGGCGGCAGCGGCGGCTACGACGCCGGCCCGGATGAGCAGCCGCAGGGGCCTTTTGACTCGGGCTCGCAGGACAGCGGCAGCTACGGGGATGATTTTTCGGACGGCGGCGGCGACTTCGGCGGCGCCGACACAAACTTCAGCTAACGCCGGCCGGCATAGTGGCCAGGAGACACGGTGCGCCCGAGGCGCCGCCAGAAGAACATGAACGGCCGCCGCGCTTCTGCCCGCACTGCCCCCGGGCTGCGCGGGCGCCCGAGCGCGATGCAGGCCTACTCCGGCCGTATGGTTTCGAGCAGCGCGATAGCAGCCTGGTAGCCGGCGTCGGGAACGGGCTGAAAGTCTGAGGAATCCTCCGTGGTGTCGATGACGAGCGACTTGACCATCAGGATCTTGCCCTGGAGGTGCAGCTGCATGTGGGCCGTCTCCCAGTGGTGCTCACCCACGTCGCGCTGCTCCACCAGGATGGTGCCGCCCTGGAAGAGTCTGCCCACCACGCCCCAGCCAAAATCTACGTCGGAGATCAGGTGAGCCTGAAAGCGCACCATCCGCTGCTGCGCCTGGTCAATCCATAGCTCACCGGCCATGCCGTGGTACACCTCGCCCTGGCGGTCAGGCGGGTGGAAGTTCGGGTTGGGCTGGAACAGCAAGCGGTAGCAGGGACCGTTCGGGCCTGGAACCATGCCGGCAAACGTGTACACGAACGCATCCGGGAGCAGCTTGACCATCTCGTCATCGCGCTGGTTGTTGGCCTGTGCGCGCTTGTGCCGGCTCGCCTGCTCGTCCGGATTGTCGCGCAGCTTTTGCAGCCGCTCCAGCTCCTGCCGGTTCGCATCCGCGTCGAGTGGCTTGCCGCCGGTGGCGAGCAGACGCGAAATGTCGCCGTCCCGGCTTTCCACGACCTCCTTGAGGGTGTCTTTTCCGTCATCAACTTTGTGAACGCGGTAGCGGAACGGATGCGCCTGGCTGCCGGTGCGTAGCTCGTTGTAGGAAGCGTCCCGGACGATTTTGATCGGGTCCGGGGAGCTGCCCTGCGCATAGCAGGCAGCGGTGACGAGCAGCATGGCACAGGCCAGGGCAAGGGCGAAGCGGAAGCAGGCAGCAAGCAAACTGGAGGTGCCGGGCGGACGGGTTCGAGCCAGTACGTGCATTTATGTCCTTATCGGCCAGTGCCGGCGCCGGAATAGTCCTTGGACGCAGACGGAGGTAACTTGGTGTGTTCCTGGCACCCCTGCAATGTGGTGCGGCTACGGTTGCTGCACCACGGAGCAGCATATAGAGTGATGGTGAGCCGCCCCCAAGGCTTTGGCATGGTGCCCTCTTTACCGGCAGCAGTCGATGCGGCTGTTCCCGTAGGGAGTGCCGCACTGCATCGCCCTGGCGGAGTTGAAGTGCGAAAAGAAGCGGGGCGAGCGCCGAGGAGATGGACGGATGGCAGTTGTTGAGAACGTGAGCGCAAGCATTGGCAAGAGCGTGCAGGTGCGCGGCGAGGTTCGTGGCAGCGAGGACCTCGTGGTGGAAGGGTTTGTGGAAGGAACAATCACGCTCACGGGCAGCCGGCTGACGATCGGCTCCAATGCCATGGTGAAGGCCGACGTTTCCGCCCGGGATGTCATTGTGCTGGGGCAGTTGAACGGCAACATCACGGCTGCCGGCCGCGTTGAGCTGCGTTCGGGCGCAACCCTGGCAGGCAATATCCAGGCGTCGCGGCTTTCCATCGAGGAAAACGCCGGCTTTTCCGGCAAAGTTGACCTGGTGCAAAGCCCCGCGGCCGCAGCCAGTGGTTCTACCGGGCAGGCTGCGGCACAGGCCCTTGCCCCCACGCCGGTCCACGCCGGTTAGCCGATCCAGCGCAGGTGGCAGGAGAGGGCACCATCCCCACTGGCCTCCTTCGCTGTCCAATCTCTAACAGACACCCGGCAGCAAGCGACCCGGCTGCTCTCCGCACGCGAAGGAACGATTGTGCTCCGAGGCCTGTTTTCCAGGAATGAACCAGGAAGAAGCAAGGGCTCACTGGGGCCGCGCATCCCGCGTCACTCAAGCGCCTGGGCGGCGCTGCGCAAGCATCTGGCGTCCGAGTCCCATCTGCGGGTACTGGACGTCGGGCCGACGTCCCCGGCCAACGTACACTTTTTGACCGAGGGCGGCCACGGCGTGTGGATGGCGGACCTGACCACAGAAGCCTTAAAGGGCATCTGGGAGCGGCCTGCCGCCGAGCCGGGCGAGCCGCCAATCTTTGATACCGCGTCGTTTTTCTCGCAGAATATGGACTTCGGCGGCCGTGCCTTTGACGTGGTGCTGCTTTGGACCGCGCTCGACTACATCCCGGAAGCGCTGGTCGAGCCATTGATCCACGAGCTTCACAGGGCCATGCGGCCGGGCGGCAAGCTCCTCGCTATCTTTCACACCAAGATGACCGGTCCGAACACGGAATACTACCGCTACCACCTGACCGGCACCGACGCGGTCGAAATGCAGGAAGCCGAGAAGTTCCCGGTGCGGCGGGTTTACACCAACCGGAACATTGAAAAGCTTTTTTCGGCCTTCAGCAACACGCGCTTCTTTCTGGCCAAGGACAATCTGTACGAAGTCATCACGACGCGCTGAGCAGCGTGTGTTCTGGCCACAGGGAGGCCTGCTCCGGCGCCTTGCGGGGCGGAGCGGGCGAGTTGCCGGCGGTCGCAGGTTCCCGTGTCAGGATGGCATCCATGCTGCGGTGCGGAAGCCCTTGCCGCTTTGCGGTGGTGCTGACCAGGGTGCGGATTCGTGCGGCATAGGCGGGGCTGACAAAGGCGTCGGTACGGTAGCGCTCGGCGTAGCTCTTGCGGAGCGCGGGAAACTCCTCCTCGATAAAGCGAAAGAACGTTTCCCGGGAGCAGGACTTCAAAAAGAGCGGTTCGGCTGAAAAGAAGCTCGCCCCGGCTGCCGCGGCCTGCCTGGCTACCAGGTTCAGGGCCGGCCCGTTGTCGGTAATGCCCGGCAGCAGCGGCGAGCAGAGTACGCCGGTCGTCAGCCCCGCCGCCCGGAGACGTTCGACGGTGCGGAAGCGCAGGTCAGGCCGGGGCGCGCGCGGCTCCAGCTTGCGCGCAAGCGCGGCGTCGGTGGTCGTGATCGTAATGTGCAGGGTCAGTGTATTCCGCGCAGCAATCTGTTGGAGCAGCGCGATGTCGCGCTCGATCAGGGTCGATTTTGTGACCAGGCCGATGCGCAGCCCGCTTTGCCGCGCCAGCACCTCCAGCACGCCTTCGGTGACCCTGGCCTGCCGTTCAACCGGCTGGTAAGGGTCGGTGGCCGTACCGATCGCGATCTCCTCGCCCGGGTCAAAGCCGCGCAGCTCCTGCTCCAGCAGCCAGGAAAGATTCTGCTTGATATAGATTTCCCGCTCAAAGGCGGCCGGGTCCTGGAAGTTGAGAAACTCGTGCGTGTAGCGGGCGTAGCAGTAGCGGCAGGCAAACTCGCAGCCACGGTACGGATTGATCGTACGGGCGAACCAGAGCTTGCGCTTGGACACAGACCGGTTCAGGGCGGAGCGGACGGGCAGCGCGTGGAAGTGAACCAGATGTCCCTCGCCGGCATCCGCGGCTTCGGCGGCGAGCCTGGCGATGCCGCTCAGTTGCGGGGAGCCATTCTCGAGGATCGGGAAGAGCTGCTTCTCTTTTTGTTCGCCCATGATGTAACGGTACTTGACTGCGGGGCGAAGATCAAGCGAAACATTCAGGGCAGGCTCCAAGGCGCGCGGTGCTCCCTCTTCCGGCTCCGAGCTAGCGGTGCGCCGGTCCCTGGCGCCTGACCAGCTGGAGAGAAATCCCATTCCGCGGGCGCAAGGTCACCTTTGGATCGAGAGGTATGTTGCGGGTTATCCCACCAGGAGGGATCAGGGTCCAGTCCCGCGCGATGGTCGCTAAGATGAGCACCCCTTCCATCCAGGCCAGCCCTTCGCCGATGCACTGCCGGCTCCCACCGGCGAAAGGAAAGTAGCTGTACCGCGGGCGGCTTTCCCGGGCGCCATCCAGGAAGCGCTCC
>CALMAN010000005.1 GCA_937859835.1 uncultured Acidipila sp. | reverse complement strand
CGCAACGGCTTCCGGCTGCGAAAGCGGCACCAGGTGGCTGGCCGCAACCTCATCGGTGCGTCGCGAACCGACGCGCCTGGCCAGGGCGCGCTGGGTTTCTGGCGCCAGGATGCGGTCTTCTGTCGTCACCAGGTAGCTGCTTGGCTTGCGCCGCCAGGCCGGGTCGCTCAGCTTGGACTCGAACAGCTTGTAGCTGACGGGCTTTTGTGTGGCGACGGCCAGGTGGATGACGCCGCGATGGAGATCGTGCCCCAGGGCATCGGCGGCATAGTCGGCGTCGATCCAGATAAAGCCGTGCGCGTCCGGGCCGACCGCCTTTTGGCTCGCTGCCGGGTGCATGCCCAGAATGCTCCCAAACACCTCGTCGGCTTCGGGAGCAAACGCGGTGACAAAGGCCAGCGCTTCCACCTTGGCGTGGTTGCCGGCTGCCGAGATCACCGCGCCCGCGTAGGAGTGACCCACCAGCAACACCGGACCCTCTACCCGGTCAAGCAGCAGCTCCACCGCGGCAACATCGCCCTCGTACGACTTGAGCGGCAGCTGCGCCGCCCGTACCGTAAAACCTTCATGCGCGAGCGGCACCAGGATGTTTGTCCACACGCTGGCGTCGCACCAGGCGCCATGCGCGAGCACGATTGTGCCTTTTTTCCGTTCCTCGGCTGCCATCAAATCCCCTTCGGCGACTGTGGTTCGCCACGTCGTCCGGTACGTCGTCCGCTATGTTGTTCGCTACGGTGTCTGGTACCTCAGATGCTCAGCCGGCCAGCGCCGCCGCGAGCGGAGCTGCCGCCGGCAGCTCGGGCGCGGCGAACAGCTCAGCCAGCAGGGTGTATGAGCGTCCCCGCGCCGCGTGGCTGTGCGTGATGGTGTTGACCACCACTTCGTCCAGCTGCAGCGAAGCGGCCATGGCCCCCAGTTCGCGGCGCACCGTCGCCGGGCTCCCTACGATGTACCGGGGGTACTCGCCTTCCTCGCCCGCGAGCGTGTCCACGCCGCGCAGCTCCCGGAGCGCCTCCTCGGGTGCGGCTACCGGGCGGCGGTCACCCTGCCGGATCCGGTGCTGCAGCAGCCGGACGCTGCTGTGGAGGAAGTGGGCCTCCTCATCGGTCGGGGCGACGATGACGCCGACCGCGATCACCGCCCGGGGCGCCTGGAGCATGGGGGATGGCTGAAAGGCTCGCCGGTAGCTTTCGAGCGCAGCGCGCGTATGGGCAGGGCTGAAGAAGTGGGCGTACGCGTAAGGGAGGCCCCAACTGGCGGCCGCCGAGGCGCCCCACAGGCTTGAGCCCAGCATCCACACCTCGGGTCCGCCCGGCATGGCAGGCGAAATCCTGACGCGCGCAAACGGGTGGCCGGCAGGGAAGCCGGCGTTTTGTTTTATGATTGGTAGCAGATCGTGATTTTGTTGTTTTTAGTCGTCGGCAGGTGCGCGCAGGCCGCCCAGGCTGCGGTCCCGGCGCAGCGCCTGCGACTCGATCGGTCCGCCTCCCGGCGCGCGCCCCACCCCCAGGTCCACCCGGCCGGGATACATGGCATCGAGCGTCCGGAAGACCTCCGCGACCTTTATGGGTGCGTAGTGCGGCAGCATAATGCCGCCGGAGCCGATGCGAAGGGTGCGCGTGACGGCGCCGATGCGGGCCAGCACAACCTCGGGAGCCGCGCAGGCCAGCGTATCCATGGCGTGGTGCTCGGACATCCAGAAGCGCCGGTACCCCAGCGCTTCCACCTGCTGCGCCAGCGCCACCGAGTGCTCCAGCGCCTCGGCCGGCGTCGAGCCCTGGGCAACAGGCGACTGATCAAGTACGGAAAGCTGCAGGGCTCGCACCGGACACTCCACGCCGGCTCCGGGCCGGCTAGGCTTTAGATGTACACCGGACGTCGAAGAAGCAGGGGACGAAGCAGGGGACGAAGCAGGGCAGAGAGCAGCGAGCCAAGCCGCGCGCCGGCCACGGGTGAAGCCTTGCCGCGCGCCGTGTCATCTCCGGGCGGCGGGGCCGATGCTATACTGCCGCTGCAGCTTATGAAAGCTTCGGAGACGGAAGGGTTCCAGGGCACCCACTTCAGCGTCGCCACAGAAGTCATTGGAGTCGGCGCCCCACGGTCGGCCGCCGCTCGCCCCTTATGCGTTGACCTCGATGGAACGCTCGTCAAGAGTGACACCCTGGTCGATACGCTGCTGCTGATGGTCCGTACCCACTCCCGCGACCTGCTGCGTGTTCCCGGCTGGATCGGCAAGGGAAAGGCTGCCCTGAAGCGCGAAGTGACGGACCGGGTGCAGCTGGACGTCGCGCACCTGCCGTACAACCAGCCTTTGCTGCACTTTTTGGAGCAGCAAAAGGGCCTGGGCCGCAGCCTTTACCTGGCGACGGGGGCCGACCGCGCGCTTGCCGAGCGGGTGGCCCAGCACCTCGGACTCTTTGAGGGGGTGCTGGCCAGCGACGGCGAAACCAACCTGACCGGCCAGAACAAACTCAGCTGCTTTCAGCAACGCTTTGGCGAGGGCGGTTTCGACTACATCGGCAACGCCCGGCCGGACGTCCCCCTGTTGGCCCATGCCGGAACCGCCATGGTGGCCAACCCGGACGGAGCCCTGCGCTCCGCCATGCGGCAGGGCCGCTTTACGCCGGAGCATGAGTTTATCGACCGGGTGTCCACGCCCAAGGCTCTGCGCCGGGCTACGCGCGTTCACCAGTGGGCAAAAAACGTTCTGATCTTTGTGCCCATGCTGCTGGCGCACGCGCTCTACCTGAGCACGTTTCTGCAGGCCCTGGCTGCCTTTTTCTGCTTTTCGCTCTGCGCCTCGGCCACCTACATCGTCAACGATCTGCTGGACGTGGAAGCAGACCGCAGGCATCCGCGCAAGCGCCGCCGCCCTTTTGCCGCGGGCGATCTCCAGGGCAAAACCGGCGTCCTGCTTTCCGGGGGGCTGCTTCTGCTCTCCTTTATCGTCGCCGCGATTCTTTCCGGCAAGTTTCTGGCCTACCTGCTGCTCTACCTGGTCAGCACGCTTTCCTACTCGCTCTACCTCAAACGGATCGTGCTGGTGGACGTGGTGCTGCTTTCCGGGCTGTACACCCTGCGCCTGCTGGCGGGTGCGGCGGCCACCAGCATTGCTATCTCGCCCTGGCTGGCCGGCTTTTCCGTCTTCCTTTTTCTCAGCCTGGCCTTTGTGAAGCGCTTTGCCGAGCTGCAAAATATCCGCGCCGCCGGCCAGGTGCCCTCCAACGGCCGGGGCTACCTGCTGAGCGACACCGAGCAGATGCGCGCTTTTGGCACGGCAAGCGCGTACGCCGCCGTGGTGGTGTTCTCGCTTTATATCAACGGCCGCGACGTAACCGGTCTTTATGCGCATCCGCAGCGCATGTGGCTGATGACGCCTATCATGATTCTATGGATCAGCCGGGTTTGGCTGCTCGCCAGTCGGGGCGAGCTGGACGAAGACCCGGTCATCTTCGCCGTAACCGACCGCATGAGCCTGCTGCTTGGCCTGGTCGCAGTGTGCGTCGTCCTCCTGGCTATCCTCTAGCCGCGAGCGGTACCAAAGATCAGAAGGGAACAACCGCATGGCAACCGTTCTGCCCGAAACCGTGCCGCAGCCACCTGCAGACTCCAAGCAGGGCAAAGCCCTCGAACCCTCGTTCGAGTCCTGGGGCCGCTACCCCAAGCTGCCTGCCGACCTGCGCCCACTTTCCTGGACCACTGACTTCCCCCCGCGCGAGCGCCCCGCCGGCGCCATGCTGCCGGTCGGCGCGGGCCGCTCCTACGGCGACGTGTGCCTGCTTGAAGAAGGTACGCTGCTCCACGCGCGCGGCATGGACCACCTGCTCCAGTTCGACCCGGCCACCGGCATCCTGCGCTGCGAGGCGGGCGTGACCCTGGCGGAGATCCTGGACTTCGCCGTGCCGCTCGGCTTCTTCCTGCCCGTCACCCCGGGCACCAAGTACGTCACCGTCGGCGGCGCGATCGCCAACGACATCCACGGCAAAAACCACCACATCGCCGGCACCTTTGGCTCGCATGTGCTGCGCTTCGAACTGGTCCGCTCGGACGGCTCGCACATCCTTTGCTCGCACCGGGAAAACCGCGACTGGTTCGCGATGACTATCGGGGGCATGGGCCTGACCGGCCTGATCACCTGGGCCGAGGTGCGGCTGCGCCCTATCGTGACCCGGGGGATCAACTACCGGGGCGACAAGTTCGTGGGCTTCCAGGAGTTTCTCGAGCTTTCCCGCCAGGCCGCGGACGTCGAGTATACCGTTGCCTGGATTGACTGCGTATCGACCGGCAAGAACTTCGCCCGGGGCATCTTTATGCAGGGCACGCACGCCGAAACACCCGCGCCCTTGACCCGCTCGAAAGAGCCGAAGCTCGTGTTTCCAATCGACCTGCCCGAGTTCGCGCTCAACAAGTTTTCCATCGGGCTGTTCAACTTTGCCTACTACAACAAGCAGCGCGCCAAGACCGTCAACTCGGTCGTTGACTACGAGCCCTTCTTTTACCCGCTCGACGCGGTGCTGAAGTGGAACCGGATGTACGGCAAGGCCGGCCTGCTCCAGTTCCAGTGCGTGCTGCCCTGGGATGAAGACCAGCGCGGCATCACGCAGATCATGAAGGCGATCACGAGCTCCGGGCTGGCTTCCTTCCTGGCCGTGCTCAAAGTGTTCGGCGACGTCCCCTCGCCCGGGTTTCTTTCCTTTCCCAAGCCCGGCCTGACCCTGGCTCTGGACTTTCCCATTCGCCCGGAGGTGTCCTTTGACCTGCTCCACCGCCTGGCGGCCATCACCCTGGACCACGGCGGCCGGATGTATCCAGCCAAGGACGCGACCATGACCGCGGCGCAGTACCAGGCCTTTTACCCAGGCTGGGAGAAGTTTGCCGCCTACGTTGACCCGGCCTTCGACTCGGCCTTTTGGCGGCGGGTGACGGGGCGTGCCTAAGAACGATCGGCAGCCTTTGTTTCCACAAAAGATCCTGATTCTCGGCGCCACCTCCGCCATCGCCCAGGCCACGGCCCGGCTCCTGGCGGAGCGCGGCGCCAGTTTTTTCCTGGTCGCGCGCGACCCGTACAAGCTGGCAGCGGTGGCAAGCGACCTCCAAACCCGCGGTGCCCGCTTTGTCCGCACCCTCAAGCTGGATCTGGACGACCTGGACGCGCACGGACCTTTGCTTACCGCCACCATTGATGCCATGGGTTCCATCGATATGGCCCTGCTGGCGCATGGGGTGCTCGGAAACCAGGCGGCCGCGCAGGCCGATGCCCGCGTGGCGGAAGCTCTCTATAGAACCAACTTCCTGTCCCCTGCCTCGCTGATTACCTGGATGGCGAACTACTTCGAGGGGCGGGGCGAAGGCTGCCTGGCCGTGATCTCCTCGGTCGCCGGGGACCGGGGCCGCAAGAGCAACTACGTGTACGGCGCCTCCAAGGCCGCCTTGAACGTGCTCCTGGACGGCGTGCGCAACCGCATCGACCGCTCCGGAGTGCACGTGCTGACCATCAAGCCCGGCTTTGTAGCCACCCCCATGACCGCGCACCTGAAGCGCGGACCGCTGTTTGCCGAGCCGCGCACGGTTGGACGCGGCATCCTGAGGGCCGTGCAGTCCCGGCGCGACGTGGTGTACCTCCCCGGCTTTTGGCGGCTCATCATGTTTGTGGTGCGCAGTGTGCCGGCCCGTATCTTCAAGAACATGAACATGTAGCCGGCCGCCACGGAGTGGCCTCCGGAGGGTGGGAACGCCGCAGGCAGGCGTCCTCCGAGCCTGCTGCCCCGTCTACCAGGCAGCGCTCACACCGCGCGCCGCGAAGCCCCAGCGCTGGGTGCGCCCAAGCGTTTGCAGCGCAAGATGGTCTACTAGAAGAAGCCTGCGTTCCTGGCGCCGCCAGGGATCTGACCCGGAGAACCTGACGAGCTATGTGGATTGTTCGCCTCGCCTTGCGGCGGCCCTATACCTTTGCCGTGCTGGCGCTGATGTTGCTCATCATTGGCCCTATCGCGATTGTTGCGACTCCGACCGATATCTTTCCTAACATCAACATCCCTGTTGTTGCCATGATCTGGCAGTACACCGGCCTTTCGCCCGACCAAATGGCGAACCGGATCGTGCTCCTGTCGGAACGAACGCTGACCACGACCGTCAACAACATCGAGCACGTGGAGTCGCAGTCGCTCAACGGCATCGGCATCATCAAAATCTTCTTTCAGCCGAACGTCAACATCGCCGACGCCAACGCGCAGGTCACCGCGATTGCGCAAACCCAGCTGCGCCAGCTGCCCCAGGGCACCACGCCGCCTTTGATCCTCCAGTATTCCGCCTCCAGCGTGCCCATCATCCAGCTCGGGGTGTCCGGGCAGGGCTTGAGCGAGCAGCAGCTGAACGACTTCGGCTTGAACTTCATCCGTACCCAGCTGGTGACCGTGCCCGGGGCCGGTATCCCGTACCCGTACGGGGGCAAGCAGCGGCAGGTGCAGGTCGACCTGAACCTTCAGGCCATGCAATCCAAGGGGCTTGCTCCCGCGGACATCGTGTCCACGATCTCGACGCAAAACCTGATCCTTCCTTCGGGCACGATGAAGGTCCGCGATTTCGAATACCAGATCGAAACCAACTCGGCCCCCTCGACGATCGAAGGCTTGAACGACCTGCCGGTCAAGTCGGTCAACGGCAACATGATCTACGTCCACGACGTGGCGCACGTCCGGGACGGGTTTCCGCCGCAGACCAACATCGTGCGCGTGGATGGGCAGCGCTCCTCGCTGCTGTCCGTCATCAAGACAGGAAAGTCGTCGACGCTCGACATCGTTGCCGGGATCCGCAGCCACCTTCCCGGCGTGCTTGCCCAGCTGCCGCCCCAGCTGCGCATCACCCCGCTTGCCGACCAGTCTGTGTTTGTGCGGGCGTCCATCAGCGGGGTGGTCCGTGAGGGGGTCATCGCGGCCTGCCTCACCGCCGTCATGATCCTGCTCTTTCTCGGCTCAACCCGCTCGACCGTGATCATCGCGGTGTCCATCCCGCTGGCCATCATCACCTCGCTGCTGGTGCTTTCGGCACTGGGCGAGACGATCAACATCATGACGCTTGGCGGCCTCGCCCTGGCGGTCGGCATCCTGGTCGACGATGCGACGGTAGAGATCGAGAACATCAACCGGAACCTGGAAGAAGGCAAGGCCATCGAGCAGGCCATTCTGGACGGCGCTTCGCAGATTGCCGTTCCGGCCTTGGTGTCAACCATCTCGATCTGCATCGTGTTCGTGCCCATGTTCTTCCTGAGCGGCGTTGCGCGCTACCTGTTTGTGCCTTTGGCCGAAGCGGTGGTTTTCGCGATGCTCGCCTCCTATCTGCTTTCCCGTACGGTGGTGCCGACCATGGCCATGTACCTGCTCGGCGAGCACAGCGAAGAGCAGGTGGAAGCGAAAAAGAAAAGCCGCAATCCGCTGGTCCGGTTTCAGCTGGCGTTTGAGCGCGGTTTTGAGCGTATTCGCAACGGGTACCAGTCCATCCTGGAGCTGTGCGTCGCGCGCCCCGGGATCTTTATGCTCCTGTTTTTCGGCTTTACCCTCACCTCCGCGGCCCTGCTGTTTCCCTTTCTCGGGCAGGACTTCTTTCCGTCTGTCGACGCCGGCGCCTTTACCATGCACGTGCGCGCCCGCACCGGGACCCGCATCGAGGAAACAGCGCGGCTCTGCGATCAGGTCGACAAAACCATCCGGCAGGTGATCCCGGCCAAGGAGCTGACCACGATCATCGACAACATTGGCCTGCCTTACTCGGGCATCAACCTGACCTATTCCAACTCGGCGCCGATCGGCCCTGCGGACGCCGACATCCAGGTGTCGCTTGCCAAAAAGCACCACCCGACCGAACGGTATGTTGAGCAGCTGCGCGGTGAGCTGGCCCGGCGCTTCCCGGGTACGCTCTTCTACGAGCTGCCGGTCGACATGATCACGCAGATCCTCAACTTCGGTTTGCCGGCGCCCCTGGATATTCAGATCGTGGGGCCGAACCTGGAAGGCAATCGCGCCTTCGCCATCAAGCTGCTGGACCAGATACGGTACGTGCCGGGTACCGCCGATCTGCGCATTCAGCAGCCGTTCAACAATCCCCGCCTTTACGTCGATATCGACCGCACCAAAAGCGCGCAGCTGGGACTCAGGCAGAACGATGTGGCGCAAAGCATTCTTTCGGCCACCAGCGGCTCCTTTCAAACCTCTCCCACCTTCTTTCTCGACCCCAAGAACAACGTGTCCTACAACATCGCCGTGCAGTCGCCGCAGTACAACCTTGACACCTTGAACGACCTGGCCAACATCCCCATCACGCCGAGCGGCAGCGCGGCATCGGGCAACGGCAGCTCCGGCGCCAGCACTTCGGCCTACCCGGCGACTGGCGGCACCGCCCCGGTGTCGCTCGCGGCCATCATGCCGCAAGGCTCGGTGACCGGCCCCCGCCCCCCCGAGATCCTCGGCAACCTGGCTTCGTTTACGCAAGGGCAGGAAACCGCCACGGAGTCGCACTACAACATCGCGCCGGTCATCGATATCTACGGCAACGTCGTCAACAGCGATCTGACCAGCGTCGACAAGGGGATCGAGAAAATCCTCGACCGGTCGCGCAACCAGCTGCCGCGCGGCTCGCGGATGGTGGTGCGCGGCCAGGTGCAAACCATGCACTCTTCGTTTCAAGGGCTCTACTTCGGCCTGCTCTTCTCAATCGTGCTGGTGTACCTGCTGATCGTCGTGAACTTCCAAAGCTGGCTTGATCCGTTCATCATCATTGCCGGGCTGCCCGCCGCGCTTTCCGGCATTGTTTGGTTTCTTTTCATCACCGGGACCCACGTTTCGGTCCCCGCGCTCACCGGCGCCATCATGTGCATGGGCGTTGCCACCTCGAACTCCATCCTGGTCATTTCCTTTGCACGCGAACACCTGGAACAGTTCCCCGGCGAGGCGACCGAGTCCGCGATCGCGGCCGGCTTTACCCGCTTCCGCCCGGTCATCATGACCGCCCTGGCGATGATGATCGGCATGGTGCCGATGGCGCTCGGCCTTGGCGACGGCGGCGAGGAAAACGCTCCCCTGGGCCGGGCTGTGATCGGCGGTCTGCTGTTTGCGACGGTGTCAACGCTCTTTTTCGTCCCCACTTTCTTTAGCGTGGTGCATAACCGGCTGGAGCGGAAACGCGTCGCGCGGGAGAAAAAGAAGCGGGACGGGGCTGCGCCGGCGTCCCATAACTTGGAGAACCAGCCCGCATGAGTCAGGGAGCAGGTCAGGGAACGAATCAGGGAACGAATCAGGAACCCGGTCAGGGAGCAGCAGAGCAGGAAAAGCCGCAGGGGGGCGAGGGCACTGTCGAGCGGAAAGCCCCGCTTTCGACCGGCCGGGCCGTGCTGCTGGTCCTGACCGGGCTGGCGCTTGCCGTGGTGCTGGCGGTACTTGGCATCGTCCCCCGGCTGCGCGCGCAAAAGCATCTGGCGCAAAGTACGGATGCCAATGCCGCGCCCGACGTGCTGGTCGCCAAGCCGACCGTAGGCAAGCCCGAAGACACGCTACTGCTTCCGGGCGCGCTACAGGCCTACGTCGACGCGCCCATCTACGCGCGCACCTCGGGCTACCTCCAGCACTGGTACGCGGACATCGGCGCGCATGTGAAAAAGGGGCAGCTGCTGGCCGTCATCGAAAGCCCGGAGGTGGACCAGCAGCTCCGGCAGGCTGAAGCCAATCTCGCCACCGCCGAAGCCAACGCCAACAATGCGCAGATCCAGGCCCGGCGCTACAACGACCTGCTCAAGCAGGACGCCGTTTCCAAGCAGGATACCGACAACTTCGTCACCCAGCAGGCTGCGACCAACACACAGGTGGAGGGCGCCCTGGCCGCGGTGAACCAGTTCAAGCAGCTGGTGGGCTTTGAACGCGTGTACGCCCCTTTTGACGGCGTGATCGTCGCGCGCAATGTGGACACCGGCCAGCTGATCAACGCGGGTGCGGGCGCCAATCAGCAGCTGTTTGAGGAAGCGCAGGATTCCATCCTGCGCGTGTATGTGTCGATCCCGGAGGTGGATTCGCTTGGCGCCAAGCGCGGCACCCCCGCGCAGATCCTGCTCGCCGAGTACCCAAACCGCAGCTTTACCGGCCACATCGTGCGCACGGCAAATGCCATCGATCCAACCACCCGCACGCTGCTCGTTGAAATCGATGTGAACAACCGCGACCACAAGCTCATGCCCGGCGCGTACGGCCAGGTTCGGCTCAGTTTGAACACCGGCGTCACGAGCCTGATCGTTCCGGTACCGACCATGATCTTTCAGTCGCAGGGCTTGCAGGTTGCTGTTGTGGAAAACGGCAAGGCCAAGCTGGTGCCCATCACCATCGGGCAGGACGACGGCCGCGTGATTCAGGTGGTGCACGGCTTGACTCCGGATGCCGAGGTGATCCAGAACCCGCCCGACTCCCTGCTGGACGGCCAAGCGGTACGCGTGATGCAGCCGGGGCAGACCGACCAGGCTGCGTCGCCCAGTGCGGCGAACGGATCCACAAACAGCCAGGAAGGCGCGCAGCAGCAGACCGGCTCCGGCCAGTCAGGCAAGCAGGCCAACAGCAAGGCAACGGCTGCGGGTCAAGGGGGCGGAGGCAAGCAGTGACGACGGTCGTGGTTTCCGAGTCGCTCGCGAGCAAAGCAGGCCAGGCCCTGAGCCAGACCCCAGGCCAGAGCCCAGGCCAGAGCCCGGGACAGACCTCCCCCCGCACCCGGAGCTCCTTCGGTGCGGACAGCCCTCAGGACACGCTCAGGGGCGTTCACACCCAGGCGCGGCGCCGGCGGGCGGGTGTGTGCGGTTCGCTGCTCGCCGCCCTTGCCGCGCTGGGGCTGGCCGGCTGCACCGTCGGGCCAAACTACCAGCGGCCGCCGTCCGCGCCGCCCGCGCTTACCTATCGCGAGCTGCCGCCGCCGCCCGGCACCTGGAAGCCCGCTGTTCCGGCCGATGCGCTGGCCCGCGGCGAGTGGTGGCTGCTCTTTGGCGACCCGGCCCTGAACGACCTGGAAGCCCGGCTTACCTCCGGCAACCTCCAGATCCAGGCCGCCTACCAGAACTACCTTTCCGCGTCCGCGGCGGTGCGCCAGGCGCGCGCCGACTATTACCCGACCCTGTCGCTCGGGCCCGACATCTCGCGGGAGAGGCTTTCCTACCACCGGCCCTCCCTGAGCCCGGCGCTGGGAGGCCTTTCCCCTTCGCAGTTCAACGACTTTGTGCTGTCGGGCGAGGCCAACTGGCAGCCCGACTTTTGGGGCCGCGTGCGCCGCGAGGTTGAGAATGCCCGCGCCAACGCCCAGGCACTTGCCGCCGATCAAGCCAACGTCGAGCTTTCCGTACGCACGCAGCTTGCGGTCGACTACTACCAGCTGCGCGGGCTCGACGCGCAGCAGGAGCTGCTCAACACCACGCTCGGCTCGTTTCAGGCCGCGCTCGATCTCACCCAGAAGCGCTTCCGCGGCGGCGTGTCCACGCAGGCCGATGTGCTGCTCGCGCAAACGCAGCTGGCCACCACGCAGACCCAGGATGTGGACGTGGGCGTTGCGCGCGTGCAGTATATGCACGCAATTGCGACGCTGCTGGGTGTGTCCGCGTCCTCCTTCAGCCTGCCGCCGATCCCACAGAACCGCAACATCCCGACCATTCCCACCGGCGTGCCTTCCGAGCTGCTGGAGCGGCGGCCGGACATCGCCGGGGCCGAGCGTCGCGCCGATGCCGCCAACGCGGAGATCGGCGTCGCCATTTCCGCCTACTACCCCAACATTTCCATCTCGGGCGGGGGCGGCTTTGAGAGCGGCGAGCCCGGCAACTGGATTCAAGGTCCGAGCGAGCTTTGGTCGATCGGCGCGTCGGCCATCGAGACCGTGTTCGATGCCGGGAGGCGTCGAGCGATCACGGACGAGGCGCGCGCAAACTATGGCTCAACGGTCGCCAACTATCGCCTCACCGTGCTCAACGGCTTCCAGGAGGTCGAAGACAATCTTGCGGCGCTGCGTATCCTGTCCGGTGAGCAGGTGTCGGCGGTGGCTGCCGCCGCTGCCGCTGAGCGCTCCCTGAACCTGAGCACCAGCCGCTACAAGGGCGGGGTGACGACCTACCTGGAAGTGCTGACCGCGCAACAGGCCCAACTGATCGACCAGCGCACCGTGGAAGACATCACCACCCGCCAGTTTGTGGCCAGCGTGCAGCTGATCTCGGCCCTCGGGGGCGGCTGGAACACGAGCAAACTGCCGCCGCGCTAAGCCGCTCTGGTCCGCAGCCCTTGCTGCACGGGCCTGCTCCGGCATTCCTCTATAGATACGGGCTACAGGTACCAGGGAATGTTGATCACCACGATCCTCTGATTGCCGCGCACCAGCAACAGCAGCTTCAGCAGGTTGCCGCGCTGGTTGTGCAGCAGAAACTCGTACCAGTGCTTGACCACCAGCTCTGGCACCAGGACCGCCAGGTGGCGGTCAGGGAAACGTTGTTCCTGCTCGAGCACATGGTTAACCATCGGAAGCAGCACAAAGCGGTAGGGCGACTGCAGCGTCACCAGCTCCGGGACCTCCTTGCCCGCGGCACGGAGCGGGGCGGCCACCATGGCGTTCCACTCATCGCAGATCGACGTTGTTTTGCGGTCGTCCTCGTCCGCCAGCTGCACGTGGACCGCTTGGACCTCGTTGGACATCACCATGGCGAAGCGAAGGGCCTTTTCGGAGACCCGGCTCCAGCGGTCGATCGGCACGATCACGCGCGGCTGCTGCAGGTTCTGGAGGTTGAGCGGAGTGTTGAGCGCGATCTCCCGGCTGGCGCGCTGGTAATGCCGGTGCACCATCAGCATGACGCCGATCAGCAGGGGAATCAGCAGCGCGGTGATCCAGGCCCCGGCCGTGAACTTGGTGACCAGGACGACCACCGTGGTGATGCCGGTTGCGACGGCGCCGATGCCGTTGGCGGCCATCTTGACCTTTGAGCCCGGGCTTGGATGCCTGCGCCAGTGCATCACCATGCCGGACTGCGAAAGCGTAAAGGCCAGAAACGCGCCGATGGCGTACAGCGGAATCAGCCGGTCCGTGACGCCGCGAAAGATAAGCAGCAGCAGCCCGGTAAGGCCGACCAGCACGTACACGCCCCAGGAATACAGCAGCCGGCGGCCGCGCAGCATAAACACGTTGGGCAGGTATCCATCCACGGCAATAACGCGCAGAACTCGGGGAAAGCCTGCAAAGGCGGTATTGGCGGAAAGCGCCAAAACCAGCAGGATGGAGGTCATGGACACGTAGTAGAAAACACCCCGGCCGGAGACCGCGCCCAGCAGTTCAGACAGCACGCTCTGGTACTGGGGTGAGTTCGGGTCGGTGGCGCCGATCCCGTACGTGCGGCACAGCCAGGCGATGCCGGCCAGCAGAGTGACCAGCGTCGCGATGATGATGGTCAGCGTGAAGTTGGCATTGCGGGCGCGCGGCTCCCGAAACGCAGTGGAGCCGTTGCTGACAGCTTCCACGCCCGTCATGGCCGTGCAGCCGCTTGAAAACACGCGCAGCAGCAGCCAAAAGCTGACCGCGGTGCTTGCTGCCGGCAGGTGGGCCGGGCTGATGTACGGGTGCGGATGGCCGCCTGCTACCACGGTGTGCACAATGCCGAGCAGGATCATCAGCAGCAGGCAGGCGATAAACAGGTAGGTCGGGGCCAGGATAGCCGCGCCGGTTTCGCGCACCCCGCGCAGGTTTACGAGCGTCAGCACCGCCAGGATCGCCAGGCACAAACCGAGCGTGTGCGGCTGCAGGCGAGGAAAAGCCGAGATCAGCGCGCCCACCGCGGCTGAAATGCCGACCGCCGCGGTCAGCACGTAGTCGATGATCAGCGCCGAAGCGGCGAGCAGCCCTGCCCCGGCCCCGAGGTTTTCGCTGGCCACCGTGTAGGAGCCGCCGCCGTTCGGGTACGCCTCAATGGTCTGCCGGTACGAGATAAACACAATCAGCAGCAGCAGAATGATCGCCGAGGTGATGCCGACGATGTAGTGCACGCCGAGAAGGCCCAGCGGCAGCAGCAGGGTGAGCGCGGCTTCGGGGCCGTACGCGGCCGAGGACAGCCCATCCAGGCCAAAGATGGCTACCCCGGATGAAGGCCCGATCTGCTCCGTCCGTTCGTCCGTGCTGGCAAGCGGTTTGCCGAAGAAAAGGTCTAACAACGCCATGGTGGGCACCGTTGTGCTTGGGATGCGGGAAGAACCCGATACTGGCGGTCCCTCGCTATTCTAAGTGCGTTTCTCCGGTGACCGAGGGGGCTACAATCGGGCTTGTCGCTTCCACACCCCGCCTCCAACACCCGGAGACCGGAAAGGCACCCATGCGGACATTGCTTCTCCTTCTCCTTGCCTCGGCATCGCTCACGGGCGTGCTTGCCGCGGCGCCGGCCTTTGCGGCGGCGCTCCCAGCGCCTGCGACCGGCACTCCGATCCGGGTTGCGATTGTGGGGCTGGTGCACGGCCACGTCCAGGGCTTCCTGTCGGCCTTGCCAAACAACACGAGTGCAACGCTGGTGGCCATCGTCGAGCCCGATGCCGCGCTCCGGGAGCGCTACCGGACCCGCTACCACCTGGACCCGGCGCTTTTCTACACCGACCTTGAAGCGATGCTGACGGCGCAGCACCCGGACGCGGTGCTCGTGTACACCACCATCCTTGACCACCGCCGGGTGATCGAAGCAGCGGCACAGCACGGCATCGCGTCCATGGTCGAAAAACCGCTTTCGACCACCATGGACGATGCGCTCGCGATCCGGGCGGCGGCGCGCGCGCATCACGTGCAGGTCCTGGTGAACTACGAAACCACCTGGTACCCAAGCAATGCCGAAGCCATCCGGGAGGCCGACGACGGCAAGCTCGGCGCCATCCGCAAGGTCGTGGTGCACGACGGACACGAAGGCCCCAAGGAGATCGGCGTGGGCCCCGAGTGGCTGCCCTGGCTGACCGACCCGAAGCAGAACGGCGCGGGCGCCTTGTTTGACTTCGGCTGCTACGGCGCGGACCTGATGACGGTGCTGACGCACGGGCAAGTCCCGTTGAGCGTGAGTGCGGTGGCGCAAACAGACAAGCCGGCGATCTACCCGCATGTTGACGATGACGCGACCGTGATCATCCGGTACCCGAAAGCGCAGGCTGTCCTGATGCCCTCCTGGGACTGGAGCTTCGCGCGCAAGGACATGGAGGTGTACGGGGTGGGCGGCTACGCAATCACCGTCGCGGCTGACCACCTGCGCGTCCGCTACCACGGGGAGGGGGCCGAGTCTGTCATCGCCCCGCCCCCGCTGCCGCCCGACCAGCACGACTCGCTCAGCTACCTGGCCGCCGTGCTCCATGGCGAGCTAAAGCCGGACGGCGATCTGTCGTCGCTCGACACCAACATGATCGTCATGCAGATCCTGACCGCGGCGCGGGAATCCGCGGAGTCCGGCAGGACGGTGGAGCTGAAGCCGCTTCCGCAGTAGCCTTCGCCACACACAAAGCGAAACGAACCGGCTGCTCCGCAGGGAGCAGGGAAGACGACGAAGCAACAGCGCGCGGGCGCACTTTCCGCACACGCACTCCGCCCGAGCCGGGTACGTGCTGTCGAGGAGGACCCCGGAAACAAAAAGAGCCCGGCCAAAGCCGGGCTGCGAAGAAACAAAGAGCCCGGCCAAAGCCGGGCTCTCTAGGGAAACACGAACACTTACGTACCTTCTGACCAGCCGGCCAGGTATTCCACCTGCTCCGGGGTCAGTACATCCACGGCGACGCCCATGGCCTCAAGCTTGAGCTTCGCCACGCGCTGGTCCAGGTGTTCCGGCACCGGGTACACTTTTTGCTCCAGATTCTTGTACTCGCCAAGCAGGTACTCAGCGGCCAGCGCCTGGTTGGCAAAGCTCATGTCCATCACACTGGCCGGGTGGCCTTCAGCTGCGGCCAGGTTGATCAGGCGGCCTTCCGCGAGCAGGCACACGGTCCGGCCATTCCGGAGCCGGTATTCTTCGACGAAGGGCCGGGCGGTCCGGTGGGCTTCAGCCAGCGCTTCGAGCGCCGGTATATCGATCTCCACATTGAAGTGGCCCGAGTTGGCGACGATCGCGCCGTCCTTCATCGCCTCGAAGTGCTCCTTGCGAAGAACGCCCTTGTTGCCGGTCAGTGTGACAAAGATGTCGCCCACCTTGGCGGCTTCTTCCATCGGCATCACCCGGTAGCCGTCCATGACCGCTTCGAGCGCCTTGGTCGGGTCGATCTCGGTGACGATCACCTGCGCGCCCATGCCATGCGCGCGCTGCGCCAGGCCGCGCCCACACCACCCGTACCCGGCAACCACAAACGTGCAGCCGGCGATCAACGCATTGGTGCAGCGGATCACCCCATCGAGGGTGGACTGCCCGGTGCCGTAGCGGTTGTCGAACATGTGCTTGGTCAGCGCATCATTGACCGCGACGACCGGGTAGCGCAGCACCCCGTCCTTGGCCATGGCACGCAGGCGAATCACGCCGGTGGTGGTTTCTTCGGTCCCTGCGATGACCTCAGCCAACGCGTCCTGCCGCTTGGTATGGAGCAGCGTCACCAGGTCGCAGCCGTCGTCCATCGTGAACTGGGGCTGGTGGTCCACGGTTGCCAGGATGTGCCGGTAATAGCCCTCGCTATCGATGCCCTTGATGGCGAAGGTCGAAATGCCGTACTCCGCCACCAGGGCCGCCGCGGTCTCATCCTGCGTCGAGAGCGGGTTCGAGGCGCAAAGCGCAATCGTGGCTCCGCCCTCCTTGAGCGCCAGCATCAGGTTCGCCGTTTCCGTGGTGACGTGGAGGCAGGCCGCAATCCGGATGCCCTTGAGCGGCTGCGTACGCCGGAACTCTTCCCGGATCAGCGCCAACACGGGCATGGAAGCGCCCGCCCACTCGATGCGCTTTCTGCCTTCCGCCGCCAGCGAAAGGTCTTTCACGTCGTACTTGATCTGTGTCTCAGGGGGTGCAGGCGCCGCGATCGTGGCCATAGGGTTAGTTGCGTTGAGCCGGGGCTCAGCCGCTTGGTTCCTCCCTGTCGAGCATAGCATCGGGGTCCCGCCGGGGCGCTTCCGCCAGATCGGTCCGCGGGCTCCGGCCACAAAGCGCCGGTAGCTTTACCGAAAGGAAGTGCCGGGGATGCGGCAGGGTGATCCCAGTTTGTGCATCAGACCCTATTGAGATACCCGCTGGCCATGTTCGTGCCTGGCCGTTTCGCTTGCTGCACTTGCGCTCTGCAGGCTCCCCTTTCTTTCCCCAACGCCGTATACCAGAAAGGACCATCCACGATGTTTATGCGTTCCGAGAAGTTGCTGATTCCACTGAAAAAGCCGGCCAACCCCGATCCTAATGGGGCTGCAGCCATCCAGGAACTGCTGGGCGGCAAGTTCGGTGAAATGTCGACGCTGAATAACTACCTTCACCAGTCGTTCGGCTTCAAGGAGAAGAAGAAGCTCAAGCCCTTCTATGACCTGGTAGCTTCGATCACTGCCGAGGAACTCGGCCACGTGGAACTGGTTTCCACTGCCGTCAACCTAATGCTCGAGGGTTCGGCGCCGGAAGGCGACCCGGTCAGCGCTCCGCTCGAGTCAGCAAAGAATCTGCGCAACACCCATCACACCATCGTGGGCGGCGGCGGCCACCAGGTTATGGACTCGATGGGGCACTTCTGGTCGGGCGAGCATGTTTTCTCCTCAGGAAACCTGGTAGCCGACCTCCTGCACAACTTCTTCCTCGAAACCGGCGCCCGCATGCACAAGCATCGCTGCTACGAGATGACCACCAATCAGTCGGCCCGCGATGTGATCGGCTATCTGATGGTGCGCGGCGGCGTACACCAGGCAGCCTATGCCATGGCTCTGCGCAAGGTCACGGGCGTCGAAGTCACCAAGATGCTTCCTACCCCGAACATCGACGACGCCAAGATCCCCGAAGCCCGCAAGTGGCAGGAGATCGGCAGCCACCGCACGCTGTACACCTTCTCTGAATCCGACTACGCCGATGTCGCCGGGGTTTGGTCTGGTCCGGCGGATTGGGCGGATGGCCAGGACCTCGAGGTCGTCAAGGGTACCCCCATCTATGCCGCTGAGGGCCCTGTGATCGGCGAGACCCGGTCCCTGTTTTCTCCGGATTATGCACCGGAAGAAATCTATGAGATCGCGGCACAGCTGATGCAAAAGGGCGGCATCTCGCCGCTGCAGCCGGGGGACGGTTCGCACTCGCGCATGCAGGGAAGCAACGGCAGCAGCAATGGGGGCAGTCCGGCAGCGTCCGCACAGGAAAAGGTCGTCGCCAAGTAAGCGAAGCAAAGGCGAAGAAGCGAGCTTCTTCCGCAAACGAAAGGGCGGCTTCCGGCCGCCCTTTCTGCTGCGTTCTGTCCCGCCTGCATGCAGGGGAGCGCACAGCGTTCCCGCCTTGCTCCGGACCGACGAGCGCGTTTCCCTTACGGAAGGGGGAGCGCGCTGGTCTTCTTCCAGTTGGCGATCACCCCATCCGCACGCTCGGCTGCCGTGGTCGGGATGCGCGTCACCCCGGCCGGCCGGATGTTGGGCCCGAAGTACGGGTCCGCCGCGGCGATCGCGCCTACGTTGACGGGGGCAATGGCAAGGCCGAACTTTGCGTTCAGGGCTGCGACGAACTGGTTTGCGACCAGCGCATAGCCGGTGTTGGTCGGGGGGATGCCGTCCAGCCCAAACAGTCCCCCCAGAAAGGTGTCGGTCGCGGTGTAGCCGTTGATCGTGATGCCGGCCGCAAGGGTCGCAAAGTAGGCGTGGATGTCGACAAGGGTCGCACCCGCGGCCGCCGCTTGTTGCGCGATGACCTGGTTGTAGCTGTTGATGGCGTTCTGGATGGCGAGGATCTCGGCCGGGGTAAGAAAGGCATTGTCCGGCAGGGGGGCCGGCGGGTGCCCGGAAGCGACGCCTGCGATGTCTGCTTCAATGTCGGCGAGGCCCGTTGCATTGATCAGGTCTCCCGGCGCAATGCCCAGCGCCGCGGCAACCACGGCGCCTGGCAGGCCGCTGGCCCCTGCAACCTCGTTGATGACGACGGTGGCGGGTGTCAGGTACGGGAGCATGGTGACGTCGGGGATGTTGGCGACGATGAGGTTCGCCGAGGTTTGCGAACGGAGCGCGGCAAGCAGCAGCGTGTAGTCGGCAGCAAAGCTGCTGAGCGAAGTGAGCGCCGCTGGACTGCCCGCTTCCACGGCCCCGAGTGCGTCGTCGTTTCCTGCCCAAAGAAAAACGGTTGAGGGGTGCAGCGCCACGGCCTCGGCAAGCTGGGAGTTCAGGTTGCCGAGCGGCAGGCCCAGCACCAGGTCCGTAATGATGTCCTCATCCGTTTTCGGCTCGATCGTCGGCGTCCTGTAGATCACGTCGTGCAGCAGATGTCCCGGCACCGCCAGGTCCGAAGGCTGCGCTCCGGCGTTGTCGCGGCCCGTCGTGATGCCCGGGCTTTGCGTGATGCCCGGGGGAAAGCCCGGGCTGGTCAGCTGGAGCACAGCCGGCGCACCCGGGGCCGCGATGTAGGGCAGCGTGACGCCAAAGCCTGCCTGCGCCGCGACCAGGCTGCCATAGCCGTTTGCCTGCTGGGAATCGAGCAGGGAACCGTTTTCGAAGCCGGCCGAAAGCGAATCGCCGAGGCACACAACATTGTGAAACGGCCCGGAGGCCGGGGAGGGCGCCGTGGGCGGAACCGGGGCCCCACTGCCGCAGCCGCTAAGCAAAGCCGCTGCGCAAAGGGCGGCAAGGGGGGCCAGACGAAAATAGCGAACCATGGGGCAGCTCCTCCGGGATCACGGACACTGTAGCACCGATCGCCCGGGGAGGGAGGGTGAAAAGCAGGCGCGGCGGAGAGTGCCTAGCCCTTGTGGAGCACGCGCAGTGTGCGCACGGTAAGCTCGTCGACCTCCAGCTGCCGGATGCGTATCCGGCCAAAGTCGGCTTTTGCCACGGCCAGTCTGCCGATCGCGAGCGCACCGATCGCCATGGCGCCGACCGCGAGCGCGCCCACGGCCAGCGCGCCCACGGCCGTGCCTCCTGAAGCAAGCGCCACGGAGGCGCTCGCGCCGACAAACTCCCTAGTTTTCAGCTTTCTTGCCAAACGTGCTTTTTCAAACATGCTGGTCTCCCTTCGCTCGGATCCTGCCTTGCAGATGATTTCAGGAAAAAAGGCCGGGCTGGGCCTTGCGCGCCTGCAGCAGCCCAAAGTGCTCATAGGCGAGCCGGGTGGCGACTCGGCCGCGCGGCGTGCGGTCCAGAAAGCCAATCTGGATCAAAAACGGCTCGTACACTTCTTCAAGCGCGTCCTGCTCCTCGGCAAGCGAAGCAGCCAGTGTATTGAGCCCCACCGGGCCTCCGTCGTACTTTTCAATGATGGTCAGCAGCAGTCGCCGGTCTAGCTCATCAAAGCCGTGCGCATCAACCTCCAGTAGTTGAAGCGCACCCATGGCGGTCGCGCGGTCGATGGCGCCCGTTCCCCGCACTTGGGCGTAGTCGCGGACCCTGCGCAGCAAACGGTTGGCGATGCGCGGCGTCCCCCGCGACCGCATCGCGATCTCCGCGGCCCCATCGGCATCGATCGGCACCCCCAGCACTTCGGCCGAGCGCTCGACCACAAAGCGGAGTTCGTCGTCGGTGTAGTACTCGAGCCGCAGCAGGATGCCGAAGCGCGACCGCAGAGGAGAAGACAGCAAACCAGGCCGCGTGGTGGCCGCCACAAAGGTAAACGGCTTGATGTCCATCACGTGCGTCCGCGCGCCTGGCCCCTGCCCAATGATGATGTCGAGCTTGTAGTCCTCAAGCGCGGTATACAGCTTTTCCTCCAGAACCGGCTGCAGGCGGTGGATCTCGTCAAGAAACAGAACCTGCCGCTCGCGAACGTTGGTCAGGATGGCGGTCAGGTCGCCCTGGATCTGCAGCGCCGGACCCGAAGTCTGCTGGAAGCCGACCTCGAGTTCGTGGGCCAGGATGGAGGCGAGCGTGGTTTTGCCGAGCCCGGGCGGGCCGAAAAGAAGCACGTGGTCGAGCGCCTCACCCCGCGCCCGCGCCGCTTGGAGCGCAATCTCCAGCTGCTGCTTTGCCTTGCTTTGCCCGATGAACTCCCGCAGCAAACGGGGTCGAAGCTTCAGCTCGAACGAGCTTTCCTCGTCCGTGCGCGCAGCCGAAACCAGCCGGTCCGGGTTGTTGCCGTACACTGCCATCTCCCACCCAGTCTAATCTGCCCCGTCGAGCGGGAAGTACAACAGCCGGCAAGTGCTAGGGCTCTGCCCGTGACCGTTGCCTCGCCCCGGGGGGAAGCAGCGCTCAGAAATGCAGGCTGGCCTGGAGGGCGATGATCCGATTGGCAGAGCCATCCGAAAAGCTGCCGTTTAGGGCGTTGGAGCGGCCAAAGAGCGGTGAGCCCAGCGTGCCTACCGGCGGAGCAGGGTTCTTGTGGTTCAGGACGTTCTCGGAGTAGGCACCCAGGTCAAGCGAGAAGCGCTTGTCGGGCGGCTTCGGTTTTTCTCCCGGTTTCGCCGGCGGCGGGGGCGGCGCGTCCTTGTCGGGCCTGACCGCGGGCCCAAAATGGAACGACCGGTTCAGCGTCAGGTTGAAGTAAACAAGCCCTGGACCGGGCGCGTCGTTGTGGGGAATGATCCGCTGCCCCGGGATGGGCGCGGTGTCGAAGTTGCCATAGGCCGTCGCGATCACGCTGGGGCGCGACAGATCCGTGGCAAAGGCAGGCCGGTCGTTGAACTGGCTGTCCCCGTTCAGATCGTTGCCCAGCACGATGTCAAAGGGAGCGCCGCTCTGCGCGATGAAGAAGGGGCCGCCGTTGATGCCCCAGGGACCATCGTAAAACGCGCCCAGGAACGCGCGATGGCTTACGTCGTTGGTCGCCCGCCCGTAGTCGGCGCGGAGGTCGTACTGGTTGGAGGGAAAGCCGCCGCTGGTATCAGACCGGCTGTGCACAAAGCGGTAGTTGGTGTAGAGGGTAAGCCCCTTGGCGGGCTCGAGGCGGCCGTGTACGTACAAGCGGTCGCGACGCGAAACCCCGGCCGTGTCGTACTCATCCAGGTTGGCCAGGCTGCCGTAGGGGCGGACTCCGCTGGTTGGGTCGGCGGGGTTATAGGTGCCCGGGTACGGGGCGTTGCGATTGCGCTCGAGCAGCAGGTGCACGCCGCGCGAGTTGGTATAGCCGACCGTGAGGGTGCCGGCCTTTTTGAAGGCCCGCTCGATACTGACGCCGCTCTGCATCGAGTAGGGCGAATGGTACCCATGGCTGAGAAGGAACAGGGTCGACGGGGCCTGCGAGGATAGCTGGGCGCCTGTGGGCAGCGCCGGGTACGTGTCCGGCTGGTTCAGCACATACTGCACCTGGCGGACACCGTTGAGCCGGGCTACCTGGAGCAGGTCGCTCGATGGCAGCCGCTGATAGAAAAGCCCGAAACCGCCCTGCACGGTGACGAGCGGCGGCTTGTTTTCCGTTCTCCTAAGGTCGTAGGAAAACCCGAACCGGGGCGCAAGGTCGAGCCTGTCATGCACGTGGTTCTGCCCTTCCAGCCGCAGCCCGTAACTCAGGCTCAGATTTGGCAGGGCCTTCCAGGTGTCCTCGGCAAAGCCGGCAGTGTCGGCCAGCAAGACGCGCGCTGCCGGCTCGCCGGCACTCAGGTTGAACTGGCTGGCGCCTCCGCCGTTGGCGCGAATCTGCGCGGCACTGGCCCCGGCGGCTAGGCCCAGCACCGTCGTCTGATACGCCGCCAGAGTCGGAAAGATGTATTCGCCGTTGTACCCGGCGGTGGCGAAGTTCGCGTCCCGGACGATGCGTTGGCGCACGCCGGCGCGAAGAAAATGCTTCCCAAGGGCCAGCGTACCGTATTCCTGCACCTCGTAGCGGTCGGTGTGGTCGCTCAGAACACCCAGGTTGTTGCCGCCGCCCGTAAAGGCGCCCTCCACAATGACGGTGGGCGCTCCCGTTGTGGGCGCCTGCGTTGTGTCGGTGCGCAGGTACTGGAGACGCAGCTCGTTCAAGCCCTTCGGACCCAGAACGGTCGTGTTGCTGAGCTGTGCCGTGTGCACGCCGATGTTGCTGTTGTAGGTTTCCGAAGCGAGCACCAGCTGGCCCGCGCCGTTGTTGGCCTGCGCGGTGCGGTCAAACTCGTACCGTGCGGTCAGGGTATTGTTTTTGCCCAGCTGGGCATCGAAGCGCGGCGTGATCGTCGTGTAGCTGTTGGGGTTCGAGATCGACTGCGTCAACGCGGTTTCCCCGCCCGCGGCATCCAGCGTTTCGGCGTCCACAATCGCGCTGTTGTCCGTTCGGTAGTAGCCGCCTGTCAGGTTAAACGAGCTGTTCTTGCTAAGCGGTCCGCTTACCTGCCCCTCGTCCTGGATCGAGGAGAACGGCTGCGGCAGCGAGGAGTATGGGTCCTGCGAGTCAAGCGCCGAGGTGCTGCCGGCGCTGTAGGCATAACCATGCCAGCTGTCCCCTCCGGGCTTGGTAAAGATCTCAATGCGGTTCAGGCCAATGTCGTCAAACTCAGACGAGTAAGGGTTCTGGTTGATACGGATCTCCCGGATCGATTCCTTGGGCGGCAGCTTGCCTCCCGAAAACCCGTCCACGTAGAACTGCGCGCCGCTGTCGCCATCCCCGCCGGCCATCGCCTGGAGCTGCTGCTGCAACTGACGGCTGTCTGGCGACAAGGCGGACAAGTCGCTGCCGTGCAAGACCACGGCGTCGCCGTTCTGCGCCGGCGTTGACCCGCCGCTCGCGGCATCCACCTGCACCTGGTCCTGCTGCACCTCAATGGCGACCGTGAGATCAAGCTGCCTGCTTTCCCCGCGTGCCAGCTTCAGCCCCGGCACGGCCCTCGTCGCAAAACCCGGGGCCGTGACCGTGGCGCTGTACAAGCCGGGCGGGAGGGCAGGAAAGCTGTAGCGGCCGGCGGCATCGGCGGTGGCCGCAACGCTTTGCCCCGTCGCCTGCAAGCTGACCACGGCGCCCGGGATCACCGCACCCGCCGGATCGCTTACCGTGCCACTGAGCCGCGCCGCATCCGACGGCCTTGGGGACGGCGGCGCTGTTTGCGGATGCGCCGTCGCCGTCGCCGTGAGGAGGCACACGGCCAGCGTGAGCGGAACGAGTTGTTTCTGCATGCTCTACCGTTTCAAAAGGATCAGGGGGCTACTCGCCGCGTTGGACGAGACGGCTGCCCGCTCGGTACCTGAGGAAATCAGCTTTCTTTTTGCCGCGCGAGCTTTTCGCGCGACCCGGGCGCGACGGGCCGGCTTGCATGGAGGCGCTGCCAAGGCGTAGCGTACGGTTCGCGGCTCCGGGAACTCCTGGCGCTCGCGCCGGAAAGCCACGCGGGCGACGCCGCTTTCCCGTAAGACAAGCTCGTAAGACAGGCTCGTGAGATAAGGAGCGGAAGCAAAGTGGCAAAGGGCGCGGGCATCCATTTAGGACCTGGCTGGCGAAAAGCGGTCTGCCTCCTGGCGCTCGCCGTCGCGGTCTTCGCTCTCGCCGCAGCAGGCTGGCCGCACTGGCGGCCGTCCCCGGCCGCCGCCGTCCCTTCGCACCTGTACCTCCAGCAGTCAGCGCAAAGCACCGGATGGACAAGCTTTGGCGGCGCGTGGCGGATCCGCGACGGGGAGGTGCGCAACAGTTCAGACGAGCGGGGAGCGAAGCTCCTGACCGGCTCAAAGCGCTGGGGGAACTACACCGTCCACGCAGACCTCGAGTTGGACGGGGAACACGGCGACATGGGACTTCTGCTCCGGTCCAACGACGAACAACGCGGGCTGGACACTTATGACGGCTACTACGTAGGGCTCCGGACCGTCGACGGCACCATGGTCGTTGGCCGCTCGAAGTACCAGTGGGCTGAAGCGCAGCCGATCCCCATGCCGGGCGGCGTGCACGCTTCTGTCTGGTACCGGCTGTATGTCACGGCCTTTGGCTGCAACATCGCCGCGTCGGTACAAAACCTCCAAACCAGAGAAACTGCCTCCATTGCGTTTGAGGATCGCTCGTGCATCGAGACCGGGCGCGTCGGGTTGCGCTCGGTCGATACAGGCGGGACCTGGCGCAACTTCGCGGTCCAGGACGCGACCTGGAGCGACTACCTGCAACTGCGGCAGCATGCCGGGTCCGTCGAGCAGCCTCTGCTGGTTCCCGGTCCTCCCTGGTGGACACCCTGGCACGCGGGCTGCCTTTTCGGCGGCATCCTGCTCGTGGCGCTGCTCGCCCAGCTTGCTTACTTCCGCATGCAGCAGTGGAAAACGTACGCGCTCGTCGAGGAGCGTGAACGGCTGGCCCACGAGATCCATGACACCATGGCGCAAAGCTTCGCCGGCGTCGGCTACCAGATCCAGGGTATCCGGAACAGCCTTGTGCGGGGGGACCGGCAGGACGCGGACTCTATTACGGACCAGTTAGACGTCGCCTACCAGTTGGTGCGCCGCTGTCACGAAGAAGCGAGCAAGACCATTGCCATGCTTGGTTCGTCTCCTCCGCCGATTGAGCAAAATCTGCTGGGGACCCTGGACGAAACAGCGCGGCGCCTGGCAGGCGACCGCATCCGCTTGATCGCGCGGGTGCACGGCAGCGCGACGCCCTTGAACCTGCGCCTTGCCAATGCGCTGCTCCATATCGGCCAGGAAGCGATTGCCAACGCCGTGAGCCACGCGGACCCGAGTGTGCTCGCGATTACCCTGACCTACGAGGAAGATACGGTCGAGCTGGTGGTGAAAGACAATGGCCGGGGCTTTGCCGTCTCCCCGCAGGCAGCGGGCTTTGGCATCCTGGGGATGCAAAAGAGAGCGCGCGACGTAGCCGGGACCTTGCGCATTGTGAGCGCCCCGGGCAGCGGCACCCAGGTAAGGATCAGGGCTGAGCTGCAGGGGCGGCGTGGCGCAAAGAAGCGGGGCGCCGCGGACAAGGAACGGAGCTACGCAGGGGGCGTGCGGTGAGTGTATTCAAGATGAGCAGGCTAAGTAGTCGACGAGCAGGCTAAGTGGGCTCGTTCTCTTCCCGCTCTTACTCAGGCAGTTGAATCAGTCCGCGACGGATGGCCGTCGTCACCGCTTCTGTTCTGTCGCTGGCCCCTAACTTCATCAAACAGCTGGCGACATGGTTTCGAGCGGTTTTGTCACTAATGCCGAGAGCATCCGCGACTTCCTTGTTGGTCATTCCCTTGGCTACCAGGGTTAGAATTTCCAGCTCTCGCTGACTAAGTTCTTCGCGGCCGATGCTTTCGAGCAATCGCTTGGTGATGTGCGGGGGCACAAAGCGCTGATTCGCATGCACGGTTTGTACCGCTTGTACGATCTCGGCTTGCGGCGCGCTTTTTAAAAGATATCCCATGGCGCCAGCCTGCAACGCTCGGACAATATACTCGTCGCCTTCGTAATTGGTTAACACAAGAATCCGCATATCCGGCTGCATGCGGCGCAGAGCGAGGATGGCCTCGGCGCCCCCCATCTCCGGCATACGCATGTCCATCAGCACGACGTCGGAGGGAACCCGCCGTATCTCGAGCATCGCCTCGCGTGCCGATCCGGCCATCCCGGTTACTTCGATGTTCCCGACGCTTTCGAGCAAAGTGCGCAAGCCAAGCCGCACGACAGGGTGATCGTCCACAATCAACACCCGGATGCGTCCGCTCAGTTCGGCATGCATGTGCCCTCCTGCCGCTGAGCGCCGCTCTTCGGTCAGCGGAAACCTGCCGGTGTACCTGGGCCGCGCGCGCTCGGCCAACTATCTACCAGAACAGACAGGGCGCACAAGTCTCCACCGGTGCTTCGGGAGTGCGCGCTCCGTGTCAATAGGTCACTTGTACTAGACAAAGTTAGGTGCTTTTTCCGGTTGTGTCGCCAAGGATCGAGCCCGTATGATGCGTGCGATTGGAACTAGCCCGGCACGCCGTGCCCAACCGCGGGCCCCGGTGATGGACGGAGCAGTTAACCAGCAGGACTTGTACGGCTAAGGGGGCAGGGAATATGACACATATTGGCAGGTGCGTCGCTCGATGGCGATGAACGGGGGGAGGCCGGGGCAGCGGGGTACGGTAGGGGATCGTGGTCATCGCACTGGTTCTGATTTCCTATTCAGGCCGCGCCCAAACCACAAGCGCCATCGCCGGCACTGTATCAGACCCATCCGGCGC
>CALMAN010000004.1 GCA_937859835.1 uncultured Acidipila sp. | reverse complement strand
CGAACCAGCAGTGAAAGTACTTCTCGCTCGCGAGAACTCAGGTCGCCATCGTGAGGCCGCGATGCGAGCGCGCGCGCTACTGGAACAGGGACAAAGCGTCCGCCGGCGTTGACCTTGCGAATGGCGTCGGTAAGGGTTTCATGGGGCATGCCCTTGATGAGGTAGCCGCGCGCTCCGGCTTCGAGCGCTTGGTGGATATCCTCGTCGCCTTCATAGGTGGTCAGCACGATGAACTTTGCTTGTGGAGAGAAGCTCCGAATCTCGCGGATGGCATCAGCGCCGCTTTGGTCCGGCAGGCGCAGATCCATCAAGGTGATGTCTGGGGTGTGCTCACGAAAGAGTTCTACCGCGGCGGCGGCGGTGCCGGCCTGCCCGACCACCGTCATCCCGGGCACCGCCTCAATGATCGCGGCAACGCCGTAGCGCATGATGGGATGGTCGTCCACAATCAAGACCCGGATCTGCGCCGTCACTTCGGGCTCGTTCATATCTCGACTTTCTCCTTCGGCGGGAACAAGAAAGATCGCTTGATGCGGAAACGCACGGTCGTGCCCTCGTTCGCCTCGCTGATCCAATCAATCTTTCCGTTGAGCCGTGCGATGCGCTCTTGCATGCCGGCGATGCCGTAATGCGGCTGTCCATCATCGGCTGTCGCGCCCGGGGTGAAGCCGGTCCCGTCGTCACGTATCTCGACCCGGAGATCGTCCGGCCCATAGGCAAACTCGATGGTGATGCGGCGCGGCAGGCCGTGCAGCACGGCGTTGTGGAGTCCTTCGCGAATCACCATCAGCAGTTCATGCGCGACCGAGGAGGGCACGGGAAATGGGGAGCCTGCGGTGGTGCAGTGTACGGGCGTGTTGAACTCCCGCGCGGCATGATCGGCCATGAGGCAGGTCGCTTCGTAGAGGTCCCGCAGCGGCTCATCATCATGGCGATCGTTGTGGCGAAGATTCCAAACAGCCTGCCGGGCTTCATTGATGGTCGAGCGCATCTGGGTCCGCGCGTACTGTATCAGCTCTGTATGCAGAGCGTGGTTTTCGCGCTCCAAGCTGGAAACAGCTTCAAGCAAGGCCGAAACGCTGGTGCAGCCCTGGATGACGGTGTCATGCATCTCGCGGGCGAGGCGGCTACGTTCCTCAAGAACTGCCCGGAAGCGAAGCTGCAGCAGGCGCATGCGCCACCGGTACAGTGCCAGGCTGGCGAGGCCGAGCATGAGCACGCAAAGAGAGAGGAACCACCAGGTGAGATATAAGTGCGGTTCCTTGCGAAAAACAATGACGACCGCGGAGCTGGACGAGGGATTGTTGAGCGGGAAGGCCATGACCTCGAAGTGGTAGTGACCAGCCGGAAGGTTGGTGTAGGTGGCAGTTCGCATTGCACCGGCGTAGGTCCAGGCGCGGTCAAACGGCTCAAGCCGGTAGCGGAAGCGGGTTTCTTCCTGCGAGCGTAGAGAGCGTGGCGCAAAGGCAAACTCAAGCCGGGAAACGTCGGCCGAGAGCAGGTGAAAACGCGCGGGGTCTACCTCACTGCCATCGACCGCTACGCGGGTAACAAGCAGCGGCGGTGCAACAAGCCGCGCTGCCGGCTCGGGAAAGATGTGGAGCGCGCCACGATCGCTCGGGAACCACAGACTGCCGTCCTTGCCGATGCAACCAGAAGGCTGGCGCCCACCGTAAAGGTGAGCGTTCTCGGCATCGTAGGGCATCCTGTAGATCGTCACAGGCAGGGGCGCGCTTTCGGGGTCTCCTGCACTGAGCACGTTTGAATGAAGCGCGCTCAGCGGGATGGAAGAGATGCTGTTTGGACTGCTCACCCACAGCTGGTGGAAGCGGTCTTCCAGCAGCTGGTAGATGCTGTTGCTGGCCAGGCCCTGCGCGGTGGTAAACCGGGTGAGCACGCCGTCGCGATAACGGAAGATGCCATGATCGCGTGTGCCGAACCAGAGGAAGCCCTCCGTGTCCTCGAGGATGGACCAGACCTTTTCCTCCCTCAGGCCCTGGGTCGCTACGTTTTGGACGAACCGCTTACCATTCCAGGAGCTCAGCCCTTGGTCGGTCCCGATCCAGACACAGCCCTCGTGATCTTCAAACAGCGACCGGGTGCTGAAGTAGGCGAGGCCGTCGCGCATGTTGAAGTTGCGCACCCGGCCGCCTGCGATCCGGCTTACCCCTTCGTCAGTAGCGATCCACCTGGCGCCGCCGCGGCTCTCGAGAAAGGCGCGGACGAAGTTGTTTGCCAGCCGCCTGGGCGCCGAGTAGTGAATAGGTTTGCCCCCACCAAGGTGGAAGGCGCCGCTCCCATCGGTGCCTATCCAAAGTGCGCCCTGGCGGTCGCGGTAGACGTTGCGCACCGGGACGCCTGCGAGAGGCTTGAAGGTGTAAGCCACGGCGCGGTCGTGCCAAATGGCATAGACGCGGGAGGACACGGCCCACACTGTGCCATCCTTGTCGCTTCTGCCAGCGCCCCGGCTGTCGTAGGAAATCGTCTCGAAGTCTGGATCTGACCCATGGGGAAGAGGGACCAAGCCGACCAGCGTCTTGCTGAGACAAACCAGTCCATCCTGAGTGCCGATCCAGGTCTGTCCGGAGATGTCGCCAGCCATGCTGAGCACGGTGTTGCTGGGCAGTAATCCGGTGCCGCTCACCTTGCGTAAGTTGCCACCGGCATAAGTAAACAGGCCGTGGCCGATGGTGCCGATCCAGAGAGTGCCGTCAGCGGTCTGCCGGAGGCTTCGCACGGTGGCCGCAATACCAGACAGCGATTGAAAGCCGCCCACACCAAGCCGCTGCACACCCCCAACCGTGCCGACCCACACCGTGCCATCGCTGGTCTGGAGTATCGACTTCACGCGGTTCTGACTGTAGGCGCCGCGCAACCTGAACTCCTGAACGCGGTCGCCGTCAAACATGAGCAGCCGCAGGCCGCCCACCCAGATGCGATGCTGCTGGTCTTCGTAGATGGAGTGCACCGCGAGCGTGGGGGTGAACTGGGAGGTGTCCACCCGCTGGATCACACCCTTGCTCATGCGGAAAAGGCCGTTATCGGTGCCGATCCACAGCCGGCCTGTCTCGTCCTCGACAAGGCTGCGCACAAAACCGTCCGTCAAACCCTGCGGTGCGCCGTAGTGTTGAAAGGTCCCGTTTTCGAAGTGGAGCAGACCGCCGCCCTCCGTGCCAAGCCACAGCGAGCGGTCGTGCGCAGCAAGGAGACAAAAGACGCTGTTGTCAGGGATGGCCGGTGTGTTGCTGCGACTGTAGGAAACAAAGCGGTTGCCGTCGAAGCGGGCAAGGCCGCCCGTGGTGCCGATCCACAGAGCACCGTCAGAGGTCTGCTGGATGGCCTGGACTGTTTCTTCGGGAAGACCGTCCTGGACGTGCCAGATCCGCCGGGCGTACTGCAGGCTGGAGTGGGCGAGCCCGTGCGCTGCCGGTGTGGGTAAGAGAGCGGCTACCAGGAGAAGCACGAAGCAGCCACAGGTGTGGACTGCGTTCCTGGCGGCTCGTCTTCTCCCTTGCCAAAGGCCTGTATTCACTAGCAAGCATTGTAGAAGTTCGGAACCACCGCAGGCTTGAGGATTGAAACCAGGCTGAAAACAAGCATGCCCGGACCAGCGTCGGTCCGGGCATGTGGAGGGAGATGGTAGAGGTTAGAAGGTAAGTTTGAGCGCCATTTGCCCCACACGGGCAGCTTCGCTGCCAGTCGCCGTGATCGCCCCTTCGTTGCTGTCCGCGTTCCCGGCGTCGGGCCCTGCAAAGCTTGGCTGGTTAAGAACATTGAACATTTCCCAGCGAAACTGGAGGTTATACCGTTCGCGGTATCTGAAGTTCTTAAAGAGACCGGCATCGCTGTAGTTGAGCGGTGGGGCATGCATGATGTTCTTGCCACTCGACCCAAAGGTGCCGGGAGCATTCTGAGTGAATGCCGCAGGGTTGAAGTAGTGGGAAAGCCAGTTCGCCTTGCCACCCTGCCGCACGTTCCGCGCGACACCCGGCACAACATCGGCCCGGTCTTCATACTGTTGCGACGCGGAGTTGTTACTCCCCAGCCCGCCACCGACCGTAAACGGGAAGCCGGACTGGGAGGTGGTAATCACGCTGACCTCCCAACCTCCGAGAACCTCCCGCAGGACGGGGTTCAGCTGCGAGAGAGTCGGCACTGTATAGGTCACATTGCCGACGGCGCGCAAGGGCACGTCCTCACTGGATTCGCCGTAGTTATAGGCGATGTCGAAGGGGTTCGCCAACTGGTTGGTTCCGAAGCTGACGTTGGCGGACGAGGCCAGGTCCATCGTCTTGGCGTAGGTGAAGTTGCCCTGGAACTGCAGGTTGTGACTAAGTCGCCGTTCCACGCTGACCTGGAGCGCGTTGTAACTGGCGGTACCTTGGCTCTCCATATCAAGAATTTCGCTCAAAGCCGGATAGGTGCTGCGAGCGCCGGCATTCTGATAAATGCCGGGGTTGCGATCGATGATGAAGGGAGCATGATAGGTCTGAGTACCCACATAGGAAAAGCGCGCAACCGTATTCTGACCGATCTGCTGTTCCACCGTTAGATTCCAGCTTGCGGTTGTACCCAGCTTGAAGCCTGGATCGATGGTGGCCGGGATACTGATGCCTGAGGCAAAGGTGGCCGTAGCCGGTGGCTTGTAGGTGGAGGAAGCAAAGGGTGGGAAGGGGCTTACACGGCCCGTACCGGCTGAGGTGGACCACGGATTGACGAAGTTCAGCGGAGTGGTATTTGTGCCTTGCAGATTGAAGGAGGGCGAGAAGGGGGCGTTGTCTGCCGTGTGATTGTAATCCGAATAAATCATCGGCGAGGTAAAAAGGCCAAAGCCGGCGTGGATGGCGGTTTGGGGCATGCTCTTCGGTTGCCAGGCGACGCCGAGGCGCGGCTCCCAGTAGCCGTAGGTGGTGCGCATCAGGCCGGCGCCCACGTTCGGGTCGCCAGGGAAGACAACTCCCAAGGGCGCGTTCGGATAAACGATACTTTGCTGCCCAGGCAGAAAGGTTGAAGAGCGTCCGTTCGCGATGGTGGGAGGAAGGTTCGGGTCCCAACGCAGACCTGCTGAGACCGTGAGGTTAGGCTCGGCGCGAAACTCCTCCTGCGCGAAAAAGCCGGGCTGCCATCCGGCTACGTTGGCGACTTCGCCAGCGCCCTGGAACATGGAGGTAAGATCGCCGACCAGGAAGGCTGCCAGACCTGCGCCGGTGTACTGCCCACCGAAGTCGAGAATGGGCTGGGAGGGATACTGGGTCTGCTCACGCGCGTACTGGTGCTGCACGTTTGCGCCGAAGGTCAGGGTCTGCCTTCCGAGCGCGATCGTGAACTGGTCATAAAACCCGTAGGTCGTGCGACCCTCAGTGGATGGCTCATAGTAGCCGACGTTGAAGCCGTTCCCCCCGATCGAGAAGCCTTCAACAAAACACTGACCTGGAAGCTCGGTGACGTTGATGTACTTCGACCAGCAGAACGGAGTGCCATCCGCCTGGTTGGCCTGCGAGCCGTTCCCGGCGTCGTACTCGCTCCAGAAAGCCGAAAGCGAGTTCACCATCTTGTCATTGAGGGTCCACACATCGCCGAGGGTCTCGTTGTAGTAGCGCTCCTGGATGTTGACGTCATAGTTGTAGTTATTGTTGAGCGCCAGAAGATTGCCATCCACGTTGGCCGATGGCTGCACGAAGCTGGTGATGAAGCTGCGCAGCGAGATCCGCTGCTTGGGGGTGACATCGAGATCAAGCTTGGCCGTGCCCTCATCAATCTGGTTGATGAACGCCGGGGAGTCATAATACGTAAGGCCATTCGGCTGCTGGCCCAGCGGCAACGCCGCCTTGTCCACTGCAATCGCGGTCGGGTTGAGGGCGTAGCCGGGGAGTAGCTGGTTCGGCTTGCCATCCACTGTGCCGAACGGGCAGGTTGCGGAAGGAGCCACTTTGGCGCATAGCGTCGTAGAAATGCCGCTGAAATCGCCTCCCAGCATCGCTGCAGTCGGCACGTACGAGTCCAACTCTGTGGAAGCGGTTGCGTTCCGCGTGCCCTGGTAGTTGGCGAAGATGAATGCCTTGTCCTTTAAGATTGGCCCGCCGGCAAATCCGCCAAACTGGTTCTGGTGTAAAGGGTCGACTCCATGCGAGAAGTAATTCTTCGCGTTAAACACCTGGTCGCGATAAAAGTCGAAGACGCCGCCGTGTACTTCGTTGGTGCCCGAGCGCGTCTGGATGGTCACCACCGCACCGGGCGCGAAGCCGTACACCGCATTGAAGTTGTTGCTGATGACCCGGAACTCCTGGGTCGCGTCGGCATTGGGAAAGGGAGCAGGCAGGCCGAGGTAGGTGTCCATGTTCGGGACGCCGTCGAGAAGGAAGTAGGTGCTGCCCTGCGTCCCTCCATTTGCCGAAACCGAGGGCTCGGAACTGGCAGGGAAGGAAAAGCCGGTCTGGTTGTATGTGTTGCCTCCGGGGGTCATGCCCGGGGCCAGCAGAACAAGCGAGGCAGGAGAGCGGCCGTTAAGCGGCAGCTGCGTAACGGCGGTAGCGTCGATGGTCTGCCCGAGCGAACCGTTGGTGGTATTGAGCAGCTCAGCGTTTGCCGTGACCGTTACGGTCTCCTGCGCGCTGCCGGTCTGGAGACTGACATTCTGGGTGGCGGGCGTGTCGACGTTGATGGTGATGCCCTGCTGCAGGTAAGCCTCAAAGCCGGTCGACTGCACCGATAACGAGTAGGCTCCGGGAGGCAGAGGGGCGATGCGATAGGATCCCTGGTCGGAAGAGGTTGCTGTTACTTTCAGGCCTGTGCCTACATTGGTCGCCGTGACGGTAGCGCCGGAGATAGCAGCTCCGGTTGTGTCGGTGACCTGGCCATTGAGGCTGCCACCAACGGATTGTGCAAAGGCGAGCGGGGCCAGCGAACCGGGCACAGCCAGCAACAAGCCAACAAACAACGTGCTTCTGCGAAGCATAAGTGCGTCTCCTCCGTGAACAACGTGAGCGCCGATCACTCCTGCGTCACGGTCAAACAGACCTTTTCTGCGAATCGTCCACTCTTACTGAAGGTCCGGGAAGACTGTATGCTCATGAACCAACGTTGCGAATCCGCCTAAAGTCGGACCGCGCCCAAAAAGATGTGCCCGTACTGGACGCCCCTTGTTGCCTCCCGGAGTGTCAGGGCGCATGCGGGGATCGCCAGGGCTCGGTCTTCACCACACCGGCTCCTTCGCGGATGAGCACGAGCTGGTTCGCCTCGACGCGGGCAACCGTTTCGCTCGCGCCCGAAGGCCAGTGGATCTCGAGCGAAGCGGTCTTCGCCGCGCCCAGGCCGAAGTGCAGGCGCGGATCATTGGCAGATAGGTAGCTTGTCTGGCTGAGAACGGTTTGTGCCTGCTGCTTGGTTCCGTAGCGAGCAACGACGCGAGCTCCAATCGCGCTGCGGTTGCTTTTGGTTCCCTCCAGTCGCACCTTGAGCCAGTTGTTGGCCGAAGGCGCATCGTTGCGCAGCAGGGAGGGCGGCTCGTTCTGGTTCATGATGAGGATGTCGAGGTCCCCGTCATTGTCGAAGTCGCCGAAGGCACAGCCGCGGCTCTGATGGGGTGCGGAGATAGCAACACCAGCTTCCTCTCCCAACTCGAGGAAACGTCTCACGCCGCCGGGAGTCTGGCCGAGATTGCGAAAAATCAGTCGTGCGCTGCGGCTTGGATACCTGGTGGGGTAGTGACTTGCAAGTTCGGGATAGACGGTGCCGGTTACCTCGAAGATGTCAGGGTACCCGTCGTTGTCGAGATCGACGATGCCGGCGCCCCAGGTGATGAAGCGCTGTTCGCCGCCGAGGCCTGCCTCGACGGTCACATCTTCAAAGTCACCCTTGCCCCCATTGCGATACAGGCCGGAGGCTTGGTGGAAGAAGTGAGTCTTGAGCAGGTCGAGATGCCCATCGAGATCGTAGTCGCCGACGCCGATACCCATGCCCGCCATCTCGTGTCCCTCGCCACTGAGGGCGACCCCGCGGATAAGGCCTTCTTCGCGGAACGTGCCGTCGCGATTATTCATCAGCAGGAGGCTGGGGGTGGAATCACAGGCAACGAAGAGATCGATCCAGCCGTCCTCATCGACATCAAAGGCTACTGCCGTAAGTCCGTACGACGTGCGCAGTGACGAGATACCAGATTGCTTTGACACGTCGGAGAAGGTGCCATCGCGATTGTTGCGGAACAGTGAGTGCGTTGGCAAGGGTAGTCCACTGGGACCGCAGTTAACCGGAACACCCTCGAAGTTGCAGTTGGTCATCTGCAGGTTGGGTCTGGGTAGTGTGGCAAAGCTAATGTCTGCGTAGTTGGCCACAAACAGGTCGAGCCAGCCGTCACGGTCGTAATCAAGAAAAGTACAGCCGGTCCCGAAGCGTGGCTGTGCGTGCAGCAGTCCGGCCTCCGCGGTGACATCGCGAAACGTTCCATCGCCGTTGTTGTGGAGCAGCCGGTTCTGCCCATACCCGGTGAGAAAGAGATCGTCAAAGCCATCGTTGTTGTAATCACCAACGCATACGCCGGTTGCCCATCCTGTGCTGGTGAGCCCGGCCACAGCCGTGACGTCCTGGAAGGTGCCATCACGGTTGTTATGGTAGAGCCGGGTCCCGCCGCCCTCGGGAGCATTGGCTTGCTGGCGGTCGCCCCGGATGCCGCCAACGATCAGCACGTCCATCCAGCCATCGTGGTCGTAGTCGAAAAAGGCACATCCTCCCCCCATCACCTCAATGATGTAAGTTGCCTGAGCGGGATCGCCGTAGGGGATGGACTGCGTCAGGCCGGCTGCTTGCGCTACATCGACAAAACGAGAAAAGGGTAGCAGCTTGCGGCTGGGAGATTGACCGGATGGGTGCCGGGCAAGAAGCGAAGCACCGCAAAGCGCGGGCGCAGTTTTGAGCAGGAGGCGCCGTGTGATCTTCGTCATGTGTGAGCAGGCAAGAGAGTCATGCGTGGGGCATCGTCGAGCCTGTGTGTGTGAACCCATGCTCAGCTTACGCCGAAGGGGATGCAGGGAGCGGGCGCGCTCTCAGCGTGGTGCCTGCGCTTCCATGGTTTCGATCTGCTGGAGAAGAGCTTTTACGTTGGCATCCTCGCCACCGAGTGCAAGCACGTGTTGGAGCGCTTCGTGCGCTTCGGCCCACTTTGATTGCAGGCACAGCGACGCAGCGAGGTTCACCCATGCCTTGCTGAAACCCGGATCAGCTTCTACGGCGATTCGGAAATGCCGGACGGCTGCCTCGGCGTCGCCATCGCTTGTGTCCAGGTAGCCGAGTTGGTTTTGTGCCAGGGCCATCTTGGGATCCAGCGCAATGGCCTGCTGTAAAGCCACGCGTTCTCCGGCCTGGTCGCCCGTTTTATCCAGCGCCATGCCCAGCTTATAGGCCAGGACCGGCTCATGCGGGTCGAGCGCCAGCGCCTCGCGGTAGTCCGCAACGGTCTGCTGCGGGTTGCCGGCAGCCGCGGCCTGGTCGCCCTGCTGGGCCTTGTCGGCAGCCTGCGCCCGCGCGGCTTGCGCGTGGAGCTTTTGCTGATAGAGGCTCAACTGTTGTTGCGCGGCTGCTGTATCGCCCAGCGTCCGCAAAGCCTTGGCAAGCGCAAAGTGGACCTCCGGGGTGTCCAAGCCAAGGGCAATCGCTTTTCCCAACTCCTGCCTCGCAGCAGTCTCGTTCTTCGCCTCGCCCTTGAACGAGCCGAGAACCACGCCGAGCCGGTAGTGCGCATCGGCGTTGCCAGGCTTTGCCGCAATCGAGCGCTCGAAGTAGTCGCGTGCGGCGGCGTTGTTTTCTTCCTCTTGATAAAGCACGCCCATAAAGTAAAGCAGCTCCCACTGTTTTGGGGCAGCTTTGAGCAGTTTTTCTCCCAAGGCTTGTGCGCCGGCATCATGCGCAAGTACCAGCGTTTGCAGAAGCAGAATCTGCGCTTGCAGGTCTTCCGGATGCTGGCTGGCGGCCGCTGCCAGGGCGGCGACCGCGTCCTGAAAGCGGCTTTCGAGAATCAGCACGCCAGAAAGCGCCTCGGCCACTTCGAGCGACGCAGGGTTGGCTTGAAGTCTGTTGCGGAGCAGGGTAGCAGCGTCCTCAGGCAGGCCGGCCTTGCTGTAAGCCGCGGCAAGGGTAACCGTCATGGTGTCAGTTAGCGCGCCTGAGCCTTCGGCAGGATGAAGCAGGACCATGACGCCGTTGTAGTCGCGATCGGCGAGCAGGTCGCGGCTCAGGCTTTCAAGCGCTAACGTGGATTTCGGATCCCGGGCAAGCGCAAGCCGCCACTCGAGTTCGGCGGAGGCTCGGCTATTGCTGGCGTCAAGCGCCGTGCCGAGGAGCAGGTGCGTTTGGGTCGAGTCAGGATCGAGAGCAAGGGAGTGCCTGAGCGGCCCGACGGCGGCAGCGAACTGCCGGTCTGCGGACAGGCTCAAGCCGAGCAGATACTGGTACCGTGCGGAGCCGGGTTCGAGTGCGGCCGCCTTGCGGAAGGGTTCGATCGCACAGGGAAACTGCTGATGATCCGCGTACCAGCTGCCGAGAGCGGCGTGAGTGTTGGCGTCCGGCGTAGCGCGAAGTTGTTTGGCTAAATCCGCGGGGGCCGTGCATGCAGCCCGTGCATGCCACGGCGCTGCGAACAGGAACGTGATCACCAGGCTCTGTGTTACTTTGACGCGCATCGCCACTGCGAGGCTAGTATACGCCACGAGTATGTTCGTTCCGGGTTAGACCCGTAAAAGGCATTGCGGAGTGTGTCCTTGTCCTCTCCTCTGATTGCGCCAGTAATTTTGGCAGCAACACCACTTCCGTGAACCTGAACATCGCGATCGTGAACCTGAACAGCCTGTGGGTTCGGGATCCACGCGCTGAGCTTCCGAGTTCTGACGAGTCTGCGGGCGGCCGCACTCACGCGAGGCGGAGCAACCTGAAGACCTGGGCTCTGGTGCAACGAACGTGCCTAAGCAAGCAGGATTAGTGCCGGCGCTGGCACTCCGCTCCAGGCTCTGCGTCAGACCAGCGCACTTCATCCAATTACGCCACGCCGTTTGGCTGCGATGCCCAGTGAAGGGTAGCGCTCTTGAGGCCGAACGCCTGCGCCTCTACGGTGATCGTGCCGGCACGGGTGGTGGCTTGGATCAAGCCCGTGGCAATACCGGCCTGGGCGCGCATCGGGTTGGCGAGTAAGTCGGCATCGCCGATAAGTTGTCCTTCCCCACTCACCAGAAAGGTAACTTCATCTTCGCCACCCGGGTAAGTGGTTCCACGCGAGTCGCAGATGTGCGCATACACGCGAACCCAGTCAGCACCGTCGGCGACCATGCCCCGGCCGCAATCATCGAGCATCAGCTTCAGTTGGGTCGGCACCCCCGGTGCACTGATCTCATGCACTGCAACGACTGCACCTCCGATGAACCCTTCTGCCTTGACGTTTCCGATCGCCGTGCCGGGTTTGGCTACGCCCGTGGCGAAGAGCATGGAGTGCAGCTCACTGAACTGTTCCAGGTGGAAAGTAAACGGGGGATGCGGCAGGTGGTAGCCCATGTCCGGCTTCTGCGTCCCGACTTGTTTCCCATTCTGCGTCAGGCGGACCTGCTCGCAATTACTGAAGACGGTCACGGTGGTCGGCGACTGAAAGGTCGCGAAGTTTGCGATAAAGATCATCGGTCCACTGCCTGCGTACGATGCTTTGGGGTCCGCAGGCCTTTGGCTCTGAAAGAAGTAGTAGTCGAACTTGGGCAGCCGGAAAAGGTCAAGCGGCGAGCCGTAGAACGGCTGCTGATGATAGCCGCGATAGTAGTCCACACCAGCCCACAGGTCAGCGCCTGCTGCGCGTGCTGTGCCCGGCTCCAGAGCCCCGCTAAGCTTTGCGTAAATTGCATCGAGCGCCTGCAAGTGACTGGAGGCCTGCACCAGCATGGGCGTTTCGCCCCAGTCCCTGGGGACGCGCACACTGCCTTGCTGATCGGTCCAGTTATCTACCTGGTCGCCCCACTCACGTACCCACAACGGCTTGCTGCCGTTGTTGCGCGAGTATTCCACGTCCCAGCCGTCGAAGCCTTCCACAGGGTGGGTAAGCCGATCGCCTGCCGCGTAGCAGTCTTCCGCGGGGTACTCTTCGTGAACGATGCGGTAGAGTGCAGCAGCCACCAGGTCATTGTCCGTCTCGTTCAGCTGCGCCTCCCACAGCAACACAGACGGGCGATTGCGATCGCGGCGAATGACCTCGCGTGCGTTCTGGTAAACACGCTTGCGGAAGACTTCGTCCCCCATGAACTGCCAGCCCGGGTTGGAAATGATGGCCAGGATGCCCAGATCATCACAGGCGTCCATGAAGGCAGGGTCCTGGGGATAGTGGGATCGGTAGGAGGTAAACCCGGCGTCCCGCAGCTTGATGGCGTCGCGATAATGGGCAGAGGCAGGCAGAGCGTACCCAACATAGGGATGGTCCTGATGGCGATTCGCGCCTAGAGAAAAGAACCTCTCGCCATTGATGAAGAGGCCATCTTGCTTGTCAATGCGGAAGCGACGTATCCCGATGCGGGTGTATTGATCGTCCACTGGGGTGTTCTTGTCTTCTGCCCTCTCGCTTTCAAGAATCACGGTGTGCAGCTGGTACAAGTGGGGGCGATACGGATGCCAGAGTAGCGGGTCGCGTACATGCAGGGTTTGCGTGACCGTCTTTGCGCTGGATGCAGGGACTTCGGCCGGCACCTCGGAGCTGGCCACGATGCTCCCGCTGGGACCACGCAGATCTTGGCGTACCTTCGCATAGCGCGATGAAGAGGATGTGTTCGCGACATCGGTCTGCACCTGCACAGTGGCGGCGTCTTGAGCGACCTCTGGATAGGTGACGAAGATACCACCGCCAGCCGGCTTATCGGCGAGGAACGTGTCGCTGATATGCAGCGGGCTTAGGACGCGAAGCTCTACGCTGCGGTAAAGTCCGCCGAAGTAAACAAAATCAAGCCGATCTTGGGGCTTGCCCGGCGGGACCTCCGGGTGGTCGCGGTTATCTAAACGAAGTCGCAGCAGGTTGCTGGAGCTGGCCTTCGCGTTTACATGGTCTGAGATGTCGACGACAAATGGCAGGTAACCGCCATAGTGAGTGGTAAGGTGGGTGTCGTTGAGCCAGACATCGGTCACCTGCATGGCGCCCTGGAAGACAAGATGCAGCGTGTGGCCCTGCCATTCCGGCAGGATTTCCAATTGCTTCTCGTACCAGCAGATCCCTTGGAAGTTGCGCATGCCGCTCGCGTTGAACGGTTCGAGGCGAACAGTGTGCGGCACATTGACTGCTGTCCAGCCGGCACTCGGGGCGGGCGCGGCTGTCTCGTTTGTGGAGTGGTCTACACGGATGAATTGCCAGTTCTGGTTGAGACTCTTCACCCGGCGGAACTCGGGAGCGAGTGGCCACTTTGCAGGAGCAGCCGCTCCCTGGTGGGACATCGATGAACCCGATTGCGCAAGCACCCTGAGTGGATTGAGCTGATTGCTTACGGTAAGCCCGGCGCCGGAAAGTGCGCTCAGTTCCAAAAAGTCGCGACGCGAGATAAGCATGGTCTTTCCCTCTAAAAAGTGCGCTGCATGAACATGGGTTAGTGCCTGACGGCCCACGATGAGTCACCACGCCTGCCTGCTCCCTAGGCCAGGCACGCTTACCAGTTGAGATAAGGTCCGGGCGTACGGCCGGTGAACTCGGAGCAGCAGACCTTCCCTACTGGCTTGAATTCCATGAATTCGACGCGGGTGCCGTCCGGATCAAAAAGATCCAGCTGCCATTTGCCGTCGAGCGCGAGCAGGGGCGGTTTCTCCTTGGCAGACGGCGTCCAGCCTTGCGCGAGTAGCCGTTTGTAGAGGACATCAATGCTGACCACACCCGGCGAGAAGTGGTTCGCGCTGGCAAGCTGTCCGCGCGAAGGTGCAGGCGGCAGGTACAACATGTACTCGATCCAGTCCGTGCCATTCGGGACCTGCATCATCACCCAATCAGGGTTGCCCGGCTTTGCCGAACCCTGCCAGTAAAGAGTGAAGCCGAGCAGGTTCTTGTAGAAGCCATCGAGGGCGGCTCGATCTCGGGCGACGAAGCCGAGGTGCATGATGTGCGTGCTGAGGCGCCCCGAAAGCACGGCCGGCGCGGGTACGGGATGGCTGCCGAGCTGTGTGAACTCAACCTTGTTGCCAGCGGGATCGTGCACCAGAAAGCTGCGGCTGCCGTCAGATCCCGTCGTCACGTTCGCCGGGACGGCGACCCCGTGAGCGCCGAGGAAGCGACGTAGCTGTTCTGCGTTGGCGGTCACGAAGCCGAAGCCTGCAAGCCGATCGGTCATGCCGGGGTCCGCCGGTGTCAGGAGCTCAATGTATTGCTGATGGTTCGCGTAGAAGCGGACGCCGGAGTGGGCTCCCGCAGCGGGCACCTGCTCCCACCCGATGACCCGCGTGTAGAAGCGCTCCGACTCGGGGAGGTCTTCTGCGTAGAGCGTGATGTGCGAGATGCCATTAATGGCTGGGCGGCTGGGTGAGTTCTGCGCCAGCAAGGGCGCAGGCAGCAGGGAAAGCAGCAGGAACGCGAAAAGAAGACCAAGGGAGTGTCTGCCTGGGACCATCAAAAGCTCCGGCCAGCTTCAGCAGCATGGCTTCTCTGCCCGAAGACCACACACCATGTCTCGAGGCGTTCCCAAGATATGCCTCCAAAGGGTGAAAGCGAATTAGACCAAAGTCGGATTGGCGGCGAAAAATAGCCAAGTACAAGCGAGGTGGAGACAGCGGGGTCTGCTGGACTGACCGCGAAGCGATTTCGCCTGCAACCCGATGGAGCGGGGTTGGCGTGCCCGGGTGTGCAACTGCAGAAGCTTGAAGGCGAGCAAGTCCGTGCATGCAAGCTGCGAACAGACAGAGTTCCAGACATGCGCTGCATCTCGAACTCAGTGGATGAGCTTTGTCGGCACAGGCCGCTCCTTCTTCGAGCCGCAGCCCTTAGCTGGGCTTTCCAGGCAGCTCGAAAAACCCCGTCATCTGGATTAGCAGGCCCTCCCCATCAAACCGCGCATAGCTGTTTCCGGTAGCAAGGGTCGCTCCCTCCTTGTTCCGCATGGTCCAGTGCGATAAACACTGCTGGTGATGGGTCAGGAACTTGGTATTTTCAAAAGATGCCCCGGGTATCGTTTGTTGGGACTGTTCGATCTTTGCAATGAGCTCCCGCAGACCATGGCACTCGCTGGTCGGATCGCTGTAAACGGCACCCGCGGCAACGCTGCCGTTCAGAAGAGTCTCACGCTCTTCGGGGCTAATGTCAGACCAGGCAGCCTGGTAGCGCTTCCACGTAGCCAGATATTCTTCCTTCATGAGGCCATCTCCTGATTCTCGCTTCTACAATTACACTATGATGATAAGTGTCAGAGTAAAGATGCAATGACCCAGAAGCTGACAGACCAAGATATCGCCGAACGGCGGCAAGGCATCCTCTCCGCTGCGACGGGGGTGTTCTTGCGCTATGGGTATAGCCGCACGACCATGGGTGATGTGGCAGACGCGGCGAAAATGTCCCGCCCGGCGCTCTACCTGCTTTATCCGAAGAAAGATGACATCTTTGCTGCTGTCGTCGAGGAGATGAACCACAGGAAGCTGGCGGAACTTCGAACGGCCATGAGGAGTATGCGCAGCTTTGAACGCAAGCTCCGTTTTTGTTGCGAGCAGTGGGGCTCTCACGGCATGGAATTGACGGAAGTTCATCTAGACGCCCGCGATCTGTTCGACATCGGCCGCCCGGCAGTCCAGGCCATCTACGAGGACTTCATCAAACTTCTTGCAGAGCTGCTGTCCGAGGGCATGGTCGGAACCAGGTTGAAGGCGAGTCCGTCCCAGCTGGCACGTAACCTGGCCTTCGCCATGCGGGGCTTCAAAGACGCCGTCAAGAATGCAGCGGAAATGCGCAAGATGATCGCGCTCGAGGTTGATACCGTATTGGCGGCGATCAAGCATTGAAGCTCGCTTCCGGCATGACCTAAGAACCGGTCACGACTGAAAACCTCATGAGTCGGAGCTCGAGACCCCTGAACCTCGCCTCAACGAATCACTCAGCCTGCTACTGCGTAATAATGATAGCTGCTGACCGGGGAGTGGACATGGCAAAGGAGTGGGCTCAAGTCACGGGCGCATCGAGCGGGCTCGGGAGTGAATTCGCAAGGGTGCTGGCGGCGAAGAAGTGTGATCTCGTTCTAGTCGCTCGCCGCGTCAAGCCGATGGAACGACTTGCCGCCGAACTTAGGGAGCGGGCGCAGATTGAAGTCGTTGTTCTGCCACTGGATATCTCCACGTCAAACGCGGCTGCCACTCTTGAGCACGAGTTGGACTCAAGGGGAATCCTGCCCACCATACTGGTCAACAACGCAGCATTTGGTTTTAGTGGTGAGTTTCTAGGACAAGAAGCCGCAAGTCTTGAAGAAATGCTTCGGCTCGACATTCTCAACCTAGTGAGCCTCACTCATACGTTCGCGAGGAAGATGGCAACCGCAGGGCACGGGCATATTCTTCTAGTCGCCAGTCTCGCAGCATACCAACCGGTTCCCTTGATGGCCGCTTACGCCGCTGCAAAGAGTTTTGTACTCTCCTTCGGAGAGGCGCTCCACGTAGAGCTGGCTCCGAAGATCAATGTGACAGTTGTGTCACCGGGTCTGATGGAAACTGAGTTCTTTGGTGTTGCAAACTACAAGCCGAAGGAATCACTCAAAGCGAGTATGCTGCCAGCCAGCGTGGTAGCTGCGCGTGGTGTGAAGGCAATGTTCGCCCGAAAGCCCAGCATAGTGATCGGAAAGATCAACAATGTGTCGGCTTTTTCAACGCGTTTCTTCTCGCGTCACATGTTGGCCTTGCTCGGGCATCGTATGACGAAGGATTAGGCGGAAAACGCTGCGAGAAGTGATGGGCCGCGGGAGATCCGTTGCAAGGTCGCGAGAACCTACCCTTCGCAACAGAGTGGTTGCTGCACGAATCACCGCGGCGCCAACTGCCCTGGCCCCGTCCGTGTTGTCACAAGTGGGCAGGCTAGAACTCGTACTTGAGCGCGAACTGAATGATACGTGGCGCGACCGAACTGCTGGGGATGACGCCAAAGCCGACAGTGTCAAACCCGCTTGCCGGGTCTGCATACTGCGCGTGATTGAAAGCGTTGAAAAACTCACCTCGGAAGTCGACCGTCTGGCCTTCCCGGGCCCCGCGGAAATCGCGTGACACTGTGATATCCGTGTTGTCTTGACTCGGACCGCGCACAAAGCCTACAGGGCTGTTGCCGTACCCCGTGCCGTCGCCGATGACCGGGTACGGACAGGCGCTGTATGCCGCCGATCCTGGAGCGGTGGTAAAGGAGCAGAAAGCACCCGTATTGAAGTAGTTGTTCAGCCGGCTGTGCACGCTGCCGTGCGTCTCAATCATCTGTGCGGTGGCGCCGGGACTCAGCTGTGCGCGCGAAGTGCTCGCGTACCCGTAGATAGATCCGCCGTCAGCGTCAGTGATGGTGAGCGCGTCTCCGTCCTGAATGGTAGTAACACCCGATACCGCCCACCCATTCACCGCCTGCCGTGCAAATGCATCCCCGCCGTGCAGTTTAGGCAGCTCCCATCGGTAGACGGCGACAAAGCGCTCCGGCCGGTTAAATGCAGCAGGCCCCCAACGGTCATGCCGGTTATTTGGATCATTGCTATTACCGCTGCCGCCTGTGAAGACGGCGGAGGTGCCCGAGCCTTGTACGTCCGTCAGTACCTTGCCCCAGGTGTAGGCTGCCTGCAAAAGGATGCCGTGGCTAAGCTGACGACGCAGGGTGGCCTGAAGGCTGTTGTACTTGGAAAAGCCGTACGACTCGATGCGTGTCAGTCCGGAGGGCGAGAAACCTGTGTACGGGACCCGGAGGTAAGCATTTGCCTGAGTGTTGGTGGTTACACCATTGATTGGTTCTGCGGGGCTGGCGAGCAATGCTTCATTGATGTCGCGCGACTCAAGAAGGCGTGTACCGCGCGTGCCCACATAGGCAAGATCGAAGACGGTCGAGTTGGAAAGCTGCTGCTGAACATCAAGGTTGTATTGCTGGGTCATCGGCGAATCGTAGTTCGGTGCGATGATATCCTCGCCGATCTCGGAATCAGGTGTCCTGGCGATAAAAGCGCCCGGCACGGCCGGAGGGTTGAAAGGGTTCTGGAAGGTGGCAGCGCTGTTATTCGCTCCTTCAAGCGCACGGGCAGCAACAAAGGGCGGGCTGGTAAGCACCTGCAGCGTGGCGTTCCCGTTCGGCCGGGTGTAGTAGACGCCGTAGCCGCCGCGGACCGAAACTCTGCCCGAGCCTTGAGGTAGCCATGCGAAGCCGACACGGGGCCCGACGTTGTGCAGGGGGAGATCCTGCGTCGTAAGGGACTTGCCTGATAAGCGAACAACACCTGGGGGTGGAGTGCCGGGAAAGTTCGAGGGTACGACGTAGCCGGCGTAGGTACCGAGGGGGGAGGCCGGAGTGCCGCTGCTAATCAGGTTGGGAAAGACGCTGCTCAGGTCTCCGTGCGCTTCGCCAATGTTGCCGTTGATCTCCCAGCGCAGGCCGTAGTTCAGTGTCAGGTTCGGGCTTAGCTTGAAATCGTCCTGCACGAAGCTCGCCATATCAATCGCGCGGAAATCCTTGTTGATGTTGCCGCCGATGCCGTAGCTGAGAAAGACGTTGCTGATGCCGCTTCCGTTCTGAGTGCCGCTCTGGCCGAGCAGGAAATCAGAAAAGGTAAGAAATTCAAGCTCACCGCGTCGCGGCCCAGGATCGGTGAAGTTAAACTCCTGGCGCTCGAACTCGTAACCGAAGCGTAGGTTATGACGACCGCGCGCCCAGGAAGCCTGGTCGGAAGCTTCGATGGTGTTGACCGCGGAGTCAGAAAAGTCGTTGAAGCCGCCGCTTAGGCTGAATAGACCGTTAATGACGGTAACCGGGAGGTAGGGGAATCCAGGGTCGCCAGGTGCGATCCCGAGCGAAGCATCGGTGATAGCCGTCTGGCTGTTGAGCACGCCTGTATTGCGAATGAGGGCCACAAACGCCTCGTTGAGCAGGTTTGGCGAGAATGTCGAGGTGAGCTTGAGCAGGCCAATATCGTTTGTGAACCGGGTGTTGAGTGCAAAGCCCGGCGGGCACCCGGGACTGCAACTGCTGAAAGGATTGACCTGTGGGTCGCGGGAAAAGAAGTACCGTTCACTTAGCCTCTGCTTGTCTGAAAGCTGGTAGTCCGTGTTGACCAGAACCTGATCCTCGGTGAAACTGCCAGGCAAGCTATAGGAAGAAAAGCCGTACGGCGTGCCCGCGTTGAGCGTACGAGGAGTAGGAATCAGATAACTGCCGTTGGCTATCTTCTCGTTGAGCAGAGTGAGCGAAACAGGATTGATGTTTGAACCGTCGCACGCTACCTGGGTGCCGCCGAACTCGGTAGGCTGATTACAGAAGATGGCGCCGATGGCGGCTGCCGAACGGTCGTTGGTCAGCGCCGGCAGTGTGTTGCTCGAGAGCGAGCTGGGGCTTAGCCCGTTGATCTGTCGCGTGCCCTGATAGGACCCGAAGAAAAAGGCGCGATCGCGCAGAACCGGCCCTCCAATGGTTCCACCAAACTGGTTCTGCTTCATATCGGGGCGCGGCTGACCCTGAGCACTCAGGAAGGTGTCGTTCGCGTTCAGCTTGTTATTGCGAAAGAACTCAAAAGCAGAACCGTGAAAGTGATTTGTACCCGACCTGGTGACAACTTCCACATTGGCGCCGGCATCGCGGCCAAACCCAGCATCGTAGAGGGTCGTCTGTATTCTGAACTCTTCAATCGCATCAGGATTCGGGATGGGAATGCCACCCTGCTGTACGAAGTCGCCGCCCCGGCCGCTGCCGAAGTTGTTGATGTCGGCCCCGTCCATAACAAAGTTATTACTGATGTTGCTGGCTCCATTCACATAGACGTCTATGGTTCCCCGGCCAAGGGTTGCGGCGTTATTGACATCCCCCGAGACGCCCGGCGACATGGTCAGCACTTGCGTATAGTTGCGCTCGGTAAGCGGAAGCGCCTGAATGGTACGCCCTTGGACAGTAGTGCCCAACGTCGCGTTTGTGGTCTGCAGCAGTTCCGCGCCGGCATTTACCTCCACCGTCTCCTGTTGGGTGCCCGGTGACATGGTGAGGTCTACTGCGCTCGTCTCGGTCACGGTGACCGGCACATCCGATGGGATCTCGGTCTTGAACCCTGCTGCGGATACGCGCATCGTGTAAGTGCCGGGTGGCAAAAGTCCGAACCGGTAGTTGCCGCTCTGGTCTGTAGTGATCGTGGTTTGCGCGCCACTCCCTTTCGATGTCAACACCACTGTCGCCTGTGGGATGACAGCCCCGCTTGTATCAATGATCCGGCCGGTAATCGCACCAGTGGTTTGCGTCTGAGAGGAGGCAGACGTTGCGACCAGCAGCGTCAGCGACAGTGCTGCCATACCCTTGGCGTGCGTGTTCATGATCGTATCCTTATGGTCTTAGGCAGGAGAAAGCGCGTAGGCGACGAAGGCCGGCATCGTAGGCTTGCCGAACTCCTGGCTTACCGATGCAAGAGGCCGGCTTGCGTTGCTATGGCCTTACCCTACCGCACAGGATTCAGTTGTCCAAAGGGTATAGAAGAGATTTATCCGCCACATTGGTGAAGCGTTAGGACACAACCATGGCCTAGTCGCGAGACAAGCGCACGCAGGGCCAGAGCAGACGGCGCAGGGATGAATCGCAGGCGACCTAGAGCTCGAGATAGCCGCGCCGCGCCGCGATTGCGACACAGTGGGCCCGGTCGCTCGCGCCAAGCTTGTCCATAATGTGACGCAGGTGGGTCTTCACTGTCTGCTCGCTGATGAAAAGGAGTTTGCCGATAGCGCGGTTGCTGTTGCCGGTGGAAACATGCTTCAGAATCTCGCTCTCGCGCTGCGTGAGCGGCGGCTCGGAAAGGTAGGCTGCAAGCTGGGCTGCCACAATCGGGGGGATGTACTTGTCGCCCGCGTGCACGGTGCGAATTGCCTGGAGCATTTCGCCCGGGACCATGGTTTTTAGCATGTAGCCGCGGGCACCCGCGGCAAGGGAGCGCGTGATGCCGGCGTCGCCTTGAAAGGTGGAAAGCATGAGCAGCCGGGCCGACGGGTGTGCCGCGCGAATGACGGCAAGCGCATCAATGCCGGGCAGGTCGGGCAACCGGACATCCATCAAGGTCACGTCGGGAAGGTACTCGTTGTAAGCCTGGATTCCTTGCTGCGCAGTCGAAGCCTGGGCAACCAGGCGCATATCCTGTTGCGTGTTCAGGATGGCGGCAAGCCCTTCGCGGAAAGCCGGATGGTCATCGATGCTCAGGATGTTGATCATGGAAGAGGTGACGCGCTCATGGTGAACTCTCTCTGGGAAATAGGGCGGACACGGTCATCGGCGAAGCCCCCGGGTCCAAAGAGAGGTCCCGGGCTGACGGGGCGCCTGCGTGTACGCGACGGCGCCCAGGAGGGCGATCTCTACCACTGTGCCGCGGGGAAGATGCGGAAGGATGCGCAGCCGCCCCTTGATCGACGCAGCACGCTCGCGCATGCCCGGGATGCCCCAGTGGCCGTGCCGTCCGGCACTTTGCGCTTCCCGGTCGATCCCGCGACCGTTGTCGCTGACGCTTATGAAAAAGTGAGCAGGCTGGTACACGATGTCGATGCGGATCGTGTCGGCACCGGAGTGCTGGACGGCATTGGCCACGGCCTCACAGGCGATTCGCTCGACCTCGTTTTGTACCAGAGGGCGCAGGCTTGTTGGGGTCCCGACGCTCTGGATCTGCGGCTGGAGACTGGCCGGCAACTCCATCTCTCGCAGGGCAAGAACGAGCGCCGCCTCCAGCGAGTCCGGTAATGGCGAGGGCGAGCGCAGATCCTCCAGGGCCTTGCGGCTCTGCTCGGCGATCTCGCGCAAGCGTTGCGAAGCATGGCTGAGCATGGAGGGAGCGGCGTCGCTCTGCGAGGCGGCATACATCTGCATGGAAACCCCGAGCATGCCCTGGAGGAGCGTGTCGTGCAACTCCCGAGCGATCCGCGTACGCTCCTGCAAGCGTTCCTGCAAGCGCGCGTTGAGGCCGGCGCTGACCTGGGCAACGCGCAAGCGGTGCAATCGGGAGACAGCAGCAGCGACAAGCAGCGCAAGCAGGGTGAGAAACCAGCCGGTCTGGTAGAAGTGCGGCGTGACCTGGAGGGGCAGGGCGCTTTCCTCCGGGCTCCAGTTGCCGTAGCCGTCAGAGTGGGCGACCCGGAAGGTGTAGCGGCCGGGTGGAATCCCGGTGTAGGTGGCTTCGCGCAGCGCGCTGCCCTGGATCCAGGTCTTGTCCCAGCCCTCGAGCCGGTAGCGGAAGTGAATGCGGCTGGGAATCTGGAACTCCGGAAGTGTGTACCGGATGCTCAGCCGATGACGGCCCGGGGGCACGGTCAGCGAGGCGATGGGCGCGAGAGCGGCGGCATGGTCGTCGAGGTCGACCTGGTCGATGAGGATGGGTGCCAAAGGTCTGGCTCGCAAGCCACGCGGATCAATCACGGCTAGCTCGTTGAGGGTAAGAAACCAGATATCGCCGCGGCGGGAGCGGAAGATGGAATCGGGACGCAGTTGCGCGCTCCGGAAGCCGTCCCCGATGCCGAACACCACCGGGACGCCCTGGGCGTGACGGCCCTTGCCAAGCAGCTCGGTCTTGCTGATCCGCATGATGCCCTGCTGGGTGCCGAGCCATAGGTGGTCCTCATTATCTTCAATCACCCCCTGAATGATGCTGGTAGGCAGCCCATCTCCCTGGGTGAAGATACGAACCGGAGCAGGCGTACGCGGCACGTAGATCAGCCCGGAGTCGGAGCTGGCCCAAAGACTGCCGTCGGCCGATGCGTCGATGGAAGTTACCCTAGCGCAGGAAACAACGCGGGTGACGATGCCGTGCGCAATGCGGTTTAGTCCGGAAAGCGTGCCGACCCAGATAGTCCCGGCTGCGTCTTCTGCCAAGGCCCCGACGTTGTTGTCATCGAGCCCATTGGCCATGGTGTACGCACGGGGCGGCTCATGCGGCGCGTAGGCAACAACGCCGATCTCCGAGCCGCCTGTCCAGATGGTCCCGTCCCGGGTGATCAGTAACTCGCCGACCGAGCTCCAGGGAATGGCAGGCAAAGGCCGCTCGAGCGCGCCGTCTCGCAGCACCCCGTCACCCCGGCTGCCGGTGAACACAAGGCCCCGGCTGGCTCGATCCTCGCTGCGGAACCAGAGTGGCGTGGCACCCAGGCCATGCAGACGGCCGTGGGTGCCCCCGTGCTGGTCGTGCCTTTTCGGCGCAGCCACGGCGAGGGGGACCAGCATGCCGTCGCGCACATGGAACATGTGTTCGCCATAGCCGAACCAAAGCTCGTTGCCTGGGCTCTGCGCTTTCTGGATGTCACGCGTGGATCGCGGCAGACCTTCGCCCGTGCTGTAGGAGGTCACGGCGCCATCGCTTAGCTGGTTCAAGCCATTGACCGCGCCGAGCCACAGGCTGCCGTCGCGCGAGAAATACAGGAGATAGACTTCGTCGCTGACTAGCCCTTGTGCTGCCTCGAGGCGCTGCACACTCTTCGCCGTCAGGCGAAACAAGCCCTGGCCTGTTCCGCCTGTCCATACCGCATCATCGTCCCGGTGGGGATCAAAGGTGAGCAGAGTAGCCGTGGGTAGCCCTTTTACCGGCAGAGGCACAAAGCGGGTTCCAGTTTCGCGCGTGAGGCCCCCATCGCCCGCAGTCCATAGCTGCCCTCCCCGGTCCAGTGCGAGCGCGTACACGCGGTCCCCGGCCACCCCATCCTTTCGAGTAAACCGGTGGAAGCCGCCCTCCTGGTCAAGCGCAAACAGGCCGTCAAAGGTGGCAATCCAAAGCGTGCCGCGGGGGTCTTCGAGCAGGGCATTCACTTCCTCGGGGCGAGCGGGAACGGGGCTTCGGTACCGGCGCACGCTCGTGCCGTCGAAGTGAAACAGCTCACTGCGCCAGGTCGCTGCCCACACGCCGCCGGAGGGGTCGCGCGCAATGCGCCAAACCGAGCTGCCCGGCAGCCCATCCCGGC
>CALMAN010000003.1:19007-31470 GCA_937859835.1 uncultured Acidipila sp. | reverse complement strand
CAGGCTGCTGGACGCGGATGCTTCCGGAAAAAGCTCGGGGCAGGCGGACGAGCCCAGGGGTGCCGCGGTTGCAGCCGAGCAGGCGCCCGGTCACGTGCCCGGTCACGTCCCTGACCACATGCCCGATCACGTTCCCCAGATCATGCCCCAGATCGGATCTCACCTCAGGCCCGAGACCGGAGCCGGGGCGGCGGCGGCGGCGGCGAAACAGTAAGAGCAGCAGCCGAAGGCAGCGGCGGCGGTTCCAGCTGACCGGTTCTAGCCGACCAGATCAGCCGACCAGGTTAGCCGACCGCTCCCGCTGCTGCCTTCGGTTCCCGCCGGTAGCGTACACTCGGCAGCACGGCCTCGCCCTCCTGCGGCGGGTGCACTCCCCGGAGCCGATTGCGCTTGCACCGCTTCTTTTTTTCGCGTCCTTTCCTCGCCGCACTCGGGGCGGGGCTGTGTTTGGCCGGTACCCCTGCGTCCCTGCTGGCCCAGAAGCCGCTGCCGACCCTTCCCACTCCCGCCGCGAACGCGCGGGAAGCGCCGGCGGCCGAGCGCTCCGCTGCCCTGGCTGCGCTTTTCGACGAGGTATGGCAGGACCGGCTCGCGCACGAGCCCGAGTTCGCCACCGCCGTCGGCGACCCGCGCTACAACAATCGCCTGAACGACCACTCAGCGGCGGCCTACAACGACGCCGTGGCGCGGGGCGCAGGCTACCTTGAACGGCTGGCGGCGATCCCGACCGATGGGCTACCGGCTGCGGAGCAGCTTTCGAGCGCGCTGCTGCTGCGCGGCCTGGTGGAGCAGCAGCAGGAGGCCGTTTTTAAACCCTGGGAGATGCCCGTCAACCAGTTCAACGGCCTCCCTGTCGATCTCCCGCAGCTTCCATCCACGGCGCCTTTTCGCACCGGCAACGACTTCGACGAGTACATCGCGCGGATGCACGCCGTCCCTGCTGCCTTTGCCCAGGTAACCGACGCGATCGAGGCCGGCATTGCCGATGGCCGGACTCCCCCGCGGATCGTGCTTGAAAAAGTGCTGGCGCAAACCCAAACCCTGGCCGGGCAAAAGCCGGACGCGAGCCCTTTTGCGCGCCCGTTGGGAAAGTTCCCTCCCGGGATCGCCGCCGCTGAGCAGGAGCGCATCCGGACCGAGTTGCTGGCCGCCATCGCGACCGACGTGCTGCCGGCCTACAGCCGCTTTGCCCGCTTTCTCCAAACCACCTACATCCCGGCCGGCCGCGCCGAGCCAGGGCTTTCGGCGCTTCCGGACGGCGCCTCCTACTACCGTTTTCGGGTGAAGCAAAGCACAACCACCGACCTTTCCCCGGCGCAGATCCATGCCATCGGGCTCAGCGAGGTCGCCCGCGACGAGGCCGAAATCCTGGCGATCGCGCATCGGCTCGGCTACGGTGACATCGCGGCGATGCGGACAGCCGTGGCGGCCGACCCAAGGCAGCATCCGGCAAGCCGCGAAGCGTTGCTCGCGGTTTACCGGACCGACCTGGACGCGATGCGGCCCAGGCTGCCGCAGTACTTTGGCCTGCTTCCCAAGGCGCCGCTCGCGGTGGAGGCAGTGCCGGCCTATTCTGAGAAGGATCAAGCGCCGGCCTACTACCAGCGGGGCACACCCGACGGCTCGCGGCCGGGCACGATCTTTATCAACACCTACGACTTCGCGCACCGCGCGTTTCCGGACGTGGAGTCGATCGCCTACCACGAGGGGATCCCCGGCCACCACCTGCAAATCTCGGTAGCGCAGGAGCTCGCCGGGCTGCCCCAGTTCCGGAAGTACGGCCGGTATACGGCCTACACAGAAGGCTGGGGTCTTTACGCCGAGCGGCTCGCCAAGGACATGGGCTGCTACCAGGACCCCTACGCAGACTATGGGCGGCTCGAAACCGACCTGTTCCGGGCGGTCCGCCTGGTGGTCGATACCGGGGTCCACGCTGAACACTGGACGCGGGCCGAGATGGTGGACTACTTCCACGCGCATACTGGGCTCGATGAAGCGACGGTGCAGGCCGAAACCGACCGCTACATCGCCTGGCCCGCGCAGGCGCTCGGCTATAAGATCGGTCAGCTGGAGATCTTGAAGCTGCGCGCGCAAGCGCAGGCTGCCCTTGGCGCCCGCTTCAGCTACCGCGGCTTCCACGACGAAGTGCTCGGCGCCGGCCCGGTGCCCCTGGACGTCCTGGGGACCCGCGTCGACGCGTGGATCGCGGCGCAACAAGGAGGAGCAGCCCGGTGAGGGAAGAGAAGCGGCAGCGGATCGCGGTACTGGGGGCGGGCAAGATGGGCGGCATCCTGCTGCAGGCTTTCCTGAAGCAGCAGCTTTTCGAGCCCGGGGAGATCCGGGCCACGGTCGCGCATGCCGAACGCGCCGCGGTGCTGTCTGCCCAGTGGGGTGTCGAGGTGTCCACGGACAACCTCGCCGCGGCGGAGCAGGCCGAAATCCTGCTCCTGGCGGTGAAGCCTTTTCAGATCGCGGAGCTGGTCACCCGGATCCGGCCGGCGCTTTCTCCCGCGAAGCTGCTCATCTCCGTAGCCGCTTCGGTCAAGACCGAGGCCATCGAGAGCGCGGCCCGGATGGAGATCGCCGTCATCCGCGCCATGCCCAACACGCCCTCAACCCTGGGCGTCGGGGTTGCCGGCATCTGCCGCGGGCGCTACGTGAGCGACGAGCAGATGGAGCAGGCTTCGCGCATGTTTTCCACCGTGGGCCGGACCGTTGCGGTCGACGAAAAACACATGGATGCCGTGACCGGGCTTTCGGCAAGTGGACCGGCCTTTATCTACATCATCCTCGAATCGCTGGCCGAAGCGGGCGTCAAGGTGGGGCTGCCGCGGGATGTGGCGACCCTGCTGGCGGCGCAGACGACCTTTGGCGCCGCCAAGATGGTTCTGGACACGGGCTACCACCCGGCACTGCTCAAGGACTCGGTAACCACGCCGGCCGGGTGCACCATTGACGGCATCCTGGAGCTGGAAGAGGGGGGCTTGCGGGTCACGCTGATCAAAGCGGTCATGCGGGCGACCGAGCGTGCGCGGGAGCTGGGCAGGGGCTAGCCCCGGCCCGGCCGATGCCCTTTGCCGGGCGGCCCGGAAAGCAGAAGTTTGTATGGGGTTCCTTGCAGGAAGGCCGCACGAAGCGTCATCAGACAAGCCGGCCAGACCGGCCGCATCGGCCAGACCGGACCAGACCGGACCAGACCGGCCAGGTCAGCCGAACCTGAGGAGACCGGCCGAACCAACCAGACCCGACACATGGCCGACGAAGGCGCTGAGCGGTTGCAAGCCCGGCATCAAGCCGCCGGTCTGGTTCCGCGCGCGAGGACCCGCCGGCCGGCCCCCGGGGAGCTCCCCTTACTGGGGCTTGGTGTCGCTCACCTTCTGCTTGCCCTGCATCAGCCCGTCCTTTGCATCCATGTGCGCTTCCTTGCTCTTGTCGGCCACCCTTGTCTTTTTCTCCGTGGAAGGGGCAAACACCTTCTGGACGCCCTCCTTCGAGCGGTCATAGGTTTTTACCGTGCCTTCCTTGCTTTTATCCAGGACCTTGGTGGTGCCCTCCTTGGTCTTGTCATAGGCCTTGGTGGTCCCGCTCTTGGTGTCCTTGGTCGCGCTCTTCGTGGTCCGGGCGGTCTTGTGGTACGCCTTTTTGGACGTTTTGCTGACGGCGTGGCCGGTGTCGGTCGTCGCGTTCTTGGTGTCGGTGCCGGCATTGTGGACATCCTGGGACGCCGTTTGCGCCGGAACGCTCACCGGAAGCAGCAGGGACGAGGCTAGAAGGGCGAGAGAAAGGTGGGAAAAGGCGCGAACGGTTTTCATGGGGTAGGAGAACTTCCTTTCGTGACGACGGGATCGCTGGTCGAACGGAGTTGCCCAACTCGCCTGCGCGCCGGTTCACAGGCTAGAATAAGCGAGCAATCTCATCTGTGCAATGGCTACCGAAACGCCCATTCCGGACCTGCTGCTCCCCCGCCATGCGCCGGCCGCGTCCGTGCGTGTGCTCGCTCCCCCTTCCAGTGGCCTGCAGCTGTACAGCTGGGCCGTGCTGGCCTACAACGTCCTGGTGGTGCTTTGGGGTGCGGTGGTGCGCGCCACAGGATCCGGCAACGGGTGTGGCGAGCACTGGCCGCTGTGCGGGGGAACCTTTGTGCAGCACTGGCGAACGCTCGCCTCGGTGATCGAGTTTGCCCATCGCGCCAGCTCCGGGTTGGCGGTCTTTGCGCTGCTGGGGCTCTTCGGGTGGGTATGGCGCGCGACTCCCCGGCGGCATCTGGCCCGGGTTTTTGTTGCCGGGGCCGGGGTGCTCACCCTGAACGAAGCCGTGCTGGGCGCGCTGCTGGTTCTGCTCGGGCTTACGGGAACCAACCAGTCGCCCTGGCGCGGCTTTTTTCTTTCGCTGCACCTGGCCAACACCCTGCTGCTGCTGGCTGCCCTGGCGCTGACCGCTGATTTCCTGGGCCGCGAGAACGGCCGCATGCGCGGGGGAGTGCAGTGGAACAGCCTTCCTCTGGCTTCGCTGGGGCTGGCTGCCACCCTGCTGGTCGGCGTCAGCGGCTCGCTTGCCGCCCTGGGCGACACCCTGTACCCGGCGCGTTCGCTCGCCGAGGCATTTCAGCAGGACTTCGCGCCGGGAGGGGTATGGCTGCTGCATATCCGCTGGATCCATCCCACGCTCAGCGTGCTGGCCGGGAGCTGGATCGTGTACCTGGTCGCGCAAAGCCGAAGCGGAGGGAACCGCCGGCTCGGCATGATGCTTGGCGCCCTCGTTGGTCTCCAGGTCGTCCTCGGCGGCGCCGACGTCCTGCTGCTTGCGCCCACCTGGCTGCAGATCACGCACCTGCTGGGTGCGGACCTGCTGTGGATCGCGCTGGTGATCCTGACGGCGCGGGTGTGCATCCGGCCCATCGGCTGCACGGGAGGTTTGTGCGGGCTTCGGGCCAGCCGCACGGCCGCGCCCGCAAGCATTGCGACCGAAGGCGTCCCACCTCCGGTTGCTGCCGCTCGCGCCGGTGTCCTTAGGCCCTGACCGCGTACCGCGCCTGGTACCAGGCCACCGTTTCCCGCAAACCCTGCTCGAAGCTCACCTCCGGCTGATAGCCGAACGCTTCCCGGGCAGCCGCGATGTCGGCCAGGGAGTTCTGGATGTCGCCGGCTCGCTCGCCGGTGTAGACCGGCGTACCGCGGAAGCGGAGCAGCCGCGCCAGCACCGCAAAGGTTTCATTCAGCGTATGGCGCTCGCCGCAAGCGACGTTGAACACCCTTCCGGCGACGCGGTCGGCGGGCGCCGCGGCAGCGAGCAGGTTGGCCGCGACCGCGTTCGCGACAAAGGTAAAGTCGCGCCCCTGCTCCCCGTTGCCGAAGATGGTTGGGCGCTCCGCGGCCATCATCTGCAGGATCCACCTTGCCATCACGCCTGAGTAGGGCGAGTCCGGCACCTGCCGGGGGCCGAAGATGTTGAAGTAGCGCAGCGCTACGGTTTCGAGCCCGTACACCTGCCAGTAGGAGCGCATGTACAGCTCCCCGGCAAGCTTTTGCACCGGGTACGGAGCGATGGGCATGGGCGTCATGCTTTCCACCCGCGGAAAGCCCGGCTGGTTGCCGTAAGCCGAAGAAGAAGCCGCGTACACGACCCGCCGCACCCCGGCTGCCCGCGCCCCTTCGAGCAGGTTAAAAGTGCCGTCGATGTTGGCCGTGTGGGAGGTGCGCGGATCGCGGATGGACCGGGGTACGGACGGCAGCGCGGCCTGGTGAAAGATGACCTCAACCCCCTGGCAGGCTTCCGCGACGGCTGCGGCGTCGCGGAGGTCCGCCGGGTGGAAGGAAAACGCCGCGCCGCTCAGCCGGGCTGCTTCCCGGACGGCCTCGAGATTCTCGGGCCTGCCTGTCTCGAAGTTATCAAGCCCGCGGACCGCATCGCCCCGGCGCAGCAGGGCCTCCGCAAGGGAGGAGCCGATAAACCCGGCGCAGCCGGTAACGAGCACCTGTGCCATCGCTCTACTGTACGCGGCCGCTGCTCGCGGCCCCGGGCTGGTTACCATAGGCGCCGCCAGACCGGCGCCGTCCACCGGGAGGTAACGAAAATGGGGCATACTGGGGTGCATGCAGCCGCTGCCGCCATTCAAGCTCGCTCCCTACTTTCAAACCCGGATCTGGGGTGCTGACAATCTGGAGCCCTGGTTCCAGCACCACGCCGCGCCGGACGAGCCGGTGGGCGAGGTGTGGCTTACGGGCGCAAACTGTACGGTGGCGACCGGCCCTCTGAGCGGGCAAAACTTTGCCGCTGCCGTGAAGGAGCATGCAAGCGCGATCCTGGGGGCCGCGTTTGCGACCGAAGCGGAGTACCCGCTGCTCGTCAAGGTCCTGTTTCCTCGCGAAAAACTGAGCGTGCAGGTGCACCCTGACGACGCGCTGGCCCAGCAAAAGGGCGAACCGCGCGGAAAAAGCGAGTGCTGGTACGCGCTGGAAGCGCAGCCCGGTGCCAAGGTCGCGCTCGGGCTCGCACCGGGAGCCACGGAGGACTCAGTCCGCGCCGCCATCGCCAACAGCACGCTCGAAGACCTGCTGGGCTGGCTGCCGCTTGCAACCGGCGACCTGGTCTACGTGGACGCGGGCACGGTCCACGCCATCTGGCCGGGTTCGGTGATCCTTGAAGTGCTGCAAACCTCTGACACCACCTACCGGCTTTACGACTATGGCCGCCCCCGCGAGCTGCACATCGACCTGTCGCTTGAAGCCATGCGCCTCACCACCGGCGCGGGCAGGGTGACGCGAACCCCCGGCCGGCGCGGCGAAACGGTGCTGGTTGATGAGCAGTACTTCCGCGTGGAGCGGTGGGAAGGGGATGCGGCCGGGCTCAGCGCGGCCGCCGCTGCCGAAGGAGGGCCGCAGCTTCTGTTTGCCGCTGCCGGCACGCTGCGGGTGGAAGGGGAGTTTGAGCCGTTTACGCTCGGGCGCTGCGAGCTGGCCGTGATCCCGGCCGCGGCAAGCCGCTGGGAAGCGCGCGGCGAGGCCGAGGTAATGCGCATTGTGCCGCAAGGGGCGCCCGAAAGCGCGGCCTCCCTGCTGGAAGGCGCCCTGAGCTGAGCGCTTGAACAAAAACCGGATTGTGCCGATAAGGCACGGAAAGCCGTACTGGGAAGGGAAGCGGGAGAAGCAGCACAATGGCACGACAGGGAGAGTTCCGGCCCATCATCCTCGCCGGCGGCAGTGGGACGCGCTTTTGGCCGCGCAGCCGCAAGGCACGCGCCAAGCAGGTGCTTGCGCTTGATGGCGAACGCACCATGATCCAGCGCACCGTGGACCGGCTGGGCCCGCTCGCGACCGAGAAGGATGTGTGGGTGATCACCAACGACCTGCTCTCGGGCGACATCTGCGGGCAGCTGGCCGGGGTGCCTGAAAACCAGGTAGTGTGCGAGCCCGCGGCCCGCAACACAGCGCCCGCGGCCGGCCTGGCGGCCTTTCTGATCGAGCGGCAAAACCCCGACGCGGTGCTGGCCATGTTTCCGGCCGACCATGTCATCGCCAACGAAGCGGCCTTTGTTGCTGTGATCCGGCGCGCCATCACCCTGGCCGCGGCTGGCGAGAACATGGTGGTGCTGGGCATCCGGCCCACCCGCGCCGAAACCGGCTACGGCTACATCGAGACCGGCGAAACCATGCCGGCCGGCGAACTGCGCGTGCGCCGCTTCACCGAAAAGCCGAATGCGGAGCGCGCGGAGGCCTTTGTCGCGGCCGGGAATTATGCCTGGAACTCGGGCATCTTTATCTGGTCGGCGCGGACGCTCGCGAACGCGGTCCGCGAACACCTGCCCGAAACCGCGCCGATGCTGGAAACCATCGCTGCCGCGCATGGCACCCCGCAGTGGGCGCAAACCTTTGCCGCGCTTTACCCCAAGTGCGAAAACATCAGCGTCGATTACGCACTTCTTGAGCCCCGCTCCGCCAAGGGCGAGCACCACTCAAACCTGTTCTGCCTCCGGGCAGATTTTGGCTGGAACGATCTGGGCTCCTGGGCCGCGCTCTATGAGCACCAGCTGGAACAGGGCGAAAACGTCGACACGCTCGCCAACGTCACCGAAGCGGCGGGGTTTCTTGCCGTCGATGCGCAGCGCAACTATGCCTACAGCCCAAAGAAGTTTGTCGCGATGGTGGGGGTAAGCGACCTGGTGGTGGTCGAAACCGAGGATGCCATTCTGATCACAACGCGCGCGCACTCGCAGGATGTGGGGAAAGTGGTTAAGGAGCTTGCGGCAAAAGGAAAGAAAGAGCTGATCTAAGGACGCGGGCAGGCCGAGGCCGGGCGCAGCCCTGAGCAAACCTGGCGCGCGGATCGCCTGGAAAAGCCGCATGGGGACGAGGGAACAGGAAGCGATGGAAGCAGCAGCAGTCAAGTTTGGCACCGATGGCTGGCGCGGGGTGATCGCGAGCGACTTTACCTTCGGCAACGTGCGGGTTGCCGCCGCGGCGATCGGCAACTACCTGCTCCGGGAGGGCGGCCCCGAGAAAGGTGCCGCGATCGGCTACGACACGCGCTTTGGCTCGCGCCTTTTTGCGCAAGCGGTGGCAGAGGTGCTGGCCGGTGCGGGCATCCCGGTCGCGCTGGCACGCGACATCACACCTACCCCTGCCCTCTCGTACGGAGTGCGCGCCCGCGGCTCGGCGGGCGGCGTCATGATCACCTCCTCGCATAACCCGTTTCAGTGGAACGGGGTCAAGTACAAGGCCTCCTACGGCGGCTCCGGCCGTCCGGCCATCATCGCCGCCATCGAAACCGAACTCGGCAAGCCGCTGCCGCCAAGCGCGCAGGCCGCGAAGATTGAGGAGGTCGACTTCCTGGCGCCCTACCTCGAAGCCATCTGCGCGTTTGCCAATCTCGAGGCCATCCGCACCTCCGGCCTGAAGTTCGCAATCGACAGCATGTATGGCGCGGGCGGCGGTATTCTCGCGGCAATCTTTCAAAAGCTGGGCGTGGAGCACACAGAAATCCGCGGCGAGCGCAACCCGCTCTTCCCGGGCATCAACCCCGAGCCGATCGAGCCCCACATCCGCGCGCTCCAGGATGCAGTGGTCGCACACCGCTGCCACGCCGGCTTTGCGACCGACGGCGACGCGGACCGCATTGGCGCGGTCGACGAGCACGGCAACTTCGTTGATCCGCATAAGATTTTCTCAGTCCTGCTTGCTTGGCTGCTGCACACCCGGGGCTGGCCGGGCGGCGTCACCCGCGCCTTCAATACCACCGGCATGCTCGACCGGATCGCCGCGAAGTATGGCCGCAAGCTGTGGGAGCACGGCATCGGCTTCAAGTATGTATGCGACCTGATGCTCGAGCAGGACATCCTGATCGGCGGCGAAGAGTCTGGCGGCATCGGCATCGCGCGGCACCTGCCGGAGCGCGACGGCCTTCTGAACGCGCTGCTGCTGGCAACCGTCATGGCGGAAGAAAAGAAGACCCTGGGCGAGCTGGTCGAGGCGCTGCAGGAGGAGTACGGCGAGCACCAGTACGGCCGCATCGACCTCCATATCGACGACCGGCTCAAGAACGCGACCATTGCGAAAGCCAGGGCCGGGGTCCCGGAGTTTGCCGGCATGCCGGTCGAGCGCGTGTCGACCCTCGACGGGATCAAGTTCTTCCTGAAGAACCCGGAAGCCGAAACCAAGCCCAACGCCGCCGAAACCTGGCTGCTGCTGCGCGCTTCCGGCACCGAACCCCTGCTCCGCATCTACGCGGAGTCCTGCTCGGAAGCTTCGGTTGAGAAGCTGCTTGCAGCCGGGAAGCGCTTCGCGATGGAAAGCCTCGCCTAGACGCACGCTCTTCGACCGCTCGTGCGGCCGCAAAACGTCCAGGGCGAAAAGGTCTGGGGAGGAAGGTCTCAGGCAAGACGGGGTGCGAAGCGCCTAGGCAAAAGCCTGCCAGCCTCGCGCAGCGCGAACCTTAGAACTGCTCGTGCGCGCCGGCTCGCGGTGCAGGTGCCTGATCGGGTTAGCCTCCGCCTCTTGTTCGGAAGGCCGTGGAAGCTGATGCCGTTAGTGTCTTCGAGCAGCAGGCCCAGTCCGGCTGGAAAGCGACGGCCAGCATGGGTTCGCCAACGTCAGCACAGCCGGGGACACGGCCAGGGTAAGCAGACCCCCCGCACCGCGCTTTCCCTCCAGGTCCGGACACACAAAGCCGCTCGCTTCGGCCGACAACACAGGCGCCCGTTCCCAGGCAACCCCGCGTTCTCCTGCGCCTCGTAGAATGGAGGGCGACCCTGCTGTTCGCCCGCCGGCACCCTGAAATGAAACCCGAATGAGCACTGCCGCCGCTGCCCCAGTCGGCGCCAAAACGCCTTTAACCCAGTTGCCTGCATGGAAAGCGCTCCAGGCCCACTACCGACAGATTGAGCCCCGGCACCTGCGCGAGTTGTTTGCCGAGCAGCCTGGCCGGGGCACGGAGCTCGCCGCCTCGTTTGAGGACTTCTACCTCGACTACTCCAAGCACCGCATCACGGGGGAAACGCTCGATCTGCTGCTGGAGCTGGCCGAGCAAAGCGGCCTGACCGAACATCGGGACGCCATGTTCGCAGGGGAACGGATCAACACCACCGAAGGCCGGGCGGTGCTGCACGTTGCCCTGCGGGCGCCCAGGGAGCAGGTGATCGAGGTTGACGGCAAAAACGTCGTCCCGGAAGTGCACGAGGTGCTCGACCGCATGGCCGAGTTCGCGAACCGTGTCCGCTCGGGCGCGTGGAAGGGGCACACCGGCAAGCGCATCAAGACCGTGATCAATGTCGGCATTGGCGGCTCGGACCTCGGCCCGGTGATGGCCTATGAGGCGCTGCGCTTCTACTCCCAGCGCGAGATGGAGTTCAAGTTCGTTTCCAATGTGGACGGCACCGACTTTGCCGAAGCCACCTACGGGCTGAGCGCGGATGAAACGCTGTTCATCATCTCGTCCAAAACTTTTACGACGCTTGAAACCATGACCAACGCGCACACTGCGCGCGACTGGGCGCTGCAGCAGCTTGGCGACGAGAAAGCGATCGCCAAGCACTTTGTTGCCGTGAGTACCAACGCGGGCGAGGTCGCGAAGTTCGGCATCGACACCGCCAACATGTTCGGCTTTTGGGACTGGGTCGGCGGCCGCTACTCGATGGATTCGGCGATCGGGCTTTCAACGATGCTCGCGATCGGCCCCGAACAGTTCGGGGAAATGCTGGCCGGCTTCCACGCCATGGATGAGCACTTCCGGACCGCGCCGCTCGGGCAGAACCTGCCCGTGATCATGGGCCTGCTGGGGGTCTGGTACAACAACTTTTTTGGCGCGCAAACCGTCGGCATCTTTCCCTATGACCAGTACCTCAAGCGCTTTCCCGCCTACCTGCAGCAGCTCACGATGGAGTCAAACGGCAAGCATGTGACCTTGTCGGGCGACACGGTCAACTACCAGACCGGGCAGATCTTCTGGGGCGAGCCCGGCACCAACGGCCAGCACTCCTTCTACCAGCTCATCCACCAGGGCACAAAGCTGATCCCGTCGGACCTGATCGGCTTTGTTGAAACCCTGAACCCGCTCGGCAAGCACCACGAATACCTGATGGCAAACGTTTTTGCGCAGGGCGAGGCACTGGCCTTCGGCAAAACCGCCGAACAGGTCGAAGCCGAAGGCACCAAGCCCGAGATCGTGCCGCACCGGGTCTTTGAAGGCAATCGCCCGACCAGCACGCTGCTGATCCAGAAGCTGACGCCGCGTTCGCTCGGCAAGCTGGTGGCGCTCTACGAGCACTCTGTGTTCACGCAGGGAGTTGTCTGGCAGATCGACTCGTTTGACCAGTGGGGCGTCGAGCTTGGAAAGAAGCTTGCGGTCGATATCATCGGCGATCTGGACGGCTCCAAACACAACCAGCACGACAGCTCCACCGCCGCCCTGATCGCCAACTACCGGGGACGCGAGTAAGTCCCTGCCGCACCGGCCGCGCGGGTTTCTGAACGATCAGGGACCCGCGCATCTTTTTAGGGCAGCAGGGACGGCCGGGTGCGGGCCCGGCAACTTTTCCCCCGATCGCGGGTTTTCTTCAACGAAAGAGTTTCGGAAGTTATTTCTTCTCTGGAGTTGGAACCATGGCAACGGAAAGGCTTCTCCGCAAAGCAAGTCAGGTACTCCGCACCGCGGGTGGAAGGGGAGTGCTCACGGCCGCGCTCCTCGCGGCTCCCCTGGGTGCGTCCGCCGCGTACGCCCAGTACGCGGTCAGCGACAGCCAGCTGCAGTCAAGCGTGGGCGCCGCGCTGCACAACGACAGCAAGCTGAGCGGGGCCAGCATCACGGCAACCGCTTCGCAGGGTGTGGTGACCCTGTCGGGAAACGTGGCCGACGAGGCCGCACGTTTGGAGGCCGAGCAGGTCGCGGCCGGGGTGAGCGGCGTGCGCTCGATCCAGGACAATCTCAATCTGCCGGCAGGGGCTTCGACGGCCGCCCCGCCTGAGGCGGCAGC
>CALMAN010000003.1:6461-18997 GCA_937859835.1 uncultured Acidipila sp. | reverse complement strand
GCATGGCGCCGGACGCGGCTCCCGGCGCCATGCCGCCGCCACCGCCTGCCGAGAATGCGGGCAACGGGCAGTACACCCCTTACCCGAACGGCAGCGCGCCCGCTCCCCACGGGGGCCCGCAGCCCGGGTACGGCAGCGGGAACTACGCAAACCAGGGCTACGCTCCGCAGGCTCCTAGCGCGGGCGGCTACCCGGGCGACAGTGCCTACGGCCCGCGCGGCAACGTGCGCCCCCCGGCGCCAACCCTGGCAGTCAGCCCGCAGCAGCAGAACAACAGCGGCCCAGTGACGGTGGCGCCCGGCACCCTGCTTAGCGTGCGCACCACGGTCCCGCTCAGCACCAACAACCTGAAGCCGGGCGACTCGTTCCAGGCAACGGCCGCAAGCGACGTGTATGCCAACGGGGTGGTCGCCATCCCGCGCGGGGCCTTGCTGACCGGGCAGGTGGTCGAGGCCAAGAACGCGGGGCCGTTTGGGGGCAGCCCCAAGCTCGATCTCAAGCTGACCTCGGTGCAACTCGGGCCGAACGCCTACCCCATTGACTCGGAAGTCTGGTCGAGCCAGGGACCGAGCAAGACCGGCTACACGGCAACCAACACGGTGGGCGGCGCGGTGGTCGGGGCGCTGATCGGCGGGGTTGCCGGCGGCGGCGTGGGTGCCGGCGTTGGCGCGGTCGCCGGCGGGGCTTCGGGCGCGCTGATCTCGGGCGCGACCCGCGGCCCGCGGCTCGATCTGCCGCCCGAGGCGCTGTTGCAGTTCCGCATCGCCGACCCGCTTACGGTGCAGCCGGTGCCCTATGACGAAGCCGAGCGTTTGGCCGCCTCTGCGCCCCAGCAGCCGGTGCTTCGGCAGCGGCCGGTTTACGTGGCCGCCCCTTACCCGTACGTGGTCCGGCCCTACCCGTACGCCTACTACTACCCGCGTCCGTACGCGTATTACTACCCCCGCTACTAGCGGGGTGAGGGCCGGAGCACCCCTGCTCCGGCCCCGCTTCCATCACCGAAGTTTGGTCCTGCGCGGGGGATTCTCCGAGACCCACAGTGCCCGCCGTTATAGTCAAGCTATGCCCCCGGTCATGACCAAAGCTGTTTCCCCCCGCACCGGCCTGCCCCTGAGCCGGCGCGCTTTTCTGGCGATGGGCGCCGGCGCGGCGGCGGGCATGGCCCTATACGCGGGCGAGATCAGCCGGCACGAGCTCCTCCTCGAGCGCCAAACGATTCGCATCCGCGGCCTCGCCGAGGCCTTTGCCGGCCTCCGCATCGTGCAGTTTTCCGATATCCACTTTGCCGAATACACAGAACCCTTCTTTGTCGAGCACGTGGTGAGCGAAGTCAACCGGCTCCGTCCCGACATCGTGCTGATCACGGGCGACTTCCTGACCATGGCGCCGATCGAGAAGGGCCGCGCCGAAAAGTACGCGCCCATCGTTGCCGGGCTGGTCGGCAAGCTCCAGTGCCCGCACCGCTACGGGGTGCTCGGCAACCATGACTGGATGGTCAACGCCGACATGCTGACCGAAGCGCTCGCGGCGGTCGGCATCCCTCTTCTGCGCAACAGCAACCTCCCCTTTGAGCGCGACGGGGCGCGCTTTTGGATTGCGGGCATCATGGACGCGCTGAGCTGGGAGTCAGACATACCCAAGTCGCTGCCGGTGCACGCGCAACGGGACCGCGAGCCGGTCATCCTGATGGCGCACGAGCCGGACGTTTTGCCCGCGGTGGCGCGGCTCAATGCCGTGGACCTCATGCTTTCAGGCCACACCCACGGCGGACAGGTACGCCTGCCTTTTTTGCCGCCCATGATGCTGCCGCCGCTAGGCAAGCGCTTTGTGGAGGGTCACTTCCAGCTGGGGCGGACGCAGCTTTACGTCAATCGCGGTCTCGGCACGGTGGGTGTGCCGTTTCGCTTCCGGTGCCCCCCCGAGCTGACCGAGATCACGCTGCAGCCGGCCTAGGTCGGCCGGGCGCGCTCCGCTCGAACGGGGGTGAGGAGCAGGCTGGGGCGAGCACTTATACTAGCGCTGTGTGTGTGTGTCGGGTTTGAGACACGATCTTTCCGCGCCGGCAAAGGCCACCGTTCATGATCCGTTTTCTTCAAAAAGACAACCGCTTTATCAAGACGATCTTTTTCGTCATCATCGCTGTCGCTTGCGTCACCATGGTCATCACCCTGGTGCCGGGGATCTTTTCCTCCGCCACAGACACCCAGGGCACGTATGCGACCATTCGCGGGGCAAACCCGTTTACGCGGCTGTTCGGCACCTCGACCGAGGTTTCGATGGGCGACGTGCAGCGCGCCGCGGAGCGCACGCTGAAGCGCCAGGGTTGGCCCGATGCAGCCTTGCCCTTCGTCATGCAGCGCGCCGGCCAGGGGCTGATCCAGCAAGCGGTCATGCTGAATGAAGCGAACCGGCTCGGTCTCCAGGTGAGCGATGACGCGGTGCGGCGCTTTCTGCACAGCGGCCCCTTGGGTGCGGCCCTGTTTCCGGGCGGCCAGTACATCGGCGACCAGCGCTATGCCGAGCTGGTGCAGGATAACTTCGGGCTTTCCCGCGACCAATTTGAGGCCGAGATCAAGAAGGAGCTTGAAGAAGCCCGGCTGCGCGACCTGGTCACCGGCAGCGTTGCCGTGTCCGATGCCGAGGTGCGGGCGAACTACATCCAGAGCGCCACCAAGATCAAGTTCACCTACGCGGTGCTGAACGCGGACGACATCGCCAAGACCATCAATCCTTCGGACGCGGAACTGCAAAGCTTCTTCAAGACGCACAATCTGCTGTACGCGAACGCGATCCCGGAAACGCGCAAGCTGCAGTACCTCGTCTTTTCAGCCGACAACCTGCCCGGCGGCACGCCGCAGGTGACCGACGCCGAAGAGCAGGCCTACTACAGCGCGCACGCGGCCGATTACAAGGTGGATGAGCAGGTCAGGGTGCGGCACATCCTCATCAAGGTCGCTTCCCCGGCCGACGACGCCGCGGCCAAGAGCAAGGCCCAGGGGATCCTCGACCAGCTGCACAAGGGCGGCGACTTCGCGGACCTGGCGCGCAAGAACTCCGACGACCCTGGCTCCAAGGCGCAGGGCGGCGAGCTGGGCTTTTTGAAGCGCGGCGTCACGGTACCTCCATTTGAGCAGGCTGCCTTTGCGCTTGCGCCGGGCCAGACTTCGGGCCTGGTCAAGACTCAGTTCGGCTACCACATCATCCAGACCGAGGAAAAGCAGTCTGCGCACACCCGGCCCTTTGACGAAGTCAAGCCGCAGATCCTGGCTGGGCTGACGCAGCAAAAGGAAGCGGCCGCGGAAAGCGCCTTTGCCAACCAGCTGGCAGCCGAGGCGAAGAAAAGTGGTTTGGCGGCAACTGCCACAGCGCACCACCTGCAGCTCCAAACCTCCGACTACGTGCCGCAAACTGCGGTGATCCCGGGCGTTGCTGACCCTGCGAAACTGATGAGCGCCGCCTTCAGCGCTCCCAAGGGCGCCGCGCCGCTGACAGCCAGCACCGGCGACGGCTACGCGGTGTTCCAGGTGGAGGACATCCACGCGGCCCACGCGCCGGATTTCGCGAGCTATCGCGACCACATCCTGGCCGACTACCGGACGCAGCAAACCCCGGTGCTGATGGAGCAGAAAACAACCGAGCTGGCTGACAAGGCGCACGCCGAGAATGACCTCCTCAAGGCGGCGCAGCAGATGGGCGCGACCGTAAAGACCAGCGATCTGGTAGGTCGCGACGGGCAGGTGCCGGACGTGGGCGCGCTGGCCACGACGGCGCCGCAGTTGTTCACGCTGCAGCCGGGCCAGATCAGCGGACCGGTGCGCGGAGACCGGACCGGCGTGGTTGCGAGGCTTGACGTACGGCAGGAGCCCCCGGCTGAAGACGTAGCGCAGCATCTGCCGGCGGCCAAGGACGCGCTGCTTGACGAGAACCGGGAAGAGGCCTTTGCCGTATTTGTGACGAGCCTCACCGAGCAGTACCAGAAGGACAAGCGCATTGTGGTGAGCAAGCAGGCGCAAGCGATGCCGCAGCTGCCCGGTCAGCAGGGAAGCTAAGGAGCGCCCCGCCCGCCCCCGCGAGCGTCCTTACCTGGCGCGGCGCTGCGCGCGTTCCCTCACCTGGCCCGGCAGCCGGGCGCATCCGGTTCGCCCCGGGTATAAGCAACAGGCCCGCCGGAAAGGGAATCTTCCCTAGCGGCGGGCCTTTTTCTCCCCTCGCACACTGGATACCCATGCCTCTCGATCGCTCTTCCGGCCTCCTGCTGCACATTACTTCGCTCCCTTCGCACGGCGGCATTGGCGACCTGGGTCCAGCTGCTTATGACTTTGCCAACTTCCTCCATGCCGCCGGACAGCGGGTGTGGCAGGTGCTGCCGTTGAACCCCGTGGGCTACGGAAACTCGCCCTACGGCGCGCTGTCGGCCATGGCGGTCAACCCCTTGATGGTGAGCCTGGAGGTGCTGCGCGACTGGGGCTGGACTACGGCCGAGGCGCTGCGGACGGCGAACCTGCCGGGCGAGAGCGGGCCGGTAGACTTCGACGGGGTCACCAGGAAGAAGCTTCCCGCGCTCTACGAGGCAGCCGGCTACTTTGTCGAGCAGCACGCCGACGAACCGCGCTTCCGGGCACAGTGGGCGCGTTTTGAGCAGTACTGCCGCGACCAGGCCGGGTGGCTTGAGGACTATGCAGCGTTTGTGGTGCTGCGCCGCGAAAACAACAGCGCGCTCTGGACAGAGTGGCCCCAGCCGCTTGCCCATCGCGATCCGGAAGCGCTGGCCGAGTTCCGCAAGCAGAATGAAGAAGCGCTGCTGGTCGAAAAGGCCATCCAGTTTGCCTTCGACGAGCAGTGGCGCCACCTCCATACCTACTGCCGCGAACGCGGCATTCAGATCATGGGCGACGTGGCTATCTTTGTTTCCTTCGATTCGGCCGATGTGTGGACGCATCCGGAGCTGTTTGAGCTTCGCGCCGACCGGACCCCGGCACGCGTCGCCGGGGTGCCCCCGGACTACTTCAGCGAGACCGGCCAGCGCTGGGGCAACCCCTTGTACAAGTGGGACACGCTTGCCGAGCAGGGCTTTGGCTGGTGGGTAGAGCGCATGAGCCGGGCGGCCGAGCTGTACGATCTGATCCGGCTGGATCACTTCCGCGGCTTTGAGGCCTACTGGGCGATCCCGGCAGAGGACGAGACCGCGGTACATGGCCGGTGGGTCAAGGCGCCCGGCCACGCACTGTTCAGCAAACTGCAGGGCGAGCTGGGCACGCTGCCCTTTGTCGCCGAAGACCTGGGCGTAATTACGCCGGAGGTCGATGCGCTGCGCATGGCCTTTGAGCTGCCCGGCATGCGGATCCTGCAGTTCGGCTTCGGCAACCGCGGTGCCCACCCCTACCTGCCGCACCGGTACGTCCCGAACACGGTGGTGTACACGGGCACCCATGACAACGACACGACCCTGGGATGGTGGCAGAACGGGGCCAGTGTGGAGGAAAAGGAAGCCGTGGAAACCTACCTCCGTCCGGGCAGCGACGGGCCGGTGTGGGCGCTGATTCGCGCGGCTTCCACTTCGGTCGCGGATCTGTGCCTGTTTCCGGTGCAGGATCTGATTGGCGTCGGCTCGGAAGGGCGGATGAACGTCCCTTCGGCCGCGACCGGCAACTGGAGCTGGCGCGTCGAGCAGAAGCAGCTCACCCGCGAGATCGCTGAAAAGCTGCGGGCAGTGAGCGACGTTGCGGATCGCACCCTCGAAGCCGAACTCGACATCGCGAAAGCGAGGGAAGAAGACGCGCAGAAAGCAAGGGAGCTCGAAGCTGCTGCTTCCTGATTCGCCTGGCCGCGACGGAACACCCGTCGCGGCCTTCCGTTTGCCAGCGCGTTCCCGATGGCTTGGCTAGGCGGCCGGAACTATTGCCTGCTGCTTAGGATGGCCACCGGGAAATCCGCAAACGCGTGCGCCAGCTTTAACGACCCGCCGGTGGCGCTGACCGGCGTGCCGGTAAACAGATGCGTCCACTCGGTTGGAGCGCCTTCGGGTAGCCTGATCGCCAGCTCACCCCAGTCCTCGCCGCGCGGTACCGACGGGCTTCCCCCGGTAAGGGTGTAGGTGAAGCGCGGGAGAACAACCAGGACCGTTTCGCCGCGCAGATAGGCGAAGGCGTGTTCGGGGTCGCTGGCCTCGAGCGGCGTATACGCCCCTTCGTTGAAGACCCTGAGGTGCGCGTTGCGCACCCCCAGCGTTTGCTGCATCGCCCACAGTTTAGCGCGGCCGTCCTCGAGCGTCGCAAGAACCTCGGCAGCCGCGGCGGCTCCGGGCTTGGCGCCCAGCGCATCGAGCGCGGCCGAACGAGCGCCGTAGTCGACGGGCCGGCGATTGTCCGGGTCAACCAGGCTTAGGTCCCACATATCGGTGCCCTGGTAGAAATCCGGAACGCCCGGCGCGGTCGCTTTCAGCACCATCTGCGCGAGGGAGTTCACGGCCCCGTGCACCTTGACCGCGGCCAGCAGCTGCTCCAGCTCGGCAACAAACGGCGTCGCCGTTTCCCCGGGCCCGGGTGTCAACAGCCGGTCGGCAAACTGCTGCACGGCCGCCGTGTACTCGGGCCGGGGATTGATCCAGCTCACGTTTACCTTGCCTTCGCTCAGTGCCTTGGCCAGGTACTCCTTGACGCGCCCGGCAAACTGGTCCTGATCCACCTTGAGCCACGGCCAGGCGCCCACGATGGTCTGGTAGAGCATGTATTCCTCGTTCGCATCGGGCGCGACCGTGCCGTCCTCGAGTGTGGTCTTGTGCACGGCGTTCCTCTCGGCCCAGCGGGCTGTTTGCGCGGCCCACAGGTTCGGAATTTCCGAAAGCACGTTTAGGCGGTTGCGCACATCTTCGCTGCGCTTGGTGTCGTGCGTGGAGGTGGTGAGCAGGGCATGGGGCGTGTAGCGCTGGCGGTCCGCATTTGCCTTGTGCAGGGTTTCCGGCCGGAGCCCAAAGGCATCCATCGCCGAGCCCACTTCGTTTGACGACAGAAAGCGGAAGTACACGTAGAAGCTCGTATCTTCAACGCCCTTGGCCATCACCGGCCCGGTCAGCTGCTGGAACTTGAGCGCAAAGTAAAGCTGGGCCTCGTCGCGGTGCGTGTCGCCCGCACCCCGGCCTTCCAGCAGCAGCACCCGCTGGAGATAGTCAAACACCGACCCATCCACATCCGGGTTGCGCCGCTTGGCCAGGCGCACGGCGGTGCGGATGGTCCGGGTGTCCGCTTCCGTGTATTCGCCGCGCTCGTCGATGTAGGTGCGGTAGACCGGGAAGCAGCTGATGGTCTCACGGATCGCCGTTTCAAGCAGGTCGTCGGTAAAGTCGCGCACCCGCCGGTCGGCGCGCACCAGGTGCGACAGGAGATTCTTGAGCACCTGCGTTTCGCTCGCAAGCGCGTTGAACATGACGTTGCGCTTGGACTCATAGATGATCTGCGTGGGGCTTACCCGGCCGCCGATAAAGTCGGTGTAGATGGCATCGAAGCGGGCCTTGTTCTTTCCTTGGATGAAGAACTGGTTCGCGAAGTGAACGAAATCGTAGCCAGAGGTGCCCTGGACAGCCCAGCTGCGCGGCAGGCGCTCGCCCGGCTCCAGGATCTTTTCGACGACGCAGTACAGGGGCAGCTTGCTGTCGGTCCAGTCGCGGCCACGCGTGGCGTCGAGGATCTCGCCTTCTACGCCGAGCTCGGTCGCATCGTCCGCGCGGAGCACCGGCCCGTCGCATACGGACGCAATGAACAGCTTCTGGAGCCGCTCCAGGTAGACCCGCGGGTCAAACATGCCGTCGCAGTGATCGATGCGCAGTCCGGTGACGTCCCCCTCGGCCAGCATCTTGCGGATGAGCGAGTGCGTTTTCGCGAAAACCTCCGGGTTCTCCATGCGCAGGCCGACCAGGTCGTTCACATCAAAGAAGCGGCGGTAGTTGATCTCCTCGCTGGAGGTGCGCCAGTAGGCCAGCCGGTACGGCTGCACTTCGAGCAGCGCATGCAGGGCGTCAAAGGAGCGCGGGTCGCCCTCCTCCCCGTTGATGGCGACGGCTGCCTTGTCAAGCACCGGGCGCAGGGCCGGGTCGTCGAGCGCCTGATGAAGCCTGGGCTTGAGCCCCTTCAGCAGCTCCTGCCGGGTTGCGACCAGCTCCGGGTCCGTGCTCTCGTGCAGGGGAAGCGCCGATAGCTCGTCGAGCAGCGCGCGAAACTCCGCAGGCACCCCGCACTCCGCGTCGCGCTTCTTCGGAATGTGCATGGGCAGCGTGCGTGGCGCGATCGGCTGCAGGTGGTCGAAGTAGGCAAGCAGCGCGCGGCCCTTGTCGAAGCGGACCTGAATCTGCTTTGCTTCGAGCGCTTCGCCATACTGCTGGCCCAGGATGGGCAGCAGCAGCTTGTTCTGCATGTCGGGTTTCAACGGCTCCCAGTCGATGTCAAAGTAGCCCGAGTACTCGGAAGCGCGCCCGTTTTCAAGGACGTCCTGCCACCAGACCGAGTCGTTGCCCACGCCCATATGGTTCGGCACCGTGTCGAGAAGCAGCCCCATGCCGTGCTCGCGCAACGCGGCCGTAAAGGGCTTGAAGCTCGCTTCCCCGCCCAGCTCCGGGTTCAGGCAGTCGTGCCGGGCCACGTCGTAGCCGTGCATGGAGTGCGGCCGCGCTTCAAAGATCGGCGAAAGGTACGTGTCCCCAATGCCCAGCTTCCGCAGATACGGCAGGATTGCCTGCGCATCGGCGAAGGTGAACTTTTCATGCATCTGGAGCCGGTAGGTCGAGGCGGGTGTCCGTGCGTCGGTGTCGAGCGTTTTCTGGATGCAGGTGTTCATGGTTGGTGTCGGGGAGCCTTTCCTTACCTGGGAACTGTTTGGGGGCGCGGTTGCGCTCCGCCTGCACCTAGGATGCAACGCACCCCAGGGAGCCCGGGCCGCCGCCGGCATCTATACTTGGGTATGCGCGCTGGGTTGAGGGCAGAAACCAGCCGCAAGGAGCCTCATGCCACTTTCCGGCGAAGCCATCCGCCTGATGAACTATGTCGATGACGTGTCTACCACGCTGCGGCGTATTCTTGCGCTTTCGCCCACGCTTACCCCCGAAGAGCGTGTGCGCGTCAGCGAGTACCTAACCAAGTCCGAGCCGAGCGTGGAAACCGTTGTCAGCACCCTGGCTGCTCCCAAGCAGGTCTGATGGTGTGCTGAAGCCGATCCGGCAGGTTGCGGTCATCGGTGCCGGTGCGGGCGGGGCGGTCGCGGGCGCCGCTCTTGCCGCTCGTTGCGTCCAAGCCGGCTTCCGGACGGTGCTTGAAGACATCCTGCCCGGCAACCTGCGCCGGGCCGCGGCCGAGATCGACCCCCGCTTTTCCCCGCGCTACGCCACGGGTATCGAGGACGCGGTGCGCGACGCCGATCTGGTCATCGACACGGTGCCGGACGAGCTCGAATCGAAGCTCGAAATCCTGAGCCTGCTGGACCGCATGGCGCCCCCGCACACGCTGTTCGCAACCCCGACCGAGGCGCTCAGCATCCGCGACCTGGCTTCATGCACCTACCGCCCGGGGCAGTGTTTCGGTCTTCGGTTTCGCTGGGGGCAGGGCGGCCTGATGCAGATCTCGATCGGCTACGCGCTTCCCGGTTCCCAAGCCGCCCTGGTGCAGGTAGAAGACTTTTTCCGCGCACTGGGCGCGGTCGTCGAAAGCCGTGCGGACACGCGCGCGCTGCCTTAGCCGCTAGTCAGCCTGGTCGGGCCGCTTATACGGCCCTTTCAGGTACAGGCGCGCCTCGTTCAATGCCCCTTGCGTGTTGTCGTTGGTTTGCACAGCCTGCCGGTACTCATTGACCGCGCGATCCCGCTGGCCGGTCACATCGAAGATCTTGCCCAACGCGATGTGGCTCCAAACCTGCGTCCAGGCGGGCTCGCCGTCGCCGCGCAGCGCGTCCCGGTAAGCGTTGGCCGCGGCCTGGTAGTTGCGCTGCGTAAACAAGAGCTCGCCGATGCGGTAGCTGGCCAGCGAGCTGGACGAATTGGCGGCCAGCGCTTTTTGGTACTCCACAAGCGCGGCGCCCAGGTCGCCCTCCCCCACCAGCTGCTGGCCGCGCAGGATGGCAATGCGGACCTGCATGTCGGGTGAGTTCTTGAGGATCCAGTTATCGGGGTCCACCTGGATATGGCTGGGCATGCCAAAGGTGTCGACGATGTATTGCGAGCTGGTGCCCTCAACGTCGACGCGCTTGTTTTCCGTTTTGCCCTGCGTTTCCACCCGAAGATCGACCGGCATGTTGAACAGGTCCAGATCCTGGCCGAGCGAGCCGATGGTGCGGAAACCCTTGTCGTTGCCAAGCCGGTACACGGCGTACTTGTCGGCAAACTGCGGCGCGCCCGTACCGTCGAGCCACTCGGAAAAGAAGGCGGTGAGCTGCTGCTGCGACTGTGCTTCGCTCAGGCGCTCGAACTCGCCGCTGGTGATGCCCTTGTCGGTGTACTGCGCCAAGGTCGCGTGCATGATCTTGAGGAAGCTGTCGTCGCCCACTTCCCAGCGGAGCATGTGGAAGACCATGGCTCCTTTTTCAAGCGTCATGGACTGGAACTCGGGCGAAAAGATGGCGAGCCGCCCGGCACTGACCAGCGGAATGGTGTCGTAGGCCAGCGCGCCGGCCGAAACGTCGAGCACGGCGGCCTGCAGTGCGGGCTTGCCACCCTGGTCTTCGACGTAGAGCAGCTCGCCATAGCGGGCCATGCCGTTGGTGACCCAGGTGTCGTTCAGGGTGGCCGGGCTGACTGCCGAACCCCACCACTGGTGCGCCATGGTATTGGCCAGCAGCCGGAAGTCGGACTTGTTGTTGAGCCGGGAGCCGGCGATAGCTGCAATCTCGGGGGCCCAGGACGCGGGAACGGTATCGTCCGGGAGCTCCACAATGTTGAGCCGGCTCGACTCAGCCAGGCCGAAGGTGCTGGAGAAAAAGGCAAACTCGCGGTTCGCGGTGTCGGCATACGCAGCGGCCGAGCTTTTGTGCGCCTCGGTGGTGTAGACGCGAATGTTGGGCGAGCCGGCTTCGGTCACGGGCGGCAGGAACTTGCCGATGATCAGCGTGCCGGGGAAGCCGGGCTTGGTCCAGGAAAAGTCGAACTCCTGCCCGCCCGGCAGCGCCAGCGCCGCGGAACTGACGGGCTGGGGAGCTGCGGCTGCGGCCGGGGTACGTGCCGCGCGGCGGGCCCGGCCGGCAGCCGCCGTGGTGCCGCTCGCGGCTTTCCCTGCGCCTGCTGCAGCCCCTTTCGCGGCGATGCTGGGCCGGGGCGGCCCTGTCGGCGACTGGTTTGCTTCGTCGTCATCGGTGGCAACCGCGGTCCCGCTCTTGCGGCGCGCTTCGCTGGCCGTGGTGGGGGCTTCGTTCGCGGCTTCGCCTCGCCGCTGCAGCTGCGGCTCGCCTGTGCCTGCCTGCCCGGCGGGCGCCTGCGCGTCGCGGTGTGCCTGCTCCGCGTTTACCGTGGTTCCCTTGCTGTCGCTGCCGCGCGTTTCCCCTGAGCCCACCACCGTGTAGCCGGCCGGCACGTATACATGCATCTCCGCCGTGAAGCGGTCCGTGGTGTAGCCGACGAGCGGAAACCAGCGGCCGGCATAGAGCAGGTACGAAATCGGGCTCGCGGTCGCGTCCGTGCCCGAGGCTTCCGGGGCCGGGCCGCCGATCGAGGCAAGCTTGAGCCCCTCCACCGGGCCTCCCTCGGCGCCCGTGAGCGCGCCCGTGTAGGAGAAGGTCCAGGTGTAACTTTGGCCGGCGACCAGGCCCTGCGCCGGGGTTACGCGCACGGTCGCGTTGGCGCCGCGTTCCCCGTTCAAGGCTGTTCCGCTCGCGTCCAGGACCTGCGTGACCCGAAGCGCTCCATGCAGCTCAAACACGGCTGCATCACTGGGCTGGTTGGCGGTAAAGGTAACGCGGGCCTCGGCAGTCAAGGTCTGCGTGGCCGGGTTTACCTGCGCGTCGATGACATAGGCGGTCACCTCGATAGGCGGTTTCGCTTCAGCGGCAAAGGAAGCTGGAACGGAAGCGAGCAGCAGGGCAGTGGTCGTGCAGGCAAGGGTCTTCATTTAGGCCAGGCTTACAGGAGCTTGTTTCCACTTAGACACGGAAAGGAGAGAAAGGACTTCCGTTGCGACGGTTTCAATCGCGCTTTCGTCGCGCTGGAGACCCAGACGGATTTCCCTGAGTGCAAGCTGCATGGCGGCGCGCTCGGGTGTGGACGCGATCAAAGGCGCGAGCGCCGCGGCCACCCCGTCGGCGGTAAAGGCATCCTGGATCAGCTCCGGCACGACGCGCGCGTTCGCGATCAGATTGACCATGGCGACGTGCGGAACCTTGACCACGCGCTTGGCAACCGCGTAGGAGGCGCGGGACAGCCGGTACACCACCACAAAGGGGTTGCCGATCAGCGCGGCTTCTACGGTGGCCGTGCCGCTCGCCACCACGCTGGCGCGCGTGTGCAGCAGGGTCGCGCGCGCGTCCTCCGTTACCCGGATGCCCGTTCCCTCGGCCATGTCGCGGACCGC
>CALMAN010000003.1:0-6451 GCA_937859835.1 uncultured Acidipila sp. | reverse complement strand
GTCCCGGACCGCGGCCGCGTGCGCCGGCGTGAGCGTCGGGGCGAGCGGAAGCAGGTACTCGTAGCCCCGGCCGAGCTTCCACGCCGCCCCCAGCATCGCCGGGAGGTTGAGCGCAATCTCGCGGGGGCGGCTGCCGGGCAGCAGTCCGATCCAGTGCTTGGCCGGGTCGAGGCGGTTGGCGCGGGCAAACTGCTCGCGAGACACGGCGGGCAGCGGCAGATCGGCCAGGGGGTGGCCCACAAAGGTGGCCGGGACGCCGCGCTCGCGGTACCACGGCTCTTCAAACGGAAAGATCACCAGCATCCGGTCCACGTTGCGCCGGATCTGCGGGAGGCGGTGCCGCTTCCAGGCCCATACCTGCGGGCTGACAAAAAAGACCACCGGGATGCGGAGCTCCCGGCAGCGCCGGGCCAGGCTGAGGTTCACATCCGGGAAGTCGATGAGCACGGCCACGTCCGGCGCTTCGGTTGCGAGCGCACCGCGCAGACGACGATATTCGCGGTAAATGCGGGGGACGTGGCGCACGATTTCTGTGATGCCCATGACGGCGACGTCTTCGGCGCGCACCACCCGGCGCAGTCCCGCGGCTTCCATGCGCCGGCCGCCCAGGCCGAAGAACCGGGCTTCCGGCAGCCGCCGGGCTAGCGCCGCCATGAGCTGCACCCCGTACTGCTCGCCGCTGGCCTCGCCGGCGGAAAGAAAGATGCGCGCCACCGGGCTAATCGGTGCCGAACGCCAGCGCGGCTTTGTCGTCCTGGATCGCATCTGCGGTGTCAAGCCGGGGCGCGAAGGCTTCGCCCGGGCTCCCGGTTTCCTGGTCGCGGTACTGGAGCTGGTAAAGCTTCCAGTAAAGCCCGCGCGCGGTAAGCAGCTGCTGGTGCGGGCCCTGTTCCCGCAGCTGCCCCTTGTGCATGACCAGAATGGTGTCCGCGCGTTGGACGGTGGAAAGCCGGTGCGCGATCAAGACCGAAGTGCGTCCGGTCACCATGCGGTCCAGCGCCGAGCGCACCCGCAGCTCGGTATCTGTGTCGACCGAGGAGGTGGCTTCGTCCAGGATCAGGATGGCCGGGTCGTGGGCCAGCGCCCGGGCAAAGTTAATCAGCTGCTTTTGCCCGGTGGAAAGGCCGGCGCCGCGCTCGCGCAGCAGCTCATCAAAGCCGGCCGGTTGCGCCTCGATAAAGTCGAGCAGGTTGACTTCCCCGGCAGCGGCACGTACCCGCTCGCGCCCGATCGTCGAACCCATGCGGATGTTTGCCTCGATAGTGCCCGAAAACAGGAAAGGATCCTGGAGAACGACGCCGAAGCGGGAGCGAAGCGCATGGAGGTCCTGGGCGCGCACGTCGATGCCGTCAATCAGCACGGAGCCGTGCTGGACGTCGTAGAAGCGCATCATCAGGCTGATGATGGTGGTTTTGCCTGCGCCCGTATGCCCGACGATGGCCGCGGTTTCGCCCGGCGCGATGCGGAACGACACCCCGCGCAGGACCCACTCGACCTCCGGGATCGCCGGCGCGCCCCCGCTGTGCGCCAGTTGCTCCTGCTCGGGCGTGAGTCGCTGGTAGGTGAACCAAACGTCCCGGAACTCGACCGAACCGGCTCCGGATAGGACCTGGGGAGCAACGGCGGAGGGAGAACAGATTTGAGGCGCGGTGTCGAGCAGCTTGAAGACGCGCTCGCTGGCTGCCATGGCTGCCTGGAGGATGTTGTACTTTTCGCTCAGGTCCTGGATGGGGCGGAAGAAGCGCTGCGAGTACTGGATAAAGGCAACCAGGATGCCCACGGTTACGGTGCCGCGCAGCACCCCGCCTCCGCCGATCGAGATGACGAGCGCAATGGCGATGGTGCTCAGGATTTCAACGCCCGGGTAGTAGAGCGCATACGCGAGGATCGAGTCCTTGAAGGCCAGCTTGTGCTGGTCGTTGATGGCCGAAAAGTCGTCAAAGGCGCGGCGCTCCCGGTTAAACAGCTGGACCAGCGACATGCCGCTAATGTGCTCCTGCGTGTACGCGTTGATGCGTGCGACGGCTGCGCGAATGCGCCGGTACGACTCGCGGACGTACTTGCGGAACACGCGCGTGATCAGCAGGATGGGCGGCAGCACCGCAAAGGTAAGCAGCGCGAGCCACCAGCTCATCGAAAGCATCACGGCCACGATGCCGATCAGCACAAAAACATCTTCAAAGATGGCAAAGATGCCGGAGGTAAACAGCTCGTTGAGCGCGTCCACGTCGCTGGTGAGCCGGGTCACCAGCCGGCCCACAGGGTTGCGGTCGAAAAAGGCGACGTCCATGCTTTGCATGTGGCCGAAGATCTGCCGGCGCATGTCGAACATGACCTTTTGGCCCATCCACTGGAGGACGTAGGTTTGGGCGAACTCGAGCGCGTAGCCGGCCAGCAGCGCGCCGAAATACACCCCGGCCAGCTCGGAGATGCCGCGGGCGGCATCGGGGCTGAGGTAGCGCGCGAGCAGCGCGTGCCGGGTCGTGGCTTGTCCGTGCGGCGTCAGATACAGATCGATAGCGACCTTGAACAGGTACGGCCCCAGCACATCGAGCGCGGCCTTGAGCAGGATGGCAACCGCTGAAGCCGCCGCGACCGCCTTGTACGGGCGCAGGTAGGTGAGCAGCCGCCGCATCAGGCGTCCGTCGTACGCCTTTCCGACTACATCGTCCCCTTGTTGCTGTGCGGCTTCTGCCATCGCGTCCCTCCATTCTAGCGATCGTTGCCCCCGCGCGTCGCCGCCGCACGCGCCGGATACGCGAAAATAGAAGTTACGGAGGAGTCGCCTATGGTCGCACCCGCATGGAGGCAAGGGCAGCCGGAGCCGCTCGGCCTGTACATCTCCGTCCCCTTTTGCCGGGCCAAGTGCTCTTTCTGCAACTTCGCCTCGGGGGTGTACCCTCGGTCCGCGATGCCGGGTTATGTTGCGGGGCTGCTCCGGCAGCTTCGGGCCGCACGGGCCTGGGCCGAAGCGCGCGGACTGGTGCTGCCGGACCGCGTGGATACGGTGTACCTGGGCGGCGGCACCCCCTCCCTGCTGCCGCCCGGGCTGCTGCGCACGCTGCTCTTGGCCATCCGGGGGGAGTTCACGCTGGACAGCGATGCTGAAATCACGCTCGAGGCCGCGCCGCTCCAGCTTGAACCCGCAACCCTCGAGGCCGCTCTCCAGGCCGGGGTCAACCGGATCTCGTTTGGCGTGCAATCGTTTGTGGAAGCCGAGGCGCGCGCGACCGCCCGCACCCACTCCGGGGCCGAAGCGCTGGCCGAGATCGAGCGCGTGCGCGCTGCGGGGGTCGCGCATGTTTCAGCCGACCTGATCGCCGGGCTGCCCGGGCAGACCGGCGCGAGCTGGGCTGCGTCGTTCGCCCGGCTTGCCGAGGCGCCGCTCGATCACGCCAGTATCTATATGTTCGAGCTCGATGACGACTCACGGCTGGGGGCCGAGGCGCTGCGCGGGGGTGCGCGCTTTGGGGCGCAGCTGCTGCCGCATGACGATGCGGTCGCAGACTGGTACGAGCAGGCCTGCGCAGCGCTGGGCGCGGCAGGGCTCGGGCAGTACGAGATCTCGAACTTCGCCCGGTCCGGCGGGCGGTCGCGCCACAACGAGCGCTACTGGCTGCGCGCACCCTACCTGGGCCTGGGCGTTGATGCGCACTCGATGCTGCGTTCGGTCGAGGGCCGCTGCGCCCGCTTTGCGGTTGGCGACGCGCTCGGAGCCTTTCTGGAGGGAGCAAGCTGGGAAGAGCCGCACCGTCTCACGGCGGCTGAGGAGCTCGAGGAAGCCTGGTTCCTGGGTTTACGCCGCAACGCCGGGGTGTCGCTCGCCGCGCTTTGCGAGGAGTTCGGGCCCCCAGCCATCGCCGCCTATGCGAGCGCGCTTGAGGAGCTTACCGGCTCCGGCCTGCTGCACTCTAAGGAGCCTGGCACCGTCGCGCTGACGGCCCGCGGGCGGCTTCTTTCAAATGACGTCTTTGCCGCCCTGCTGCTTGCCCCCGCACCGCCGGGCCGCCCGTCTCAGTTCGCGGGCAGCGATCGTGGACCGATCGTGGATAATGGGATCGATGGCCACTCCTACTGAGATTCCCATCCAGATGCCGCCGTCCCTTGAGGCCACGGGGGTAACCACCGTTGACCTGCGGAGCGATACCGTGACTCGCCCGACCCCGCGCATGCGCGCCGCGATGGCCGAGGCCGAGGTCGGCGACGACGTATATGGGGAAGACCCCACCCTGAACGCGCTTGAAGCCCGCGCCGCGGAAATCTTTGGCCGCGAGGCGGGACTGTTTGTGCCCACCGGCACCATGGGCAACCAGATCGCGATCCGGCTGCACACCACCCACGGGCAGGAGGTACTCTGCGAGGCGCGCGCCCACCTGGTGGACTGGGAGATGGCCATGGTGGCCGCGTTTTCGGGCTGCCAGCTGCGTACCGTTTATGCCGAGGACGGCGTTTTTCGCTGGGAACACATCCAGAGCCTGCTGGGCCCGAAGCTCTACTACCGCCAGCAGCCCGGGCTGATTTCGCTCGAAAACACACACAACATGGCGGGCGGCATCGTCACGCCGCTCGCGGTCTTTGAGCAGATCTGGGCAGGCGCGCGTGAGGCTGGGCTCCCGGTCCACCTCGACGGCGCCCGCATCTTCCACGCCGCGACCCACCTGGGCATCTCGGTGCGCGAGCTCACGAGCGGCTTTGATTCGGTGATGTTCTGCCTGTCCAAGGGTTTGTCGGCCCCGGTGGGATCCATGCTGGTCGGCTCGGCCGAGTTTATCGGGCGCGCCCGCTCGGTGCGCAAGGCGCTTGGCGGCGGCATGCGGCAGGCCGGCATCCTGGCCGCCGCCGGCCTGATCGCGCTTGAAGAGATGCCGGCGCGCCTCCATGAAGATCACAGCAACGCCCGGGTGCTGGCCGAGCGGCTTGCCGCCCTGCCCGCGGTGGAGCTGGACCTGCACGGGGTGCAAAGCAACATCGTCATCTTTAAGCTGCGCGGGAGCCGCGACGCCGGCGCCTTTGTGCAAGCCCTGAAGCGGCGCGGGGTGTTGGCCGGCGCGGTTGGCCCGCGTGCGGTCCGCTTTGTCACGCACAAGGACGTCGATCGCTCCGCCTGCAGCTATGCCGCCCGGGTCGCGGCCGAGCTGCTGATGCAGGAGTAAAGCCGGCGCATCCAAACTCCGGAGGCAATCCGATGGCAGTACGCAATCTAGAAATTCGCAAGCAGGGTGAAGGCTACCTCATCGCCGAGCAGGCCGGCTCGAACTACCACCAGGAAAAGGCTGTGCACCAGTCGCCGGATCGCGAGGACGCCCGCAAGTGGCTGTGCGGCCAGGGCGGGTCGCCCGATTTCGTCGACCAGGCGCTTGAGGACGCGGAGACCACCGAACGCGTCTTTCTGGAGATGGTCGGCAACTACTCCGAGGCCGAGGAGTTCCCCAAGCGCTAGGGGATGCGCGAAGGGCGGCAAGTATACACTGGGGCCATGCCGAAATACTCGATCGTCGTGCCGTTCCACAACGAGGAAGAGAACATCACCGCGCTGTATGACCGGCTCAAGGCGGTTATGGAGCAGGTAGGCGAGTCGTTTGAGCTGGTGCTGGTCGATGACGGCTCGTCGGACCGCTCCTACAAGCTGCTGGAGGAGATTGCGGCCGTCGATAGTCGCGTGCTGGTCATCAAGCTGCGGCGCAATTTCGGCCAAACCTCCGCGCTTGCGGCCGGCTTTGATCACGCGCAGGGCGAGTTCATCCTGGCCATGGACGGCGATCTGCAGCATGACCCCAACGAGATTCCCCACTTCATCGAGAAGCTCGAAGAAGGATTCGATGTGGTTTCCGGGTGGCGCAAGGAGCGGATCGACAACTTCGTCATGCGCCGCATCCCTTCGCGCTGCGCCAACTGGTTGATGGCCAGGCTTTCCGGGGTCCGGATTCACGACTTCGGCACCACCTTCAAGGCGTACCGGCGCGAGGTGATCCAGGCCGTGCCGCTGTATGGCGAGATGCACCGGTTCATCCCGGCGCTGGCCTCCTGGTATGGGGCGTCAATCTGCGAAATCCCTATCAAGAATGTGCACCGCGAGCGGGGCAAAAGCCACTACGGCATCAGCCGCACTTTTCGGGTCTTCTTTGACCTGCTGACGATTCGTTTTCTGCTCCGGTACATGACGCGGCCGCTTCACTTTTTCGGGACCTTTGGCGCGCTTTCGATGTTTGGCGGCTTCGCCGTCGCCATCCTGCTGCTTGCGCTCAAGCTCATCACCCACGAGCACGTGATGGACGAGCACGGACCGCTGGTTGTGGTTGCCGGCATCCTGATCCTGGCCGGGATCCAGATGCTTGCGATCGGGCTGCTGGGTGAGCTGCAGGTGCGCCACTACCACCATGCCGGCCAGCGCTCGCCCTACGCGATCGACCGCATGATCCGGCTGCGCGCCCCGAATGAGCCCAGCCTGCTG
>CALMAN010000002.1 GCA_937859835.1 uncultured Acidipila sp. | reverse complement strand
ACGAAGCCAAACCGGAAGCGAGACCGGGAGCGAGACCCGAAGCGAGACCGGCCGAACCCTGGCTCGACGCCCGCCGGCGAGCTGCCGCCGGCCTTTCACGAACCGTTGGCCCGCTTTCTGGCGGCCCTTGAGCATGAGCGCTCCGCTTCAGCGCATACCCTGCGGGCGTACCGGCGCGAGCTCGGCGACTTTGCGGCCTCCCTCACGCCGCGCCTCGGCACCCCCGCCGAGCTCACCCACAAGCACGTCGAGGGCTACCTGTACGTGCTCTACAACCGTGGCCTGGCCAAGTCGTCGGTGGCGCGGGCGCTGGCCGCCGTGCGCTCCTGGTGCGGGTGGCTTGCGCGCGAAGGGCTGCTGCAACACAACCCGGCCACCCTGGTCACCACGCCCCGGCTGCCCCGCCGGCTGCCGCGGGTGCCCACAGCCGGCGAGCTGAACGCGGCTATGGACTCGAGGGCGCTGCCGGCCATCGCCGCCTGGCCGGAACGCGACGCGCTGATCCTGGAGCTGCTGTACGGCTGCGGGCTGCGCAACGCGGAGCTGGCCGGGCTCGATCTCGGCGCGATCGACGCGACCGGCGAGCTGCTGCGGGTACGGGGCAAGGGGCGGAAGGAGCGGTACGTGCCGTTTGGCGCCCCGGTTGCGCACGCGCTGCGGCGCTACCTGCCCACCCGCGCGGCGGCGCTCGCGAAGGCGCACCTGCAGCCGCCGGACGGCGCGGGCAAACGAGAACACCCGGCCTCCGATCCGGCGGGAAGGACGCTCGCCGCGCTGCTCGCCGGCGAAGCCGGCCCGCTGTTGCTGCCGGCCCAGGTCGCCCCGCATGCCCGCGCGGCCGGGGCGGTTCCGCGGCTCACCACCCGGTCCATCGGCCGCATCCTCAAGGCGCTGGCCATCGCGGGCGGGCTCCCGCCGGAAACTCACCCGCACACCCTGCGCCACGCGTTCGGGACCCACCTGCTTGCCGAGGGCGCCGACCTGCGCGCGATCCAGGAGCTGCTCGGGCACCAGCGGCTTGCCACGACCCAGCGCTACACCCAGCTCACGCTCGGCCAGGTCGCGGCGGTCTATGACCGGACGCACCCCCGGGCCCGCTAGCCTCCGAAGCTTGGGGGCGGGGGCAAAGCAGAGCACCCTGCCCTGCCGGTGCGCTATAGTGAGGGGGCTCCGAGGAACCCTCGCTTGCTTCAAACCCTGACCCTTGCCCTGCTTGCTTCCTCGCTTGCTGCCCCGGCGCAAACCAGCACGCCGACGCAGGGGCCACCACCTCCGCAGACCGACACCAGCGTGGTCACGGCGGATGGAACGGCGCACATCACGCGCGTGGTGCCGCTGCCGCCGACCCTGAGCGACGAGGCGCGGGCAAGCTGGAGCAAGCCGGGCACGGACGCGCCGAACATGGAACCCGACGTGGTGAAGCGCCGGGCCGGGACGCAGGCCTGGCAGGAGGGGGCGGGCCGGAAGTCGGCGGAGGTGTACCCGGTCAAGATTACGGACGGGCAAACCATGGGCGGCGTCCCGGTGCGGCTGGTGGATCCGCTGCCGGACACCAAGCCGGGTCCGCAAACGGGCTCCGGGGCAACGGCGGACCCGCTGCACTATTCTGTGTTCGCATCTCCAGCTGCCGGGACGCACGGGCTCCAGGCGCCGCTCAGAGTGCACGCGGACCGCGTCCTGATGTGCGTCCATGGAGGCGGCTTCAACTCCGACTCGGGCTCGCTTACGGAGTCGATCCCCATCGCCAACCTGACGCGGACGCGCGTCGTGTCTGTACTGTACCGGCTTGCCCCCGAGCACGTGTACCCAGCCGCCGTTGACGATGCGGTCGCCGTGTACCGCGAACTGCTCCGAACCTACCAACCCAGGCACATCGTCATCTACGGAACCTCCGCCGGGGCCATCTTGACCGGCGAAATCGCGGTCCGGCTCAAGCAGCTCAACCTACCCGAACCGGCGGCTTTGGGCGTGTTCTCAGGCTTTGCCGACTTTTCGGCGGCCGGCGACTCGGCCGCCCTGTTTACGCTTTCAGGCTTCACCGGCCCGCTCGCCCCACCCAAGCCGAACCCCGAGCACGCGTCGATCGATCCGGAGTACACGGGCACCGCCGACGCACGCGACCCCTTGCTGTCGCCAGTGTTTGCCGCGCTTGTTGGCCTGCCGCCCACCCTGTTTCTCACCAGCAGCCGCGACTTCCTCCAGTCGGGCACGACCGCGATGCAGCGGGCCTGGATGCGCGACGGTGTCCCGACCGAGATGGTGCAGTTCGACGGCTTGCCGCACGCCTTTTGGAACGATGTGAGCCTGCCCGAATCGCGCGAAGCCTACGCGGCGATGGCGAGCTTCTTCTTGCGGCACCTGGAGCGCTAGCGACGGGCGCGGCGCCGGTGGATCATTGCATTACCGGATCACTGGATCAGCCGGCCGGCGACCAGGGCGGCCTTTCCTTGTAATCCTGGCCCGCGATCCTGACCCCAAAGCCAGCCCGTTTTGGGACGGCTTTTGTGCGCCGGGCGCCGCTGCCGGACAGGACCATTTACACTGGAGTGCGAGGAAGCACGCTTTGATCGGTGGCACATTAACCAGGATTTTCGGGACCAGCAACGAGCGGGTGGTCAAGCGCCTGCTGCCGGTTGTGAGCGAGATCGCCGGTTTTGAACCGGCGTTGCAGGCGCTTTCCGATGATGAGCTGCGCGCGAAAACCATTGCCTTCAGAGCCCGGATCGCCGCTGCCGTCGAGGCGGTCAAGAACGACGGCGAGGATGCAACCCGCGCGGCCGAAAAGCGGGTGCTCGACGAGCTTCTGCCCGAGGCCTTTGCGGTGGTGCGCGAGGCGAGCCGCCGCGCCGTAGGGATGCGCCACTTCGACGTGCAGATGATTGGCGGCATGGTGCTGCACCAGGGCAAGATCGCTGAAATGCGCACCGGGGAAGGCAAAACGCTGGTTGCCACCGCGCCCTGCTACCTCAACGCACTTGCCGGGCACGGCGTCCACGTGGTCACGGTCAACGACTACCTGGCCAAGCGCGACGCCGAGTGGATGGGCAAAATTTATGAGTTCCTTGGCCTTTCGGTCGGCGTGATCGTCCACGATCTCGACGACGCCCAGCGCCGGGAGGCGTACGCGGCCGACATCACCTACGGGACCAACAACGAGTTCGGCTTCGACTACCTGCGCGACAACATGAAGTTCGAGCTTGCCGACTGCGTGCAGCGCGGGCATTTCTACTCCATCGTCGATGAAGTGGACTCGATCCTGATCGACGAAGCGCGCACCCCCTTGATCATCTCCGGACCGACCGACCAGACCACCGACAAGTATGTCCGCGTAAACCGCATCATCCCTTCGCTTGTGCAGGGCGAGGAGATTGAAAAGGGCGAAGAAAAGACGCTTACCGGCGACTACGTCGTCGACGAAAAGCACAAGTCGATCACCGTAACCGATGAAGGCTGGGAAAAGATCGAAGGGCTGCTCGGCATCGGCAACATCGCCGATGTTGAGAACTGGGAGCTGAAGCACCATGTCGAGGTCGCCATCAAGGCGCACACGCTCTACCGGCGCGACGTGGCCTACGTGGTCAAGGACGGCGAAGTCATTATTGTTGATGAGTTCACGGGCCGCCTGATGCCCGGCCGTCGCTGGTCGGACGGGCTCCACCAGGCCGTCGAGGCCAAGGAAGGCGTCAACATCCGCCGCGAAGATCAGACCCTGGCGACCATTACCTTCCAGAACTACTTCCGGCTCTACAGGAAGCTGGCCGGGATGACCGGTACCGCCGAAACCGAAGCCGTTGAGTTCGACAAGATTTACAAGCTCGAGATTGTCGTCATCCCCACCAACCGGGCCATGCAGCGCAAGGAGTTCCCGGACGTTGTGTACCGGACCGCCGGGGAAAAGTACAACGCGGTGGCCGAAGAGATTGCTGAGCTGAACAAGAACAAGCAGCCGGTACTGGTCGGCACGACTTCGATCGAGAAGTCGGAGCTGCTGTCGCGCATCCTGCAGCACAAGGGCGTGCGCCACGTGGTGCTCAACGCGAAATACCACGAGCGCGAAGCCGAGATCGTCGCGCAGGCCGGGCGGCTCGGCATGGTCACGATAGCGACCAACATGGCCGGCCGCGGCACCGACATCCTGCTCGGCGGCAACGCGGAGTTTATTGCCAAGCAGGAGCTTGCCAAGGCCAAGCGGGCCAAGCCGGTCGCCTCAGCCGAGGGCGCGATCCAGCCGGTAGCTGCGCCCGGCATGGAGCGCTTCTACTACCAGGGCCAGGAGTTTGAGTGCACGGAGGCGGACTGGCAGCGCGCGCTCGAAAAGCACGCCGCCGAGGTCCAGCGCGAGCACGACGAGGTGGTTGCGGCCGGCGGGCTGCACATCCTCGGCACCGAGCGGCACGAGTCGCGGCGCATCGACAACCAGCTTCGCGGCCGCGCCGGACGCCAGGGCGACCCCGGGGCTTCGCGTTTTTACCTTTCGCTTGAAGACGACCTGATGCGCATCTTTGCCCGCGAGTGGGTTTCGAGCCTGCTGCAGCGCATGGGCATGGAAGAAGGGGTGCCGATTGAGAGCGGCATGATTTCGCGCCGCATCGAGGCAGCGCAGAAAGCCGTGGAAGCGCAGAACTTTGAGTCGCGCAAGCACCTGCTTGAGTACGACGACGTGATGAACAAGCAGCGCGAAGCAGTTTACGGGCTGCGTCACGGGCTGCTCGAAGGCATGGACCAGCGTGAGCTGGTGACTGAAGACTATGTCGCGAACCTGCTCAGCTCGATCCTCGACGAGACCGCGCCCGAAAAGGTGCATCCCGACCAGTGGGACACCGCCGCCCTGCGCGCCAAGCTCAAGGACCAGTTCGGCCTCGACCTGGACGCCGAGGGCATCAACCCGGACGAGCTGAGCCGCAACCAGCTCGGGGAGGCGATCTTTACCAACCTGCGCGACCGCTACGCGGCCAAGGAGGAGGTCATCGGTTCGCAGGGCATGCGCTACCACGAGCGCGTCATCATGCTCAGCGTGCTCGATGGGTTGTGGAAGGACCACCTGCTGAATATGGATCACCTGAAGGAAGGGATCGGGCTGCGCGGCTACGGGCAGCAGGACCCGCTGGTGGCGTACAAGCGCGAGTCTTTCGACATGTTCGAGGGCATGATGAACCGCTTCCAGGAGGATACGGTTCGTTACCTCTACCTTATGCAGATTGTGGGGCCGGATGGCCGCCCGCTGGTGATCCCGACCAAACCGCGCGGCGCGACCCTGATGGCCGCGCTTGAGCCGGCGCCGGTCGCCGAAACCCCGGCACCGGTCGCCGCGGCTCCGTCGGGCCCGGTCGCTCTTCCCGCTGCGAGTGGCGCGCCCAGGCCGCGCACCCCGGGCATTCCCGGAGGTTCGGCGTCCCGGCCGACTTCGTTTGTTCCGGCGCGCAGCACGCCCAGCAGCCTGCTCCCAAAAAGCAGCCCCCAGAACGGAGCCCAGAACGGGGCGCAGAACGGCAAGCAGAGCGGCGCGCACCATGGCAAGGAGAACGCCGGGGCAGCAGACCGGAACGGAAAGGCGCCCGGACCGAAGACCACGCTCAGCAAGGTCGAGCAGCGCTTTCAAAAAGAAAAGCAAAAAGAGAAGCAGGAAGAGCTGGGTACGGCCCGCGAAGAAGGCGGGGGCCCGCGCAAGTAGCCGGGCGATCAGGCCGCAAACAGAGCCGCTGAGCAGGAGCCGAGCAGGAGCCGAGCACGAGCCGGGCAGGCACCAAGCAGGTACTGGTTCAAGCAAAACAAAGCGGCGGCCCGGAGGCCGCCGCTTTGTTTCCAGACGTGTGAAGCGAAGAAGCGTTTACAGGGCCTGGACGTTCTCGGCCTGGAAGCCCTTGGGGCCGCGCACCACGTTGAACTGAACGCGCTGGCCTTCCTGAAGCGAGCGGAAGCCGTTCGCACTGATTGCCGTGAAGTGCACGAAAACATCTTCGTTGTTGCTTTCGCGGGTGATGAAGCCGAAGCCCTTTGCGTCGTTAAACCACTTAACTGTGCCTTGTTCCATGTGACTGGTATTCCTTTGGAATCGAATTTCGCTGTCTATCGGAGCAAGGCGCAACGCATGGCAACTTCATAGAACCGTGCAGAACGAACCCACTCAGTAACGAGCTTGATTCAAGCTAACCCAAAACGCCGGGGAATTACAAGAATCTTTTATTACGAATGTACCCCCTTTCCGTCTAAGCCGCTGCGAGCCGAAGGGGACGGCCGGGCATCTAGAAGACATGGCCGATCAATTGTTTCTCAGCCTTTGGTATCCGCACTTCCAAGCTGCGGCGCTCGGCCCGGCCGTTCTCGGCGTGCTGCGCCAGTTCGCCGTCATCGGCGCCGCGTCCGGCGACTCGCCCCGGATCGAAGCCGTTTCCGTGTACCCGATCGGGTGGTCGGAAGCGCCGGTGTACACCCGTATCTACGACGAAGAGGAAAGCGACGCGGCCGCCCCGGCACGCGCCGTACCCGAAGCCATGAACCTCCTCCACGATGATTTTGCCTACGAGTTTGAGCTGGACTGGCCGCTGTGGCAGCCGGAGCTCGAAGGCGATCTGGACCCGCTCTGGCGCCAACTGCCGGCACGGGTACGGGTTGTGGGCTTTGGGCCGGAGTTCGACGAAGGCGCCTATGAAACCAACGGGCAGGTGCGCATCGGCTTCGGCCTCGACACCCCCTTTCTTCAGGAGGACGTGGAGTTCGATACGGAGGCAGCCGCCAAGGTAAGGGAGAACATCGCGCAGCTGGTGGCTCTGGTCCGCGCGATTGAAAAAAACTGCGGCATCTCCTCGCGTCTGCTCTGGTCAGAGTCTGGCGAAAGCCTGGCGGAACGGCTGATTGCGCGTTTGCAGCAGGTGAACTAGCCCATGCCCAAGCTCGTCATTGAAGGGACGCGCACGCAAACGGTTCGCACCATCCTTCTCGCCAGCTTCGCTGCCCTGGCCGCTGTGCTGCTCAGCATGCTGGGGCTCCAGCGCCTCCAGGGGCATGGCTTCCATTTCGACCTGCCGGGAAAGCTGGGGGTCGATGTTTCGCAGACCGCAAGCGGCTTTACCTGGTCGCAGTCGCAGCATGGGCACACCATCTTTACCATCCACGCTTCGCGCATTGTGGAGTTCAAGGCTGGGGAAGCGGAGCTGCACGATGTTGCGATCACGCTCTACGGGCCGGAAGGCTCGCGCCGGCAGGACAGGATCACCGGCAGCGACTTTCTTTACGACAAAAACGCCGGGGTCGTCACCGCCCGGGGTAACGTCATCATCGACATGGCCTCGCCCGCCGGGGCGCCCGGACCAGCGCCCGGACCAGCGCCCGGCGCGCAAACCCTGCCGGACACCATCCACATCGAAACCAGCGGGCTTCGCTTTGACCAGCGGAGCGGCGAAGCCAGAACCGACCAGGCGCTCGCCTTTGCCCTGCCGCGAGCCAGCGGAAAAGCCGTGGGTGGCGATTACAACGCAAAAACCGGCGTCCTGGTTCTCCAAAGCGCGGTGGAGCTCCATGCCGACCAGAACGGCAGCCCGTCGGTGGTCTACGCGGGGCATGCTGAGCTGCTGCGCGACAACCATGTCGCCTACCTGCTCCAGGCGCGAAGCGAGTACGAGGGCAGTCGCGATTCGGCCGACCATGCCACCGTGCGCTTCCGCCCCGACGGCTCGGTCGAGCACCTGGACGCGGAAGACCACGTGCATCTGATCAGCGACGGAGGCGGCGAGCTGTTCTGCGCAACCGCGTCCGCCGAATTTGACCCGCGCAGCCAACCGCTCACTGCGCAGGCAGGCGGGGGAGTGAACTTCCTTTCGAGCGGCCCGGTGTCGAACATGCACGGCAACGCCGTTGAGGGTACGCTGCGGTTTGCGCCCGGCGCCGGCGGCAAGGCCGTGCTGCAGCATGCGCGGTTTCGCAATGCTGTTTCCTTTGTGCTCCAGGAGAACTCCCTGGCCGGCGACCCGCGCGGCTCGGCCACGCGGGAAATCACGGCCAGCACCCTGGACCTGGACTTTGCGCCCGGCCCGGATGGGGCCAGCGAGGCGCAGCGGGCTGTTGCGCAGGGCGGGGCCACGATAAATCTCCACGACCTGCCCTACGGCGCGCCGCCCCGGCACACCGCCATCCACGGGCAGGAGCTGGTGGCGCTGCTGGCCGGAGGACGGCAGTTGCGGCAGCTGGATGGAACCGGCGCCACGGAGGTGGATAACTACGCGCCCGATGGCGCGACCGACTCAAGCCGCGGCGACACCCTCCAGGTCCTGTTTACGCCCGCACCCGGGCTGGCCAAAGCCTCCAGCGGGGAAAGCGCGGAGATCGACACAGCCGTCCAGAAAGGGCACGTCACCATGACGGCGCAGCCTGCGCGCGGCAGCAAGCGCACCGACGGCTCGCCGCAGCAACCGCTGTATGCCGAGGGGGTCGTGAGCACCTACCGGTCTGCCGAGCAGACCCTCCACCTGGCGGGCGACGGGCAAACGCCTCCCCGCGTCCACAACGACACGCTGGCCCTGACCGGCACCACCATCGACTACCGGCGCGACACCGGGGACGCCGTGGCCACGGGCGACGTCCGATCCACCTACCTCCAAAAGCCCGCGGATCCAAAAGCGGCCGCGCCGGGTCTGGGCGGGTCGGGGCCCGTGCATGTGGTGGCCGCGTCGGCACAGATGC
>CALMAN010000001.1 GCA_937859835.1 uncultured Acidipila sp. | reverse complement strand
GTCGGGGGAAGGCCCGGCGCGTCGGCTAGATAAGTGGAACTTATCGCGATCACAAGACTTAGTTATTCGCCGGTTTCCTGCTTGTTTGCTTGCGGGGCAGAGGCTAGGCTCGCTTACAGGGAGTTATCACCAATGCCTGTAACACGCCGCAGTTTTCTCCGTACCGCCGCACTCAGTTCGGCTGCTGTTTCCGCGATGCCCTTGTTTACCGAAGCACAGCTGGCCCAGGCGCAGCGGCGGATGCCGCGCAAGGCCGACCCGGCGGGCGCGATACGCATTGATGCGAACGAGAACCCGCTGGGGCCGTGCGCGGCGGCCTGCTCCACGATATCGGCCTTGATCCCGGAAGGTGGCCGGTATGACAGCGATCTGACGGACAAGCTGGCCGCGACCTTTGCCGCGCAGGAAGGCTTGAAGCCTGAGTATGTGTCGGTGTATGCGGGCTCAAGCGAGCCGCTCCACTACACGGTGCTAGCGTTTACGGCGCCGGGGCGGGCGTATGTGACGGCCGACCCGGGCTACGAGGCCGGGATGCGGGCGGCGGCAATGAACGGGGCGCCGGTGGTGAAGGTGCCGCTGACCGCGACGCACGCCCACGACACGGCGGCGATGCTGGCGGCGGCGCCCGAGGGCGGCGTGTTTTACATCTGCAACCCAAACAACCCGACCGGCACGACGACGCCGCGGGAAGCAATTGAGCGGCTGCTGGCGCAAAAGCCGGCGGGGTCGATCCTGCTGATCGACGAGGCATACATCCACTTTTCGGACGCGACGCCGTCGCTGGACCTGGTGAAGGCGGACAAGGATGTGATCGTGCTGCGGACCTTTTCGAAGCTGTACGGGATGGCCGGGGTGCGCTGCGGGCTGGCGATCGGGCGGCCGGACCTGCTCCTCAAGATCGGCTACTACGGGATGAACCCGATGCCGATCATGGCGGTGGCTGCGGCGACGACGAGCCTCGAAGAGCCGGGCATCATCGCGCAGCGTAAGACGATCAACGCGGACCTGCGCAACCAGACCTTTGAGTGGCTGGCGGCGAACAACTACAAGTTCATTCCTTCGGAGACCAACTGCTTCATGATCGATACGGGGCGGCCGGGGCACGAGGTGATGGCGGCGATGGCCGAGCACAACGTGTATATCGGGCGGGTGTGGCCGATCATGCCGACCTCGGTGCGGATCACGGTGGGGACGGCGAAGGACATGGCCGAGTTCCAGAGCGCGTTTAAGCAGGTGATGAGCGCGCCCCCGGGCAGCCCGGCACGGGCCGCGGTGCTGAGGAACGGGAGCGGGATGCTTTCGTAGAGCGTAGTGGCCGGCGTGGGTTGCGGACCCTGCCGCGGGCGCGGTTGCGGGATTTAGAGGCCCCGGTCGCGTCGCGACCTGGGCCTCCGTTCTAGGTGCGGGGGTTAGTGGGAGCGGACGGCGATGACCTCGATCTCAACCAGGGCCCAGGGAGCGGCGAGCGCGGCGACCTGGAAGGCGCTGCGGGCCGGTTTGTTGGGCTGGTCGGCGGTGCCGAAGAAGCGGGTGTAGCTGGCCTGGAGCCCGGGGAAGTCGAGCTTGCCGCCCTTGGCCGGGTCGCCGGCGAGAAAGACCGTCATCTTGACAACATCCTTCATGTCGAGGCCCTGCTCCTTGAGCAGGGCCTGAATTTTGTTGAGCGCTGAAAGCGACTGGGTGGCCGTGTCGCCGTAGACGGCTTCGGTGCCCTTGGCGGGGTCGGCCGGGGTGACGGGCGAGGCCAGCTGGCCGCTGAGGTACAGGGTGTCGCCGGCCCAAACACCGTTGGCGATCGGGCTTTTTTCGTTGGGCTGGAGGTGCTTGACGGTGGTTTGGGCGCCGGCCGCGCCAGCGGTGATGGCAGCTATGGCGGCAACGGCAATCCATTGGCGAACGGGCATCGACGCTCCTTGGGCGTTTCTTGGTGGCTGGTGCGGTGGCACAGATCAGGCCTGCGTGGAGCTGCGGTGGGCGCCGGCCAGACGGGCCGCGTTGGTGTGGTCGGCGATCATCTGGATGGCGCGCAGCGAGCTGAGAGCCGCACCTTCCTGCCAGCCGACGATGTGGCTGCAATGGTCGCCGGCAAAGTAGATGGGGCCGTCGGCGGCGATCAGGGTCTGGTAGCCGGAGTTGGTCCCGGTTTTGGCCGCGGTGGGATGGGCGGGGGCGCCCTGGCGGTTGACGCCGGCGCCGGGAGCACGCTCTTCGCCGGGCGCATAGCTTTGGATCCATGAGCCCTGGTTGTAGGGCACGTAGCCCCAGCCGACATAGATGGGTTTTTCCAGTTCCTTGCCGTGCCCGGGATGGAGCCGCTCGATGGACTTGCGGCTTTCGGCCAGCTTCTGCTCGAGGGTCATGCGGCCGAAGGGGGAAGAGCGCTCGTCGGTGTAGCCGCTGACCAGCACGCCGCGCTCGGAGAAAAGGCCGCCCGAGGGAAACCAGATTGGGCTACAGCCTTCGCTGACAAACTCGAGCCCGCCGTAGATGTTGTAGTCCTGCTCCCAGAAGCGGCGGCTTTCCCAGGCGACCTTGTAGGCGTGGGCATAGGTGCACTCGTCGATGACCTTTTTGTACGGGGCTGAAAAATCGTTGGGGATGTTTTTGAGCATGGTCAAGGGAAGGGCGCAGATACAGTACTGGGCTTCGACCTGCTTTGCGGCCCCCCCTTCGGTGTAGCCGATGCGGACCCCGTTTGCGGTTTTGCGGATTTCGGTGACCGGGGCGTTGTAGCGGACGAGGTCGCCGAGCGACTTGGCGAAGGCGTAGGGGATGCGATCCATGCCGCCGACCGGCTGCATCATGGTGGCCTGCATGTCGAAGGCTTCTTCAAACAGGATGCCCTGCCAGAAGTTTTCCTCGAGCAGGGTATGCATGCTGATGGGCTGGCTGAGAACCCCGGCGTCGTTGCCGGCGCCGGCCGGCTTCAGGTAGCCGGCGCGGTCGCTGCCGTTGTACTTGCCGGCTTCGTCGAGCGGGCCGTAGATGCGCAGGAAGCTGAGCATGCGGTCGCGGTCGTCCTTGGAAAAGTCGGCGTCGAGCGCGCCGGAGCTCATGCACTTCATGAGCAGCTCGCTGACGTGGCCGCGGGTGTCGTTGATGACTTCGCGCTGGACCAGGGGCTTGCCGCCTTCCACGTTGTCGTTTTGGAGGTAGCTGGAACGGCTGGTGTTGACTTCCACCTGCACCTCGACGCCCAGTTTGCGGCAGTAGCCGAGCACCGTACGGTGGATGGAAGGCAGCCGCGCGGGGCCGACGTTCTGGTAGTTTCCCGTTTCCCAGCTGCAGGTTTGGGCGGGGAAGTCTTGGAGCGTGACCGTGTCGCCGCCGCGCACGGTGCGATTGCGGCCCCCGGGGCGGCCGCGTGCTTCAAGCACAACGCAGTTGTAGCCGGCGGCGCGCAGCTCATAGGCGGCGACCAGGCCGGCGATGCCCCCGCCGAGGATCGCGACCCGGACACCCTTGCCGGTGTCGGGGGCAAGGGCAAGCGGAGCCGTGGCGGCCGCGGACGGGGCCATGAGGCCCAGGGAGTGCATGGTGACAAAGGCTGCCTGGAACCCGCCTGCCTGCCCGACGCGGGCAAGAAACTCTCTGCGACTTACACCCATTTTGGAAGCTCCATCGTGTGCGTGTTGCCTGTGTGTGTTGGCCCGTGAACCGGCCCGCGAACTAGGGGAGACAGAAGCGCTTTGCGGCCGTGCCCGCGCGGGCCCGCGCCCGGGAAGCAGCCTCGCCCCACGCCCCCGGAGTGGAGACGTGGGGCGGGCCCCGCGGTGGGCAGCGCCGGCCTAGAAGATGATTTTAAGCGCGAGCTGCGTGTTGAACGGCTCGCCTGGGCCGATGCCGGGGGCGCCGTTGTAGTAGCCGATGGTGCTGGTGATGGTGCCAAAGGCACCGGTGCCGTCGCTGAGGTAGTTGTCGGGCGGCGCCAGGTTGATGGTGTTGAACAGGTTAAACATTTCTACCCGGAACTGGGCACTGACGCGCTCGGTGATGTGGCCGTCCTTGAAGACGGAAAGGTCGACATCGCGGTAGCCGGGCCCGTAGAGGGCGTTGCGGCGCATGGTGCCGTAGGCGTTGACGGGCGCCGAAAAGGTGGAGTTGTTGTTCGGGCCGTTGGTGAACCAGCTGAGGACGCCGCTGTGATTGGTGATGGTGCGCGAGCCTTCGACGAGGGGGCCGTTCATGTCGACGCGGTCTTCCCCTTCGCCGGTGCCGCTGGTGTCGGTCCCGGTGTAGACGGTGTAGGGGGTGCCGGTGCGGAAGGTCATGAGGCTGTTGAGCTGCCAGCCGGCACTGAGCCAGTGCGGCCCGGCGAACTGCGGCACGGTGTAGTTGAGGTAGGCGACATAGGTGTTGCGGACGTCGTAGTCCATGTTGCCGTAGTCGGCATGGAGGTCGAAGGAGTTTTCAGGCACGGTGTTGCGGTACTGGGTCATCAGGTCGAGGCCATGCGCCCAGGTGTAGGCGAACTGGGAGGTAAGCCCGTGCCAGTTGGTCGACCGGAGGGTGGCCTGGAAGGAGCTGTAGTTGGAGGTGCCGGCCGAGTCGACCTCGTTGATGACGCCGTAGAAGGGAAACTCGGCGCCGTAGGGGCGGGTGGCGTTTTGGGCAAAGGTGCTTTGGATGGCGGTGCAGGACAGATGCCGCTGCTGCCGACGGCACCATACTTTTAAAAGAGGATGATCAGCATATAAATTAATTAAAATCCGACGTAGCCGAGGGTCGCCAGGAGGTTGGGGCCGAGCTTTTGTTCGAGATTGAAGTTGAAGTTGTAGTTGTAGGCGCTGCGGAAGTTGGGGTTGACGGAGAACAGGTTGTAGCTCTGGGTGGGGGTAAAGGCGGCGGTGGCCGGGAACAGAGCGGCGCCGTTGGCGGGGATGACCTGGAAGTTCTGCCCCAGGTTGGCGGCCGGGTTGGGTCCGGCGGGATTGCTTTCGGCGCCCGAAGCGCCATTGTTGGGCGGCCGGTTATCGAGGAAGGGGTTGAGGTTGGGCTCGTCGAAGAAGACGCCGAAGCCGGCGCGGACGACGGTTTGCGCCGTGGCGCCGGGGGTCCAGGAGAAGCCTACGCGGGGGCTGGCGTTGTCGTGGGCAGGGTTATAAAGGCTGCTGATCTGCGCGCCCTGAAAGGCGATGCCGGGAACCGGGAGGTTTGGGATATCGGGGCGGAAGACGGAAAGGTCCTTTTGCCCGTCGTGCATGGGCCCGAGATAGTCGTAGCGGATGCCGTAGTTGAGGTTGAAGTGCGGAGCAAGCTGCCAGGCGTCCTGGGCGAAGAGCGAGTAGGTGTTGACAAAGACCTGGCGCTTGGTATCGCCGCGCACGATGCTGTCGGAGTAGGTGCAGCCGGCCAGGTAGTCAGCCAGCGCGAGGGGGGGGGGGTCGGTGTAGAGCGGGGTTTGGGTGCCGGCGGTGGTGCCGGTGGCCTGTTCGCACACCGAAAGGGCGCCCTGGCCGCCGAGCGCGATGGACCGTTCCGGGTCGGCCCAGGGGCCCTGCGAGCCCTGGTAGGAAAAGGCGCCGCGCTGTTTGCGCTGGTAGAACTCGTCGAGCTGGGCCTGGCGGTACTCGCCGCCGACGCGGAGGTCGTGCTTGCCGACGACCACGGCGAGGGTATCGGTAAGGATGCCGGTGATGTCGTTGCGGCCCGAGGGCGGGGTGGCGTTGGCAAGGTTGTCAAAGCCGCTGATGGTGATGGCGGGCGCGCCGGTAAGCC